>JBBAKL010000013.1:36907-53317 GCA_040403535.1 Bacteroidia bacterium
CACAAACGATTGAGATTCCGGAAAGCGCATGGCCGGCACATCAGGCACATGGCGATACCAAAGGCGCTTGTGCTCCTGCTAACAACGGAAATGGAAATAATGGCAACGGTAATAACGGCGGAGGAAATAATGGTGGCGGCAACAGCGGTAACAGCGGAAATAGTGGCAATAGCGGAAATTCCGGAAACAGTGGTAATACCGGTAACAGCGGCAATACAGGAGGTTCTAAAAAGATAACCATCTGTCATAAACCTCCCGGAAAACAAAGCAATGCGCAAACCATAGAGATTGATGAAAATGCTTGGCCTGCACACGAAGCACATGGTGATACAAAAGGTCCGTGCGGCGAACAGAAAGTTTTACAAATTAACGACGGTGGCGGTATCAAACAACCAAATGCAACACCTTCACCGGAACCTGCCAACATTAAAGTAGGGCGACCAAGATAAAATGACGACTATGAACTTAATATTAGTTGACGATAAAAAAAACTGGCAACAACTGTTGCCTCTAACGTACACCAGACCTGTATCTGAACTGCGTATCGGTATTTTAACCATCCGCGAAAAATGGGAAAAACATTTAAAAGCGAAAGCGGCTTACAGTACTGAAGCTTACCTCTCGCAAAAATTTTCTGCATTTAATGATAACAAGGCGGCGAAATTGTTCATCGCTTCAAATCTGATACCGAATGCTAAACTGGTGCAAACCATTAAGAAATTAAAACCGGGTACCGGCTTAAAAAAAGGTGATACATTGTTAGCCTTTCATGCGGCATCGGGTACTTATAATGCTTTTGAATTTTTAAAACAATCCAACGAATATCCTAACGCAGTATTCACCGTACAAAATGTGTGGGATATTTTTAAACGCAACGGCGAAGCATTAGAGTTAGATTTTGATTTACTCACTAAAGGCAGAAAAAGTCAGCCTTTAAGTAAAACCAATACCGTCATAGGCAAACGCTCACGCATCTTTTTAGAGAAAGGCGCCAAAGCCGAAGCTTCTATTTTTAATACCACATCCGGACCGATTTACTTAGGAAAAAACTCCGAAGTAATGGAAGGCTCTGTAGTGCGTGGCGGATTTGCTTTGTGCGAAGAGAGTGCCTTGAAATTAGCGGCGAAGGTATACGGACCAAGTACCATTGGCCCGCACAGTAAAGTAGGCGGGGAGATGAACAACTCCGTTATTTTTGGTTACAGCAACAAAGCACACGATGGTTTCTTAGGTAACAGCGTTTTGGGTGAGTGGTGTAATTTAGGTGCCGATACCAATAACAGTAATTTGAAAAACAATTACGGTAATGTAAAATTACACTCGTATGCAAGTGGAAAACAGGAAGACACCGGTTTACAATTTTGCGGTTTAATTATGGGCGACCACTCTAAATCCGGCATTAATACCATGTTTAATACAGGTACGGTTGTGGGCGTTGGTGCCAATATTTTTGGCGGAGGATTTCCTCCAACGCACATCCCATCTTTCTCCTGGGGCGGAAGCGAAGGTTTTGAAACCTACAAACTCGACAAGATGTTTGAAACCGCAGCCCGCGTTTACGAACGCCGCCACTTAGATTTTAATACCACTGAAAAAGCCATTATTGAAACGGTATTTAAAGAGACGAAGAAGCAGAGGGGATAACGTTTTGCAGCTACCAGAAGTGCGGCTTTGAAACCGTTTTCTACCGAAAAGCTTACTAACAAAGCTAAATGTTTCTTAGCCATTTGCAAAGCGAAAATTAATTAATTGTCTACCGCTTTTGCAAATGCTTTGCCGAATGCCCGCATTTTTGGTAGGTGCTGTTATATGTTCGGCGCTTTTTTAAGTAGTTAGTTCAAACAGTTCAAGTTGCTGCTAAATAGGATAGACTAACTAAAGATTTAAACTCTAATTCCAATAATGGTAATGTCGTCAACTTGTTCATTATCTCCCATCCAAGTTTTTAAGATCTCATTTAAGGTTTCTTTTTGTTCTAACAATGGTTTAGAAGAAATAGAAACTAATGTTTCTTTTAATTGTTTGTACATGAATTTTTTGCCTTTTTTGCCTCCAAATTGATCGGGAAAGCCGTCTGTTAGTGTGTAAATAATATCGTGTTTGTTTAGCTTAAATATATTCTTAGTAAATGGTATATGGTCTAAATCGTGTTTTCCTATGGGCATTTTATCACCTTTTAATTCAATTAGTTCTTTCTCTCTTACAATCCAAATTGGATTGTTCGCAGCTGAATATATTAATTCACTTTTTGTGTTGTCTATGCAAATCAAACTCGCATCCATTCCATCCTTGCCTCCATCATCGCTCCCATCTTTTTTTAGAGTTTCAATTACTTTTATTCGGGTATGATTAAATATGTCATTTGGATCTGTAAGTTTTTCTGATTCAATAGCTTTTTCTATACATGAAATATTAAGAATACTCATTAAGGCTCCAGGGATACCATGTCCAGTACTGTCCGCAGTAATCAAGGCAAAATTATTATTACTTAATTTTGTAGCCCAATAAAAGTCGCCACTAACGATGTCTTTTGGCTTAAATAAAACAAAAAACTCATTCAAATTTTCAGTCAATAGCTCTTTACTGGCTAACAGACTTCTTTGAATTCTTTCAGCATAATTTATACTGTCGCTTATCTCATTATTTTTTTCTTGAAGATGATTTTTGACAGCATCAATTTCTAATTTTTGCCTTTTTATTTTTTTATATATAATTATAATTACAGTTAAGCTAATTAGAAATAGTATTGAAAGTGTAGATATTATAATTAAAATGTATTTCGTCTTTTTTAAGTTATAGGTAGTTTTGATATCGTCCAAATTCAAGTAACCACCATGGGCGTGTTGTAATGGAATGCTAGAAAAGTAATGAAAATTTGTATTGAAATAATCTTGATACCTCTTACCGCTTCGTAATTTATAGTTGTCATCAAATACATCATAATTGAATCCAATATACTCTCCAATGGTTCTATCTGTTCTTTTGTACTCATATACTTCAAATAGAACGAAGTCATGAAAATTTAATGAATCTTCTTTGATAGACCAAGTGTTTTGAAAGAATACACCCTCTCCATTTTGAAGGTGAAATGTTGATTTTCTCTGAAAAGCGACAAAAAATGTTTGATGCAAATAAGCTAATGAATATAGGTAGCTTTTATTATCACATTTCTTGTAAAAATTAATTTTCTCTTCTGTTAAGCTTAATAAGCGATCAAAATTTTTATAGTATTGGGGGTCATTTTTTACAATCGAATCTGGTAATTCAGTCTTTGCAAAATTTAATATTTGTTTAACGTCTTTAATGAATTGGGTGCTATCACATTGAGCTTTTGCGAGAATTGAATTGATTGTCAATATAATTAGTAGATATTTTTTCATTTGTTGTCGTTTGTTGGTTCTAGTCTAGCGCTGACATATAACTAGTATATAGGCACCACAAATATTCGCCTATACAACTAACATTGGGCAGATAGGCGCCATTCATTGGCGTATATACTAGTTTACTAAATAAAAATAATGAATTGTAAGCAGATTTACAATGCAGTAAATAGATTTTCTTAACTCAAGCGCTTCCCAATTATCTTTGTCAAATTACCAAATACTTGTCCGGGAGAAAATTTGCGCCAATGGAAATCGTTTAATTCGCCATCGCTCATAAAATAGTAATCGATGTTGGCACGCTTAAATTCTTTTAATACGTGTTCTCTGAAGTTTAAAAACACAATCCAGCCTTCTTCGCCAATATCGTCAAACCATTCTTCGTAATACGAGTCGTCGGAGTAGTGGAAGTTCAATACGTTCTCACCAATCAACACAAACTTATTAATGCCGGCGTAAATGAGTTCGTCAACAATGTCCCGCTTCAGGGTCATGATGTCGTTATTGATAGCATCGTTCCATTCGCCAATCAGTTCAATAATGGCAAAGCCTTCATCGTAATCGGCAAACAACACTTTTATGTACAGGGTTTCGCTGCCAATATCGTCCCACTGCGGGTGGATGTAATAATTGTAAATGGTATTGGAGTACTCAAACTCGCTATAATCGCGGCCATAGAAAGGTGATTGTTCATCTTCGGAAGCAATGTACAGGTGGCGCCAATTATAAAACGGTTCAATGGTATGCATTGTAACAAAGGTAATGCAAAAACAAGCGTTTCATTACAGGCGTTAATAAAATAATGGGGGTGAAAAGACAATTTAACTCTTTAATTTCCGGTAAAGATTTAGAAGAAATTCCGGTACCAATTGTTTTATGAAGGCTTTGAGTTTGTAGCCAGTATCTGATCTATACGCATTTAACGAGGCAAAATACTTTGCAAATTGCTGTTTGGCCGCAGCGTTTTCTTTTAACTCGAGTGCATTTACTTTTATGGCCTTAGTCGATAATTCGGTTTCAAAGGCCGTCGTGCTTACGCTAAAATGGGTGCCGCTGCCATCGGCGCCAATGTTTTTTACTAATGATTTTCCGGGGTATAAACATAAGCTGTTGTTTAAAAAAGCGGATGCGTACCAACGCACCGCCCAACTTTTGTTCTTACCTGCAATTTGGTCTTTCAGCATATCGGTATAAGGATAGGTACCGTTAAAGTCGAAGGCCTTGGTTAAGTGACGTGATTCTAATTGGTGTAATAACGTACTGCCATTAGTTTCAAATTGATCCCAAACGCGTTTCCAGGTAGCCCAGCCCCAGCAATCGGCGCCTTTTATAAAAAACAATTCAGGTAAATTGGCAATAGGATATACGTATGCCGAGATGCAAGCCACTTCTTTGTTATTCTCAAATTGATTGAGTGCATCGTTCATGTATTTTAAAAAGTGAGGCGCTGTTACCAAATCATCTTCCAGTGCAATGATTTTTCCGTGTTTATTGACAACTTCTGTTACGCCGTTTAAAATGTTATTGGCAAGACCGTAATTTTTTTCGCGTTCAACAATAATAACCTCTTTACACCATTTTTTGCTTTTAATGAGTTCGCGTGTCTGCTTTATTTTGGCTAATGTCTCTTCGTTTGCATTGGCTTTGGCGCCATCTGCATAAATGTATAAGGTTGAAGCATTCGCTAAGGCGTTATTGCTTAATGCTTCCAGTGTTTTGGCGGTATGTTCCGGACGGTTGTATACAAATAATATGATGGGTGCTAAACTCATTTGTAATCCTCCTCACAAATTTTGTATTCCCAATCAATCAGTTTCATGCCATCGGCAATGGAAGTATCCAGTGTTTTAAAATAAGCGTTGTTAAGGCTTGGTAAAAAATCGTTTAAGAACTCTTCGGAGTAGGTGTTACCCTGGTATTTATTAAATCCTAAATAATCGGTATCGTATCCGTTAAGGAAAAAATAATTATGCATGTAGTAGTATTCGATGATGGCATCGCGGTTACATTTGGATGGTAACTGCATAATCTTATCCAAATAGGTTTTGTATTCTTCTACCGAATTGGCAACGTGAGTAAAATCGAACGAGGTAAACGGATTATCGTAAATAGTAAGTACCGGATAATCGTGATACGCAAATTCTGCAGCTGCTGTACCGTAAGCGGTGATAATGGCTTTTGATCGCGATTTTAATATTTGTAATTGCGAGGTTTTCTTGTCAATAAAACGAATGTTGGTATTGGCGTACTTTACTTTTAACTGCGCAAATATTTCGTCGTTATAAGGTAATCCGTTCGGATGTTGTTTTACTAAAACCGTAATATGGGTTTGAAGCTTTAGTTGATCTAAAGTAAAGGTCATCCAATCGTAAAAATCAGGAAACAACAAATCGCGGTAAATGTGTGGTGAATCAAAAAAGCAATGCGCTAAAATCACAACCGTATTAGGCCAATCTACATCTTTTAATTCGGGATTATCGTTACCGGAAAAGGCACTATGCTTCATGTAAAAGGTTGCGCCATCAATAAATCCTTCAAATCGTTTTTCGAATAGAGATTTGTACTTGGTTAGTATTTCTTCTTGGTTATCCAGGGCTTTAAAAAGTTTGCTGTAAACAAAATGATTATTGCGATGGGTAGGGAATGATTTTAATACTTTATGTACAATGGAAATGAAGCTACACAAAGGCACATACACCGGTATATTACGACTTAAACACAAACGTGCCATAATACCATGCTTGGTATAGGTGGTGTAGGAGTTCACCAAAGCCACAATGTTATTATTATCTAATGTTTTTTTAGAGGTAAAATAAATATGTATGGCTTGCAATAAGAGTTTGTCAAAAAACGGATCGTTAAAGTCAACCGTTGTTTTATTGGCAAAACGCAAATAGGTATCGTACAATAAATCGCCAATTTTAATGTCTTCAATACAAATGTTGAGTACATCGTATTTCGTTTTTAATTGGCTTTTGATTTGTTTAAAGGTGTTTTGTATCAGCGCGGCATCTTTGTATTCGTCTGAATTTTTAAAAAGTACTTTACCGCCCACCGATAAATAAATTTTATCTAAGGCTTCGGTAAAAAAGGTGTTATATAGAATTGAATCGGGATAATCCGGTCGTTCAATTTTTGATTCCACATGATACAAACCAATATTGGCATTGTGTTTTTTTGCTAAATAATTGGCTGTGGCGCTCAACTTAATGGTGAAGGCATGATCTTCTACCATCTGCATTAATACCACTCCTTTTTTGTTGCTATTCCAATTGGTTTTGTAACGACTCAGATGCTCGCACAATAAAAGTTCGTTGGGTGTTAAACTTCTGCCGTATTTAAGTATAGGAAATTTCCGACGCGCCTTTGGTAAAATACTTTCCCTGTAAAAACGGAAAGGATTTTGCAATAAACGTATCAGCGACGATTTCATGTGATGCTTTTGAAATTACTTTACAAATTCAATATTGGTGGCGTAATACAGATGCTTCGCACAAAACTCTTTAAATGCCGCACTGCTTTCTTTCACTTGTAATTTAGGATAATTGGTTCCAAACAAAGAGCTGGTGTATTCAAATTCCAAAACTAACCTATGGTCTTTTTGCAATGGCGTTCCTTTATGCCAGCACTTGGTATCGCCTGCAAACATAGCACCGGCTTCACCATAGTACACTACAAAGTCTTCCGCTTTATAATGTGGTGTTAAATCCTGGTCAGGGATACGCGCATAGCCGCGTTTTAGAATGTCTTTTGGTTTGCTTCCAACTTTGTGAGAACCTCTAATGAAACGGTGTGGGCCATTCTCTTCAGTCACATCGGTTAAGTAAATGAAAATTTTTAACCACTTAATGCGATCCAAATCGAAGTGATACAATTGTGCTGCTTCTTCTGAAGCGTGTTTAAGAAAAGCGGTGGTCCACCACATGGCCGGAAAATCAAATACCGGTTCACAGCCTAAATAATTACGTGCAATGTTTATGAGTTGCGGATCCATTATTAAATCCTGAATGTCCGGATTATTAATCAGGTCATTCAAATCGAAACGATAAATTTCAGAGATTGGATGTTCAGGGTTATAAATAACCGGCGTATCGTATTTAGGTGCCGTTTTGGTTGGGTTTTTAAGCGCGTAATCTACTAAACGCTTAACAGTTTCAGCAGGAATTTTTTTATTGAAGTTAGCATAGCCGTCTTTGTTTAATGTAGCGTTAATGTCATTGAAATCTTTAGTGTTTAAAGTGCCTAGTACGCCATTAATGATTTCCGGTTGTTTAACCGGAGGATGTAAGGCTGCAATTTTTTTATTATAGTCATCTAAAAAGGCGTTATCGGTAGCGCAAAATAAATTCAACATGGCCATATAAGCTTCATGTGGCGTTTTACCGGTCTTTAAAAATTCCTGATAACCATCTTCAAACACAGCTGCGGGTGCTTTAGGTGGGTTTAATGCACTTTTGAGTTTGGTTTTTAATTTATATAAAAAATTTCTCATGCGCTTAATTTTTTAATTCTGTTTTTTTAATCAGCAAACAAGCATCATTTTCGTTGCTTACGCTTTCCGCTGTAAATACATGGTAATTACTTGGTGACGCATTAAATTTTACGGTACAATAATCGTGTCCGTTTATTACCTGTTTCTGATTGTTGTAACAAAGGGTAATGGGGGTAATGTAAATGTTTTTTACACTCAATTCTATCTGTGCAGCTGTATGGTTTAAATACAGCGAAAAGTTTTTTGTGGCAGCAATACCTCCATCTTTATGATACTTATCAATATTCTTTTTGTTAACGAGGCAACCACTGAAGAAGTTCGGGTAATCATTTTCGTTGGAGAATTCAATGCAATCTTTAGCTGTCAACTCTAAACGTTTCTTAATGAGCTTAGCCGGACTACCCGCCATGATGGAAAATGGCTCTACATCTTTTGTTACTACCGAATTAGCACCAATTACACTGCCACGTCCGATTGTAACTCCCGACATCACTACTACATTAATACCTAACCAGCAGTCGTCGCCAATGGTTACTTTCTTAGAGTGCTGCGCCGATAAGTTTTTATCGTTGGCTACCATTTCATCCTGATCTTTAATGTATAGGTTGGGATATAAATCGTAATAATGGCGACCAGAACTAATGTAAACATTATGAGCAAACACGCAATACTTTCCAATATCAATTTCTCCCAATAAAATGCAACGGTCTTGCAAGGATGTGCCATAGCCAACTTGAATTTTACAGACGGGTCCAATTTCTACATGTCGGCCAACATAATTGTCACCTTCCAATACAATTTTACCTTTTTCGGAAGGAAAGAGAAGGGAAGTAGGATGAATAGAAATATTTGTATTCCCTTTAATTAAATTAGGGATATCGGGCAGTTTAGTATTAACCGTAAATAATGTTCTATAGATTTTTTTAAAAACTCTATTAATCATTTATTTCAATTTTAAAAGGTAGTGAGAACAAACCAATGTTATAATGCGGATCCATATCGACGGATGTAATGTTAAGTGCAGGTAAATTAATGTTGTTATCCACCACATCATACCACTTACGTGATTCTTTATCTCCTATAGCAAAATAAAGTAAAAACTGTCCAACCCTTAAGGTGCGTGCTGGAATCTTTACATCAAAATGAATTTTACTGCCAATAACCGGAGTTTCTTTTTTAATAATTGTTTTAAAATTGGTAATGATATCGGTACTCAATGGATCCAATAAAGCCATGTAAAATGACATGCCGTCACATTTATCTCTCACTTCACATTCCACCTTAATGGTAATTTCCTCATCATAACGGAAGTCCCACGATCTTCTATCGCCATTCATAGCCTGAATACCGGTAAATAAAATATTACCGTTACTATTCGCGCGGCTTAGTCGGTCTTTAATACTGATTTCGCCAATTACTGACTCGGTAAACAGACCGTTATATTTTTTAATGCAAGTGCTAATATCTGTATCATCTTCAATTTGTCCGTTCTTTAAAAGTATACCGCGCTTACAAATGGTTTGCATAGCTTGCATGTTATGGCTCACAAACAAAACAGTACGGCCTTCGCCGGCTACATTCTGAATTTTCCCCATGCATTTCTTTTGGAATTCTGCATCACCTACGGCTAATACTTCATCTACAATCAGGATTTCCGGCTCCAGATGTGCCGCTACCGCAAAACCTAAACGTACCATCATACCGGAAGAGTAGCGTTTTACAGGCGTATCAATGTATTTTTCAACCCCGCTAAAACTTACAATTTCATCAAACTTCGATTTAATTTCGGGTTTGGTCATACCCAATATGGCACCGTTCAAATAAATGTTTTCACGGCCAGTTAGTTCAGGGTGGAATCCTGTACCCACTTCCAATAGAGCGGCAATTCTTCCGCGTATTTTAACTTTACCTGTAGTTGGTGAGGTTACCTGAGATAATATTTTTAATAAGGTTGATTTACCGGCGCCATTCTTTCCGATGATACCAATTACGTCGCCCTGGTAAACGTCAAAATTGATATTCTTCAACGACCAAACATATTCGCTGCTGCCTTTTGTAGTTCTGTCGTTTACATCACCTACCTTCAAATATGGGTCTTCTTTACCACGTACCAAATGCCACCAGCGATTTAAGTCATGAGAAATGGTACCTGTGCCCAATTGGCCAAGTCGGTATTGTTTTGAAACGTTATTTACTTTTAAAACTACTTTACTCATTTCGCTATTGCTAGTTCGGTATTAGACCGTATCGGTAAATGATTTTTCTACTTTGTTAAAAACAATAATGCCTATAAAAAATAACACAATGGTAAATGCCAAGCTGTACAATAAATAATACCAATTAAAAACACCCACGCCTAAAAAAGCATACTTAAAGGCTTCAATAATACTGGTAATAGGATTAGCCAATAATAATATTTTTAATTGAGGATAACTGGCGCTTACCATCGAGATAGGAAAAACAATCGGTGAACCGTACATAAGCAATTGCACACCAAAACTGATTAAGAATTTTAAATCACGGTATTTGGTAGTCATAGATGAGATAATAATGCCAAATGCCAAACCTAAAATTCCCATTAATAAAATTAAGAAGGGAACTAAGATTAATGTTGAATTAGGATGAATGTTTTCGCCTTTTGCGTAATAGTAAATCCAAACAATTATGAAAAGTAATAACTGTATACCAAGCTTCACAAGGTTTGAAATCACTACCGACAAAGGCATGATTAATCGAGGAAAATATACTTTACCAAAAATATTGGCGTTAGCGGTGAAGGTATCGGAAGTTTTTAAGAGCGTATCGGAAAAGTAATTCCAAAGTGTAATACCACACATGTAAAACAATATGTGCGGAACACCATCGGTTGAAATTTCGGCTAAGGTTCCGAAAATGATGGAAAAGGTAATGGCCGTAATAATGGGTTGAATAAAAAACCAAACCGGACCTAAAATGGTTTGTTTGTAAACCGAAACGAAATCACGGCGAACAAATAAAAACAAAAGGTCTTTGAAACGTAAAAGTTCAGATAAGCGTAATGAATACCACTTGTTTTTTGGTTCAAGAACCAAATCCCAGGGCTCATTACTATCATCCGTTTCATGCAAATTCATTTTAAAATCGCTGTGGGTTCTATTTATGGGATTTATGAATGATAAATTTCGCTATTTTGTTTAAAATTAACCAGTTCTGATTAAGTTTATTCGCAAAATTACTTAAAAAAAGCGAATTTGTCTATGGTTTTCAGGGCATTTTATCAGAGTTATCACCTATTTATACTTAATAAGTTTAAATGAAATGACGGGTAAAAATTAATAATATTGACCTTGGTAATAAGCTTTTAAACCAAAGCACTTCAACGAGCAGGAAATTAGTAATTAAATGAGTTTTAGTGCTTAACAAATTTGTTAAAGTTTAAATTGATCCACCCGGATTTATGAGTTTGATAAATAACAATCAGGTAAATAAAATAAAAGGTATTTACAGGAAACTGATCCCTTCTTTTATCAGAAGTTTTTTATATAAGTTACGTCACCCTTCTGGCAACGAATGTGTTAAGTGGATCCCTCAAAACAAAAGCTGGCAAGAGGTTTTAAAAGACTGTAAGGGCTACGACCACGATGCGATTTTTGAAAAAGTAAAGAACGCGGCCTTAAAAGTGAAAAACGGAGAGGCAGTTTTTGAAAGGGATAGTGTTTTGTTTTATCAACCTGAATATAATCCGCATTTAGTACAGTTGTTTGATACTATTACCAAAAATAACGGTGGTAATTTAAACCTGATTGATTTCGGAGGCTCCCTGGGCAGCGTGTATTTTCAGTATAAAGATAAACTGAACACCTACACATATGTTAGATGGTGCGTGGTGGAGCAGTCGCATTTTGTTGATTTCGGTAAAAAAGAGTTAGAGTCGGAATCGTTAAAGTTCTATTATACCATTCAGGATTGTATGAAAGAAAACAGGGTAAATGCTGTTTTGCTTTCAAGTGTTTTGTCGTATCTGGAAGATCCTTATCAGTTATTGTCGGAAATTACAGCCTTGAATCCGGAATTTATAATTATCGATAAAACACTTCTCATCGGTTCTGAATCGGATGTAATTTGCAAACAAGTGGTACCTGAATCCATCTATAATGCCTCTTATCCTTGCCGAATACTTAGTAAAGATAAATTGATTAAATTTATGACTGAAAATTATGATTTAGTAAACGAATTTGATCCTTACGAAACGGAACAGTCGATACGTATAAATGATAAAAAAGCCGTGTTTACGGCATTGGTTTTCAGAAAAAAGCCTAACGGAGTTAAATGAAATTAAATTTTTGCACATTATTCAATTCTGCTTACTTATCCCGCGGATTAGTGATGTACCATTCTTTACTGAAGCAGTGTCCTGATTTTCATCTTTATGTGTTCGCGTTTGATGATCTGTGTTACGATTATTTGAAAAAACAGAACTTCTCGCGTTTGACTGTTGTGTCCTTGCATGAATTTGAAGATAGCGAATTGCTGCGTGTGAAACCTTCGCGCACAGCAGCCGAGTATTGCTGGACATCCACCGCTTCCACTATTTTATATAGCATCAATACGTTTGGTTTAGATAATTGCACATACATCGATGCCGATATGTGTTTTTACTCGAACCCCGCTGTGTTGATAGATGAAATGGGAGATAAGTCGGTATTGATCACTGATCACCGTTATACAGCTCAATACGATCAATCAGTAACCAGTGGAAAATACTGTGTGCAGTTCGTGACGTTTAAGAACACTAAAGACGGACTTACGGTGTTGAACTGGTGGCGAAATGCCTGCATTGAGTGGTGTTATAACCGTGTGGAAGATGGAAAGTTTGGCGATCAAAAATATTTAGACAGTTGGACCACTCAATTCAAAGGGGTTCATGAATTAAAACATTTAGGCGGTGGCGTGGCTCCCTGGAATGTACAACAATACACATTTGTGAAGCAAGGCGAAAAGATCATGGGAACCGAGATCACCAGTGGAAAAAAGTTTGAAATGGTGTTCTTTCACTATCATAGTTTTAAATTTTTCGAGAACGATATTGTGTTGTTAAGCGATACCGAATATCACTTAAATGAGAATGTGGTTCAAACGTTCTATAAATCTTATGTTAAAGATCTGATGAAGCAATATGCTAATGTGAAAAAACAAAACGATAAGATCAATGCGAATGGTGTTTTTTCTACAGCCAGATTTGGTCCAATGGGTATTAAAACGGTTTTACAATACTATAAAGACAATTTACGTTCTTCAAAGCGGAATGTTTTTGGGAAGAAATTACTTTCCCAGATAAGGAATCATTCATATTATTTAATTACCGATTTCATTAGATAAATGATTAAGCTATCTGTCATCACCATTAATTTAAATAACAAACCCGGTTTGATTAAGACCATGGAATCGGTTTTTTCGCAAAGTGAAAAAGCGTTCGAGTACATTGTGATCGATGGGAATTCTAATGACGGCAGTAAAGAAGATATTCAGAAATACGATAAGCAAATCACCCATTGGCGCAGTGAACCCGATACCGGCATTTACAACGCTATGAATAAAGCTATAAAATTAGCCAAAGGCGAATACCTTTTATTCCTGAATAGTGGTGATTATTTGGAAAGTGCTAATACTCTAGAGCATGTGTTTAAGCAATTACACACCGAGGATATTGTGTATGGGAATATGATCATCGATAGAGGCGGGAAGTTCATTCAAGGGATCTCACCCGAACATTTGGAGTTTGAAGAAATGATACGTGGTACCCTTTGGCATCCGGTTTCATTCATTAAAAAGGAATTGTTTGATAAATACGGTTTGTATAACGAGAAATACAAAATCATATCCGATTACGAATTTTTCCTCCGTACAATTTTCATTGAAAAAGTTAGTATCAGACATATCAATGTGTTTATATCGGTGTTTAACACAGAAGGTATGGGCTCTTCACCCAATTACATCAAGATTCATGAACAGGAACGTTATGAAGTGCAGACCAAATTGTTTCACCCGGAGATCGTGGCCAGCGCCATGCGTTTCTCTAATATGAAGCGCTCGAAACCTGAAGTAATCTATAATTTTATCAAGACCAAACCTTTTCTTTTATCAATGGCACGAGCAATTTATTCGGCGGCAAAGCGCTTCTTCTAATGGATAAGAAACAACTCATAAAAGATATTTTTACCCTTAATTGGAAGACCTTTGGAACCAGGTTTTACAAACTCATTGCCGTTTTACAACGGAAATTCAACTTAGGGAAAGACAATTTCTCTACCACCAAAAACATACAGGATCTTCCCATAATCATTAATAATTGCAACCGCTTAACGTATTTAAAACAACTTATCGATTTTTTAAAAGCCGCCGGATGCAAGAATATTGTGGTTCTCGATAACAAAAGCGATTACGCACCACTATTAGAATTTTACAAGACCACAGATGTAAAAGTGATCTTACTTGATCAAAATTACGGACACCTGGCTTTTTGGAAGTCGGGAGTATACAAGCAATATTATACTGATTATTATGTTTATACTGACCCTGACGTATTGCCCGTAAATGAATGTCCTGAAAATTTTCTTGAACACTTTATGAAAATACTTAATACTTATACCAATATCGAAAAGGTTGGTTTTGGCTTAAAAATTGATGATATTCCCGGTTATTATGATAAAAAGGAAGAAGTGATAAATTGGGAAAAAAAATTTTGGTTACGAGAAATAGATAAAGATTTGTACGATGCCCCTCTTGATACAACTTTTGCTTTATATAAACCGTTTACACGTGGGGATATTTGGGTGCAAAACGCACTACGTACAGGAGGAAAATATGTGTTAAGACATTTACCCTGGTATGAAAACTCTTCAAATAATACTGAGGAAAATCTGTATTATCAAAATAAAATAAAACAAGGTGCTTCACACTGGATTGAGAAATCCAATCTGTTATAAAACTAATTTGAAAATTCAACACCTGTCACTGATTCTTATCAGTTTTTTCAGTGATTGTAATAAGTATTGAAAAATTGCTCCATTTTTAGCTTATTTTCACCTTTCAGTAATACAAAATCTTTTAATTTTATAAGATAAATTTGTAATAACTACAACATCACACTATGATCAAGAAAATTTTAAAATGGACCGGAATTACCCTATTGGTATTAATCCTGCTTGTTATTGCCGCACCTTTTATTTTTAAAGATAAAATCATTGCAATTGTAAAAGAAGAAGCCAATAAGAATTTAAATGCAAAAGTAGATTTTGGTGAATTCGATTTAACCTTAATCAGCACCTTCCCTGATTTTAAATTTGTCATCAATAACGTCTCTGTTATTGGTATTAACGAATTCGAAAAGGATACGTTGGCGTACATCGGCCAATTAAGCACCAATATTAATTTAAAGAGTGTTATCAGCGGAGATAAGTATCAGATCAACTCTGTTATCATCGATAAAGCCCGTATTAAAGGAATTGTGTTGCATGATGGTAAAGCCAACTGGGATATTACAAAACCAAGTGCCGATACCACCACCGCAGCTCCATCTACCGAACCAACAAAATTCGCACTTCAGTTAAAAGAATTTAAAATAAAAGATACCTACATCGTTTATGACGATCAGCAAGGTGGCATGTATGGTAAGTTGGAAGGGTTTAACTACGAATTAAAAGGTGATTTCACACAGGATAATTTTGTGATGGAGAATTTATTGGATATCGCTAAAACTACCTTTAACATGGGTGGAGTAGGTTACTTAACCGATGTGCATGTGAATGTAAAAGCTGCATTGAATATGGATATGCCAAACATGAAATTCACCTTTAAAGAAAATACATTCAGTTTAAATGAACTGACCTTAGGTTTAGACGGTTTTGTAAGCATGCCGAAGGAAGACATTAACATGGATATTAAATTCAAAGCGAATCAAACAGAATTTAAGTCAATTTTATCTTTAATTCCGAGTGTTTACTCTAAAGATTTTTCTGGTTTAAAAACTTCAGGAAAGCTGTCATTAAACGGTCATGCAAAAGGTACTTATAACGATAAGCAGTATCCTGCTTTTGGTGTGCAGTTAACCATTGCGGATGGTATGTTTAAATACCCATCCTTACCAAAATCAGTAAACAATGTGAACATTGATATCAAAGTGGCAAATCCTACCGGTGTGTTAGATGCTACTACCATAGATGTAAATAAATTTCATTTAGAAATGGGTGGCAATCCGGTTAATTTATGGGCGCATGTCAGCACCCCAATTTCCGATCCGAATTTAGATGCTCAGGTAAAAGCAAAAATTGTTTTAGCTTCAGTGAAGGAATTTATTCCGCTTGAAAAAGGCGATGAAATGAACGGTACCATTACTGCCGATATTGAAATGGCAGGACGTATGAGTTCTATTGAGAAAAAGGAATACGAGAAGTTTAAAGCAAATGGTACTTTAGAAATTAACGATATGAAGTACAAATCTTCTACATTACCTTATGAAGTGTTGTTAAACAGCATGAAGTTTGTTTTCTCGAACCAATT
>JBBAKL010000014.1:0-49672 GCA_040403535.1 Bacteroidia bacterium
GGTACATTTAATTATTTACAGATCATATGAGTAAAAAAGTCAATATTGTAGGAGCCGGATTGGTTGGGTCACTGTTATCTATTTATTTAGCAAAAAAAGGATATCATGTCAATATTTACGAACGCCGTTCAGATATGCGTAAAATTAAAATGTCTGCCGGCCGTTCCATAAATTTAGCGTTGAGCGATAGAGGATGGAGAGGTTTAGAAGGAGTTGGCATTGCTGATGAAATCCGAAAAATTGCCATTCCAATGTATGGCCGTTATATTCATAACAGAGATGGTTCTTCAGCTTATCAACCTTATGGTAAAAAAGAACAGGCCATTTATTCCGTTTCTCGTGCCGAAATTAATATGAAGCTGATGGATTTAGCGGAGCGTGCTGCTAATGTGAAAATTCATTTTAACGAAAGATGCACAGGTGTTGACCGAAATAAAATGGAAGCATCTTTTATCAACGAAGAAACGAAACAAAGTACTCAAACAAAAAGCGATTTAATTTTTGGTGCCGACGGAGCTTTCGCTGCTTCGCGATTAAATATGCAATTAAGTAGCGATCGTTTCGAATATAATCAGCACTATATTTCGGCAGGATATAAGGAATTAATCATTCCTCCGGGCGAAAACGGTAAGTTTTTAATGGAAAAAAATGCATTGCACATCTGGCCACGTGGCAGTTTTATGATGATTGCCTTGCCAAACCCTGATGGAAATTTTACCTGTACTTTATTTTTACCGTTTGAAGGCGAAAAATCATTTGAAAAATTAAAAACGCGTGAAGACGTAAAAAAGTTTTTTGATGAGGAATTTTCGGATGCGGTTCCTTTAATGCCAACTTTATTAGATGATTTCTTTAGCAATCCTACTTCATCATTGGTAACTGTAAAATGTTTTCCTTGGGTGTTCGATAATAAAGTGGTTTTAATTGGTGATGCGGCGCACGCCATTGTTCCGTTTTTCGGGCAAGGAATGAATTGCGGCTTTGAAGATTGTGTGGTACTGAATGAGTTAATTGATAAACACAACGAAGACTGGGATAAAATATTACCGGAGTATCAGCATTTGCGTAAACCAGATGGCGATGCTATTGCCGATTTAGCTGTTGCTAATTTTATTGAAATGCGTGATAAAACGGCCGACCCTAAATTCTTACTGCAGAAGAAAATTGAAGCCCGCTTTAACGAGAAACATCCTGATAAATGGATTCCATTGTATAGTATGGTAACGTACAGTCCGCATATCCGATATAGTTCAGCACTAAAAGAAGGTATCCGCCAGGAAGCCATCATGCAAAAAATTATGGCTATGCAGGATATCGAAAAGAAATGGGATAGCGAAGAGGTAGAGAACGAAATTTTAAAACACATTTAATTTTCCTTCATCCATTTTTCAACTTCACTTTGATCGAGCTCAAAGTAATTGATCTGATGTTCAACAACCGAATTATTGATGAGGTAAATTTTGGGTAAATTAGTCCCCGCCAAATACACAAAAGGCCTTCCGTGTAGTCTGCAAAATGGTATTTTTTCCGATTTAGTGTCCTCATGAAACAAACTGAGATGATTGTCATCGCCATTTAACACAAAATAAACGTCAATAGCCGGATTTTTTTCGTTCATAATCCTCAATTTTTTAGCGGCAATGCGGCAATGCTGACACGTTAAGCTCATGAACGCAATAATTTGCTTTCCCTGAGATAGGTTTTTGGGTGGTGTATTTATTTCGGCATGACTGTAAAGTGTATCTAGTGGAATCTCAAATTTTTCATTGGGTTTATTCAAGTAAGCTTCCGAATAACTCAAATCAACATAATTTAAAATATGAGGCAGCGCCATGGCGGTGATTAAAAAACTAATGCTTAACCAGTAGGTAAGTTTTCCAAGCGAAAATCCCACGTGAAATTTGTAAATCAAAAAGGCTATTACCAACATAACAGCGTTCTTCAATAATGCCTGTAATGGCGACATCACCAATGCCTCACCAAAACACCCGCAATTGCCATTATTACCATTCATAATCATCATCACACCTAAATACACACTAAAAAAAACTAATGTGCCTATGGTTAACTTGATGGTAAAGACGCGTAGGTAAAGATTAAAAAACAACATCAGACCTATAAAAAACTCAAGCCCGATCATAAATCTGGCAACAAAAGGAGCCAGCGCCCATGAACTCACACCTAGGTCAACAAATGTGTATTCAAACGGCTCAATAGGGTATAGTTTTGTGTAGCCCGAATAGATAAAAAGCAAGCCCATTAAAGAACTTAAAAGGATAAACAGGATATTAACGACTTTTTGCTTCATTTTAACCCTATAAAGATAAATTTAAATCCTGATTTTTAGCCCGTTTTTCAACTTTGCCAAACTACGTTAATCCTCTCTGTAGCTTAACATATTTTAACAGCCATTAACACCTCTGAAACCCGCACTGTTGCTATTTTTGAACACAATTTTTGCATATGGTAGATATCAGAGAAATTAATGAACGAATTCAGCGCGAAAGCGCCTTTGTTGACCTGTTAACGGTTGAAATGGACAAGGTAATTGTTGGCCAAAAACACATGGTTGAACGCCTCTTGATTGGCTTATTAAGTAATGGCCACATTCTGTTAGAAGGGGTGCCGGGCTTAGCAAAAACATTAGCCATTAATACATTGGCAAAGTGTGTAAAAGCTGATTTTAGCCGTATTCAATTTACACCGGATTTGTTACCTGCCGATTTGATCGGAACAATGATTTATAATCAGAAACAGGAACAATTTTCTATTCGTAAGGGACCAATTTTCGCCAATTTCGTTTTGGCTGATGAGATTAACCGTGCTCCGGCAAAAGTACAATCGGCATTATTGGAAGCGATGCAGGAAAAACAAGTTACCATTGGTGACCAAACATTTACCTTACCAAATCCATTCTTAGTGTTGGCTACACAAAACCCGGTGGAGCAGGAAGGAACTTATCCATTACCAGAAGCGCAAATGGACCGCTTTATGTTGAAAGTGGTAATTGGTTATCCAACCAAAGAAGATGAAAGAAAAATTATTGCATCTAATATTTCGCCGCAAGGCATGCCAAAACCAAACGCGGTTTTAAATCCTGAAGATATTTTAAAAGCAAGAACTGCAGTAAAAGATGTTTACATGGATGAAAAAATTGAGCGTTACATTGTAGATATTGTTTTTGCTACACGTTTCCCTAAAGAATATAAGTTAGATAAGTTTAACGGATTAATTTCTTACGGCGGTTCACCTCGTGCAAGTATTAATCTTGCGTTAGCTGCTAAAGCATACGCGTTTATTAAGCGCAGAGGTTATGTGATTCCGGAAGACGTTCGCGCCATTTGTACCGACGTAATGCGTCACCGTATCGGTTTAACCTACGAAGCGGAAGCGGAGAATATCACTTCAGAAAATATCATCACTGAAATATTAAACACTGTTGAAGTACCATAGAGTGTTACAAGTTTCGAGTTGAGTGTATTGTTTATATCATTCAATTTCAACTCTAGACTTTTAACTATCAACTAATATTATGGAAACTGCCGAGCTACTAAAAAAAGTACGCAAAATCGAAATCAAAACCCGCGGGTTAAGTCGCCAGATTTTTTCCGGCGAATACCATAGCGCGTTCAAGGGTAGAGGTATGGCATTTTCCGAAGTACGTGAATATACACCTGGCGATGATGTTCGTACCATCGACTGGAATGTAACCGCCCGCTTTAATACACCTTATGTTAAAGTGTTTGAAGAAGAACGTGAGTTAAGTGTTGTTTTAGTGGTGGATGTAAGTGCCAGTGGTTTCTTTGGAACTTTAAAACAATACAAGAAAGATTTAATTACAGAATTATGTGCAGTGGTTGCTTTTTCTGCTTCAACCAATAATGATAAGATAGGTGTTATATTTTTCTCAGATAAGATTGAAAAATTTATTCCGCCAAAAAAAGGAAAATCACATGTTTTGCGAATTATCCGTGAGTTAATTGATTTTAAAGCTGAGAATAAAGGAACGAATGTGGAGTTAGCTTTAAAGTATTTAACTAACGTTATTAAAAAACGCAGCACTGTGTTTTTAATTTCTGATTTTTATACAGACGGTAATTATACCGATGCATTAAAAATCGCCAACAAAAAACACGATGTGATTGCATTAAAAATCAACGATAAGGCAGAACAGGAAATCCCGAAAGTGGGATTGGTGAAGTTAAAAGATAATGAAACCGGTAAAATAATGTGGGTGGATACCAGCAGTAATCAATTTCAAAAACAATTCAAAACAAATTTATTGAAGCGCGAGAATGCGTTAAAGGAGAACTTTAATCGCAGCGGCGTTGATTACTGTGATATTTTTACTCACGAAGGTTATATTAAGCCATTAATGAATTTATTTAAACGAAGATAAACTTTGCTGTTTCCCGCTCTTAATCTATAGGATGGGTTAGGGAAGACAACGGTATTTTATGAAGAAACTTAAACATATATTTTTTCTGACAGTCTTATTGTTGGTTTGTTGTTTTGGTTTTTCTCAAAGCATTAAAGTTAATGCAGTAATTGACTCCAGTAAAATCAGAATCGGTGAACAAACCAAATTGGATTTATACGTAACCTATGATGCCAATGCGCAACAAAAATTAAAAATCGATTGGCCTTCATTTGAAGATACTATTTCCGGAAAAGTTGAAATTATTTCTAAAACAGTAATCGATTCCACCATCCCTGATAAAAATAATCCCGGCATCATTCAATACCATCAACAATTTATCATATCAGCCTACGATTCGGGCTACTTTGCTATTCCTCCCTTTAAATTTGTTGTCAACGATGATACAGCTAATCCGGTTTTAACGGAAGCATTATTTTTAGATGTAAATACGGTTCCCACTGATACAACGGATGCAACTATAAAAGATATTAAAGCTCCTTTCAATGAGCCTTTCGATTGGAAATGGTATTTGCCAACTGTATATACCATAGGTGGGATTTTATTATTGATTGCCCTTATTGTGTATCTGATTATTCGATACACAAAGAAAAAACCGGTGGAAGTTGTTGAGCAGAAACCTTTGGTGCCTCCTCATATTTTGGCATTAGAACAGTTAGATAAAATTAAAAGCGAACAAGTTTGGAAGGAAGGAAAAACAAAAGAGTATTATTCTGCCATCACCGACACCGTTCGATTATACATTGAAGGTCGTTTTGGAGTACAGGCATTAGAGTTAACTACCGATGAAATTATGCGCGCCTTTAAATCACAAGTGGTGGATGCGTTAAGTAAAGAGAAATTGCAACAGTTGTTGGTTCTTGCCGATTTGGTAAAGTTTGCTAAACAAATCCCTATTGAACAGGAGCATAATTTAGCTTTACAAAATGCTTTTGATTTTATTAATGGCACGATGCGCGAAGAAGAATACGAAGCTGTTGAAGTTAAATCAGAAACAAATAACTTTGAGCAAGCGTGATTAGTTTTTTGCAAGACATACAATTTGCCGAAAAGCATTGGTTCTGGTTGTTTCTGTTACTACCGGTAATGCTCGCATGGTATTTGTGGCGTCTTAAAAAATACGAAGGCGAATTAAATTATTCTTCTTTCCAGAATTTCTCAGGAATTAAATCGTCTTTAAAAGCACGTTTTAGACATGTTACCTTTGTATTACGCTTGCTAGGTGTTTCGTTATTGATTTTAGCTCTGGCTCGTCCGCAATCACGCAGCAGCTGGAAAGACGTAAAGACCGAAGGAATTGACATCGTTATTAGTATGGATATTTCTCTATCCATGCTGGCAAAAGATTTTAAACCGAACCGTTTGGAAGTAGCAAAAGAAGTTATTCTGGATTTTATCGATGCTCGCCCTAATGATAAAATTGGTATGGTGATTTTTAGTGGCGAGGCTTTCACACAGTGTCCGCTTACCGTTGATCATAAAGTACTAAAAAACATGTTTCCTGAAATAAAAGCCGGTATGTTGGATCAGGGAACAGCCATTGGTTTAGGATTAGCAAATGCGGTAGCGCGTTTAAAAGATAGCAAGGCAAAGAGTAAAGTGATTATTTTGATATCTGACGGTGTAAGTAACGTTGGTGAGATTACTCCGATTACAGCGGGTGAAATTGCACAAACATATGGCTTACGTGTTTATACGATTGGTGTTGGTACAAAAGGTAAAGCTTTACAACCGGTGGCCATGTATCCAAACGGACAATTGGAATATGATTATGTAGATGTAGAAATTGATGAGGTGGTGATGGATAAAATTGCAAAAATGACCGGCGGAAAGTATTTCCGTGCTACCGATAAAGAAAGTTTATCTAATATCTACAAAGAGATTGATAAGATGGAAAAAACCATCATCAGTGAAAAAAGTTTTACCAATAAAGCAGAACATTTCTTGCCTTTCGCTATCGGAGCATTAATATGTTTATTGTTAGAGTTTTTATTAACCAGAATAGTATTTAAATCAGCACCATAAAAATGTTCAGGTTCGAGAATCATATCTTTTTTTATGCCTTTGCCATTTTGCCGGTAATGCTGGTGATTTTTATTTGGTATTTGTACAGCATTAAAAAGCAAATGAAAAAGCTGGGCGACTATCAGCTTATTAAGTCGCTTATACCCGATACATCGAAATCGAAAAAAGTCACCAAGCTTGTATTATTGCTTTTAGGATTTAGTAGTTTGATTTTAGCCATTTGTAACTTACAAACCGGTAGTAAAACTCAGGAAGTAAAACGTGAAGGTGCGGACATCATTGTTTGTTTAGACGTTTCAAATTCGATGCTGGCGCAGGATTTAAGTCCGAATCGTTTAGAACGTGCCAAGTATGCTTTGGAGAAAATGATTGATAAGCTACAAGGCGATCGCTTAGGAATAATTGTGTTTGCAGGCGAAGCTTACGTTCAGTTGCCAATCACCACCGATTATAGCGCCGCTAAATTGTTTTTAGGTAGTATTAATACAGATATGGTACCTACACAAGGTACAAATATTGGTGCCGCTATTCGAAAAGCGTTAGAAGGTTTTAGTAAAGATGAGGAAAAAAGCAAAACCATTGTTGTAATTACCGACGGTGAAAACCACGAACCGGAAGCGATTGAGGCTGCCGAAGAAGCAGCTAAATCGGGCATTATAATAAATTCCATTGGTGTAGGTTCGGAAAGTGGTGTGCCGATTCCTATAATGGAGGGCGGGGTTATGACCGGATACCGCAGAGATAAAGATGGTAATACCGTTGTTACTAAATTGAATAAAGAGGTATTACAAGAAATTGCAGGAAAAACGGACGGTATTTTTGTACAGGCTACCAATGCAGATATCGGATTAAATGCTATTTTGGATAAATTAGCACAAATGGATAAAAAGCAAATTGATACAAAAATGTATACCGATTACGAAGATCAGTTTCAGTGGTTTTTGGGTTTAGCATTATTCTTCCTGATAATAGAGTTCTTTATCAGCGAACGCGTGAGTGCATGGTTCCGTAATTTTTTCAATAAAGTAACCGTTGATAAAGCTTCAGTTGCTTTCATTTCACTTGGTATGTTTAGCGTAACTCACAGTGCCATTGCACAAAAAGACAAACAACTGATTTATGAAGGAAATAACGATTACTTCAGCAGCAGAAATATTCAGGCGATTAATAATTACCGCGAAGCTTTAAAAGTAAGTCCGGGTAATAAAAAGGCCAACTTTAATTTGGGTGACGCGATCTATAAAGAGGCATGGGGTATAAAAAAATCCAAAGATCAGAAACCGATTATGGGAATGAAGCCCGATTCGTTAGCTAATATTATGTTAGAAGAAGCGGCAGGACAGTTTGATTTAGTATCACAGTCGGTTTCGGATAAAGATACATTGCAAAAGGCTTTACATAATTTAGGTAATTGTCGTCTGTTACAGAAAAATTATCAGGCTGCAGTAGATGCATATAAAAAATCTTTAAAAGTAAATCCTAAGGATGAGGATACCCGTTACAATTTGGCTTATGCTTTAAAGAAACTGAAAGAACAAGAAAAGAATCAGAATAAGGATAAAAAGGATCAGCAACAACAACAACAGCAGCAGCAACAACAGCAGCAACCACAGCTGTCAAAAGAACAGGCCGAGCAAATGTTGAAAGCGATGCAGAATAAGGAACAAAAATTGCAGGGTAAAAAGAAAAAAGGAGAGGGGCAAAAGGTGCAGACGGAAAAAGATTGGTAGTGGATATTTAGTATAAGTTAGTAATTAGTAAGTAAAAAGATAAGGTACAAGGATGGAGTTAATGAGAAATAGAATAAGTGGTATGATAAAAGCGACAGCTTTGGTGCTGTTCGTTTTTTCATTTGCTTTTTTACAAGCTCAGAAAATTCAGGTACAGGTGAGCTCAAATAAAGTTCAGGTTGGTGTACCTTTTCAAATTGCATTTACTGTAAACTCTACGCCATCAACATACACACCGCCCAATTTTAAGGATTTCGATATTTATTCCGGTCCAAACCAGAGTTCAAGTATGCAATACGTTAATGGTAATGTATCGCAATCATTTTCCATTTCATTTTTAATTGCCGCTAAGCATGAGGGTAAATTGGTTATTGGACCAATGCAAATGGTTGTTGGCGGACAAACCATACAAAGCGAGCCGTTTAAAATTGAAGCAGTAAAGGGTAATGTGACTCAACAACAGCAGCAACAACAGCAACAACAACAAAGTATGGGTATGGAAGAAGACCCTGCTTATAGTACTAAAGTTAGCGGCGAAGATGTGTTTTTAAGAACGTCTGTTAGTAAAACCAAATGCTATTTAGGAGAACAGGTAACTGTTACTCAAAAAGTGTATTCACGATTGGATTTACGAGGATTTCAAAATGTAAAATTTCCTAGCTATAACGGATTTTGGTCGCAACAACAGGAAAATACAAATAACATTCAATTACAAATTGAGAATTTAGACGGTGTAAATTATTACGTTGGCGAATTTAGCCGTACTTATGTGTTTCCACAGCGCACCGGACAATTAACGATTGATCCAACGGAATTGGAATGTGTGGTACGTAAACAAAGCAATAAAAAACCACGCAATATATTTGAACAGTTTTTTGGAACAGGCGGGTATGAAGATGTTGCTGTAAAAGTTAAAAGTAAACCAATTGTAATTAATGTGCAGGCATTACCTGAACAAAATAAGCCTTCAAGCTTTTTGGGAGGTGTAGGAAACTTTAGTTACAAGGTTGAAGCAACCAAACAAAATCTAAAAGCCAATGACGCATTTAATCTTAAAATAACTATTAGTGGTAAAGGAAATGTAAAGCTGCTCGAACCGCCCAAATTGGTACTGCCTGAAAGCTTCGAAAGTTACGAGCCAAAAATAACAGAGAATATCAGTAACACCGGTGGCGTTAATGGTTCTAAAGTGTTTAACTATTTAATTATTCCGCGTGAAGCAGGGGAGTTCACTATAAACGGATTGGATTTTAGTTATTTTGATGCCGATAAAAAACAATATGTAACAATCCCTTCGCCTGAAATGAAAATTACGGTTACACCGGGTGATGGTAAAAGCGATGCAAGTGCGAAAGTATACGATCATTTTAAAAATGAAGTAAAAGAAACGGAAAATGATATCCGATATATAAAAAAAGGAAATTTTGAATTGAGTAAAAATGAAGAAGAGTTTTTTAATTCTACCACTCATGTTGTGCTCATGGTATTGCCTCTTGTTTTGTTTATCAGCGGAATGGGATACCGTTCTTATTATTTAAAAATCAACAGCGATGTTGTTGCAGTGAAAGGCCGCAAAGCTGCAGCAGTCGCAAAGAAGCAATTGGTAAACGCCGAAAAGCAAATGAAACAAAATAATAAGGAATTGTTTTATACGGAAGTAATTAACGCTTTAAATAGTTATTTAGGCAATAAGTTTAATATTGCAGTTGCCGATTTATCCAAAGAAAATATTGGTAAAGAACTTAATCTTCGTTTAATTAAGCCCGAATTGCAAAACAAGTTGTTTGATACCATTAATGTTTGTGAAATGGCGAAATATGCTCCTGGAGCAGTTAGTGGCGACTTGCAGCAAGTTTACAATAATACAGTTGAATTAATTTCAGAAATTGAAAGTGAATTGAAGAATGCGTAGTATTAAACTCATAGCTCTGTTGCTTTTGTGTTTTCTAAGTTTATTAGTAAATGCAAATGATTTGCTGATTAATGCTGAAAAGGCCTATGAAACTAAAAATTATAAAAAGGCAATTGAGGCCTATGAGCAATTGATAAAAGAGGGTTATGTTTCTTCTCATTTGTATTACAATCTAGGTAATTCGTATTATCGCAATAATCAATTGGGTAAGGCTATTTACAATTATGAGCGAGCAAAAAAAATTGATCCCAATAACGCAGATGTGAAAAATAATCTCACCATCGCTTATTCTAAAACAATTGATAAAATTGAAGTGAAAGAAAACTTTTTTATTAGCGCGGTAAAAACAAACGTACTAAGTTCTTTCTCTACTACTACTTGGGCATGGTTCACAATTGGAATTAGTGTTCTTATGTTTGTGTTTTTATATTTATTTTTTGCCGGACCAAGTACCTTAATTAAAAGAGTTTCGTTTTTTGTAACTCTTGTTTTGTTGGTTGTTTTCTTTGTGGTTTACATTTTAGGTAATTCGGCTGTTAATGCCAAAACTGAAAATAATTTCGCTGTCATCACAACACCTCAGGTAAAGATCTATACCGAGCCTTCTGCCACTTCTACTTCAAAGTTCAATTTACACGAAGGTACCCGCGTTAAAATTATTGAGCTAAATGCCGACTGGGTGCTTATTAAATTAGAAAATGGTAACGAGGGTTGGTTAAAATTAACTGACGTAGGGGTGTTTTAACTGCTTTTTATTATCTTAGCTCAACACACATGTTGCGCTTTTATTTCTACATACTTATTTTCATTTATTCGTTTTCATTAAAAGCGCAAAGCAATCTGGATTATGAAATTTTAAAATCCATAAATGAGAAAGATAATAAGGTCTTAGACGAAACCATGCGTTGGACTTCCGATGGCGTTTATCCGTTTATGGCGCTAAGTGCAGGTGGTGTTTGGCTGGATGGCTATATAAGTAAAGATCAGGAGATGATGCGTAATGGTTATAAATGCGTCATAGGAATCGGAACTTCTATTTTGATTTCTGAAGCCTTAAAAAGAACAATAAAGCGCACACGTCCCTATAACGAATATCCCGGCGATATAATTTTACGCACAAAAAGCTCAGGATTTTCATTTCCCAGTGGTCATACCAGCGCTGCTTTTTCTACCGCAACGGCATTAACATTAAGCACAAAGAAATGGTATATTGCCGTACCGGCTTTCACTTATGCGGGATTGGTTGGCTATTCACGAATGCGCTTGGGCGCTCATTATGGTTCTGACGTACTTGCAGGAGTAATAGTAGGTATTGGCAGCAGTTTGCTCACGTGGAAGCTAGATAAATGGATAAATAGTAAATGAGGATTTATTTTTTAATTTTCGTCTTCGCTCTGAATTTCGCATCAGCGCAAAACATCCAACCTTATATATTAGTTTTAGGAGTTGCGCAGGATGGCGGTTATCCTCATTTGGGATGTGAAAAGGATTGTTGTAAAACCCCATGGAAGTATGATTCTTTAAAGAAGAATGTGGTTTCTTTAGCTTTGGTTTCACCTGCTGATAAAAAATGGTGGTTATTTGAGGCTACCCCTGATATTACAAAACAATTACAACTATTTAAAGAGTTAACCAATTCAGAGTATACGTATTTACCAAACGGTATTTTTTTAACCCATGCACACATTGGGCATTATACCGGTTTAATGAATTTAGGTCGTGAGGTGTTTAATACCTCCGAGGTACCGGTTTACTGTTTGCCTGAAATGAAAAAATTTCTCGAGAATAACGGACCGTGGAGTCAGTTAGTAAAACTTAAAAACATTGTGATTAATGAGCTTAAGTCTGATGTTCTCATCAATTTAGGAATTTTGGTTTCCGTCACAGCACTTAAAGTGCCACATCGCGATGAGTATAGCGAAACAGCAGGTTTTAAAATCAAGGCAGACAAAACAAATTATTTGTTCATTCCCGATATTGATAAATGGCAAAAATGGGATAAAAGTATTGTTGATGAAGTTAAAAAAACAGATTATGCTTTTTTGGATGCGACCTTTTATTCTATTGATGAATTAAAGGGTAGAAAGATTGAGGAAGTGCCACATCCATTGGTTACTGAAACCATGGATTTGTTTAAAGATGAAAGTGCAGCAGTAAAATCAAAATTGGTATTTATTCATTTTAATCATACCAATCCGTTAATACGCTTGCCTGAATTGAAAAATAAGGTGAAGCAATCTGGTTTTAATGTTGCGGAGCAAGGCAATAAGTATTAATCATACAGTTTCTCAAATGCCTTTGGCAGTTTAGCAATAACATCTGTTGCTAATAAACTTTCGATATTGATTTTCTTTAAACACAAATCAGCTGCATAGCCATGGATGTATACTCCTAATAAAGCAGCCTGAGGTGATGTATAACCGCGGGCAATCAATCCCGTAACAATACCAGTAAGTGTATCACCACTGCCTCCTTTAGCGAGTCCGGCGTTGCCTGTAGAGTTAAAGAAACAATTCCCATCCGGCATGGTTATTAAGGTGTAAGTGCCTTTTAATACTAAAATGCAATTATGTTTTAAAGCGAAATTTCTTGCTGTATGTAAGCGGTCAAAATCGTTATCATGTTTTTCGGTTAAGCGATCAAATTCTTTTACGTGCGGTGTTAAGATGCAATTAGCAGGTAAAAAACTTAACCAGGTTTTATTATTTGCTAAAATGTTTATGGCGTCGGCATCAAATACAATTGGTGCTATGGAGTAATTTAGTAATTTTTTTATTACAACCTCTGTATCACTTTCGGTTCCAATACCCGGACCAATTCCAATTGCTGCAATTTTATCAATAGTTGGTAATTCAGTAATTATAGTTTCATTATTGTCTGCGCTGGTCATTGCCTCCGGAATGGAACTTTGAATCACTTCTGTACCTTTAGCAGGCACATGTAAAGTTAAAAGTCCGGTGCCGCTTCTTAAACAAGCCTTGGCTGCAATCACTGCCGCCCCCATCTTACCGTAACTTCCGCAAATGAGTAAGGCATGACCAAAACTGCCTTTGTGCGAAAATTTGCTTCTGCTTTTCAGTAAAGGTTGAATGTCGGTTTTTGTTACAAAATATGTAGCTGTGTTTTCAGAATTAATAAATTCTTTACTGAGTTCAATATCCAGTACTTCAAACTCGGGAACATAAAAACGGTTTTGAGCCATCATGAAGGATAGCTTTGGAAATTGAAAAGTAAGCACCAATGTTGCTCTTACTATGCAGTCTTCTTTTTCGTTACTCTTGTCTGCATATAATCCCGACGGCATATCTATGCTCACAACTTTCAGGTTGAGTGCATTAATAAAATTGACAACATTTTCGCATATGCCTGTAATTGGTTTATTAATTCCGGTTCCAAACAAGGCGTCAACGATAACGCTATTGGGGTTCAAAGAAATTACACTTAATTGCGATTCGTTTTCAATTATTGTAACAACCTCCGGTTTTAGCTCCTGTAATTTATCTAAATTGGATTTACAATCCTCACTATATTGGTTCTGGTGATTTATTACGTATACTTTTGTTGTATATCCTCTAACTATTAAATGTCGCGCAATCGCCAGACCATCACCGCCGTTGTTACCCTTTCCGCAGAAGATGACAAATTCATCATCTATTGAGGCTGATTTAATAAGGTATTTAATGCACGACATGGCTGCGCGTTCCATTAAATCGATAGAAGCAATTGGTTCGTTTTCTATTGTAAAACGATCACATGCTTTAATCTGACTGGCACTAAAAATTTTCATAATGTTTTTCTTTTAACACTTGCAATCCGGACCGCAATCTTTTTTGTTCTTCGGTTTCAGAAATTTAAACAACAAACTTAAAACTGCTACTCCAACCATTATGTACATTATAATTTCCTGCATGTTTATTTCACTATTGGTAAGATAATGGAAGAGTTGTGTTGTTTCTGATGGTATATGGTGATGTCTGATTTAACAAAATCTTTTTCATCACAATGGTATATGTCTGTAAATGTTTGCGGATTTCTATCAGCTAAAGGAAACCATGAACTTTGAATTTGTATCATTAGTTTATGTCCTTTTTTGAACGTATGCGCTACATCCGGTAATTCAAATTTTACTTTTGTAATTTCGTTTGGAATAAAAGCTTCCGGTTTTTCAAAACTGTTTCTGAATTTTCCACGCATAATTTCTCCTCTAACCAACATCTGATAATTATCCATTAAATATTCTTTTCCTTTAGGGGCACAGCAATAACTGGTGTCATACGTAAATTTATCCGGAAAAACATCAATTACTTTTACAACAAAATCGGCATCAGTCGTAGTTATTGAAACGAATAAATCGGCTATAACAGGCCCTGCTAATGTCAGATCTTCTTTTAAAACGTCAGTTTCAAAAACCAACACATCCGTTCTTCTGGCTGCAAATCTTTGATCGTCGGTCATGTATTCGCGTGTTCTTTCAAATCCAACATCTTCTGTGTAAGGAACCGGTTTGTTGGGATCGCTGGTGTATTTGGTTGAAGAACTAACTTTTCCTGTTGAATTAAAATTTAATTTCCCATTTTCTTCCAGATAAATGGGTGTGTTCACTATGTTTTTCGGAGGCCATTGATCTAGTTGTTTCCATTTATTTTCTCCTGTAAAAAACACATTTGCTTCAGCGATGCTTTTGGCATCCCCTTTGCCTTTTAAATAGTAATTAAAGAAGGGCACTTCAATTTCCTGCTGATAATATTCCGATGTTTTAGAATTGAATCGCACATTCCCTAAGTAACTACCGTCACCACGGCTCCAGCCTCCATGGAACCAAGGCCCCATTACTAATTTGTTATTGGTTGTTTTACTTTGTTGTTCAATGGCTTTGTAAAGATTCCACGCGCCATAGCAATCTTCTGCGTCAAAAACTCCACCTACTACTAACATAGCAGGCTTAATGTTTTTGCAGGCTCTTCTTGCATCACGTGCTTTCCACCAGTCGTCATAATTAGGATGATTCACTAAGTCGGTCCAGAATTTCACTGAATCATTCATGATTTTTGTGAAATTTTTAATCGGACCTTTTTCTAAATAAAATTTATAACTGTCGTGAGTAGGGAAGTCGTAACCTTTATGTCCAATTGTTGTAGGTGCAGGGTGCGGGCGACCAAACGAATAATAAAAACTAAAGGCATCCATTAACATAAACGCGCCGTTATGGTGAAAATCATCTCCTAAAAACCATTCGGTTACCGGTGCTTGCGGACTCACCGCTTTTAATGCGGGGTGATTGCATAAAGCCGCCATAGTGCTGTAAAAACCCGGATACGAAATTCCAAATACACCAACATTTCCGTTGTTTAGCGGAATGTTTTTAATAAGAAAATCAATAGCATCGTAGGTATCACTGGTTTCATCTATATCAGTTTTACTTTTTTTGTTAGGGTTATAGGGGCGAACATCTACAAATTCTCCTTCGCTCATCCAACGCCCGCGTACGTCCTGAATAACGATAATGTACTTTTCCTTTAAGTAATTTTTCCAGTAGGTTAACCATAAACGTGGTGTATAACGGTCTTCTCCATACGGCGCACAGGAATAAGGGGTGCGGATTATTAAAATGGGATGCTTTTCAGAACCATCTTTTGGCATATATGCGCAGGTAAATAGATTTACTCCATCACGCATTTTTATTTTATATTCCTTTTTGTAATAATTTTCTTTAACCCAGCTTTCATCAATGTTCTGAGCAAAAGTGACAACAACTACAAATAAAAATATATAAAGAAGAAAACTTTTTTTCATAGGAATTAGGCTATAACTCGTAACAAATGTTTTACTGTTTTTGCTTTTTGTTTTGCTTTTACCATGTCGTCATCCACTACGGTAACATGTCCCATTTTACGGAATGGCTTTGTAGTAGTTTTGCCGTATAAGTGTACATATACGCCACCAAATTTCATAACATCTTCCAGTCCTTCGTATTTAGCAGGACCTTCATACCCCATTTCGCCGAGCAGATTAATCATAACACCTGGCTTTACAATGGATGTGTCGCCCAGCGGCAGATTTAAAATAGCGCGCCAGTGTTGTTCAAACTGTGAAACCACATTAGCTTCGATGGTATGATGTCCGCTGTTATGCGGACGAGGAGCCACTTCATTTACCAATACTTTTCCGTCTTTGGTTAAGAACATTTCAACTGCCAGCAAGCCAACGATACCAAGTTTTTCTGCAACAGTGGCTGCAATGGCGTAAGCTTCCTTTTCAATGCTCTTTTTGATGTTTGCCGGAGAAAATAAAAATTCAACCAGATTAGCCTGAGGATTAAACTCGCATTCAACGCACGGGAAACACTTTATTTCGCCATTGGCATTTCGCGCTACTATGACCGAAATTTCTTTATCAAAATCAACTAAACGTTCAAGAACGCTTGGTTCGGTAAAGGCTTTTTCAAGGTTATCCGGTTTGCTTAGCTTAACTACACCTTTTCCATCGTAACCGCCTTTGCGGAGTTTCTGAAAGAAAGGAAAGAAATCGGCGTATTTAGAGATTTGTTCTTTAGTTTCAACTAAAAAGAAATCGGCTGTAGGAATGTTATTGCGCTGATAAAACATTTTCTGTAATCCCTTGTCCTGAATCAATTCAATTAATTCCGGCTGCGGATAAACGCGTTTTCCTTCTTTTTCAAGCGCTTTTAGTGCTTCTGTGTTTACATTTTCAATTTCGATGGTAATGATCTCTTTATCTTTACCAAATTTATATACGGTGTCGTAGTCGGTTATACTGCCTTTTGTGAAATTGGAGATGCCTTTACAAGGGGCATTACCATCGGGTTCAAGTACCGAAATATCTAAATTATAGTTAATAGCATTTTGTATAAGCATGCGGCCCAATTGTCCGCCGCCCAGTATTCCGATTTTATGTTGCGGATCGAATGAATTCATAGAATTAAATGTAGTACAAAGTAACAGAAATAAACTTAATTCATTAACTTTAATGCATCTTATTTTATCATGCTAAAAAGAATCATATTTCTTCTGATTTGCTCCTTGTTTTTGAAGGGTTTCGGACAAGTTTCCGAATTCTGCGGCACCACCTTTATGTTAAATAAATGGATGGCTGAAAACCCCGAAAAGGCTAATCAATTTTTGAAATTACAGGAAAAAGCTGATTTGGAGGATAAGATGGCATTTGCTAATAATTATTCCGCTTTTCGTATGCAATCGGCCACTGTATATACCATTCCGGTGGTGTTTCACGTGTTGCATTTAAACGGACCTGAAAACATAAGCGATGCTCAGATAAACGACGCTGTTTATATACTCAACCGGGATTTCCGAAAACTTAATCCGGATACCAACTTAATTGTGAATGAGTTTAAATCATTGGCAGCAGATGTAAGTTTTGAATTCAGATTGGCCTCTAAAGATGAATTTGGAAATTGTACGAACGGAATTACCAGACATTACGACGCAAAAACCATTTGGGCAGGAGGTTTATCCGATTATGTGTATACCTGGAATCCAACTATGTATTTGAACATTTATGTGGTTCAAACCATAGGAAACGGAGCAGCTGGTTATACGTATTTACCCGGAACAGCACCCGGAATTTCAGATGCTATTGTGATGCGACACGATTATGTGGGAAGTATGGGTACTTCCAGCCTGTTTTCATCACGCGCATTAACACACGAAGTTGGTCATTGGTTTAATTTGCAGCACGTATGGGGATTAACCAACAGTACCGGTGTGCAATGTGGCGATGATGGGGTGAGCGATACGCCACTCACCAAAGGTTTTGGCTGGTGTAATTTGAATAATACTGCGGTTTGTAATCCTCCCATTAAAGAGAATATCCAAAATTACATGGATTACGCATATTGTTCACGCATGTTTACAATCGGACAAGCGAACAGAATGACTAATTCCTTATTGAGTCTTACCGCAGGAAGAAATAATTTGTCTTCTACATCTAATCTGGTGGCAACAGGTGTTATTAATCCTATTTCTCCTTGTGCTCCTAAAGCTGATTTTAACGCGAACGCCTCAGTAGTTTGTCTCAACCAACCGGTTACTTTTACCGATTTGAGTTATAATGGTTCAATTAGCAATTGGCAATGGACATTTAAAGATGGCAGCTCCTTAAATCCTACTGCGCAAAACCCCACGGCTACGTTTTCAGTTAGTGGTTTAAAGGAAGTAAAGTTGAAAGTAGCCAATAGCATTGGCGCTGATTCCTTGGTTAAGAATGTGGTGACTGTTTTACCGGGTGCAGGATCGGGAACAACCAATATTTCTCAGGGATTTGAAAACATAACTTTTCCGGATAATCAATGGATAACATCAACTCCTTTTATTGGTGCTGGATGGATTCAAAATAATACCGTCGGATCCGGCAGCAATAAATGCGTAATGATAGATAATTACATGGATTCACCAAGTGATCCTTGTCCTATCTACACGCCTATGTTCGATATCAGTAATCTACCAAGTCCGGCCATTACCTTTGATGTAGCCCATTCTCAGAACGCCGGAGGAAGTAGTGATCGTTTGAGGGTTTATTATTCGGTAGATTGTGCCGCAAGCTGGAATACGTTATACAGTAAAGCCGGAGCTTCTTTGCATACCTTGGGAACAGGAATTTTTGCTTCAGGAGCATTCTCTAATCCTCAGGCTTCGCAGTGGCGTAACGAAGTGGTGAGTTTGTCAACTATTTCTTCTGCTACATCCGTATTATTCAAATTTGAATTTCTGCGTGATAGTATGAACCCCGGAAATAATCTTTTTCTGGATAACATAAATGTTCAATCCGCCTCGGGTATTAACGAATGGGAATTAACTACAGATGCAATTCAGTTATTCCCTAATCCCGCTTCACAAGCCACAGAGTTGGTTTTTGTATCTCCTGCTTCCGAAACAGTTACTATACAAATTACGGATGTTACAGGTAAGGTGCTAATGACAGACAACGATGGCCTTGTGTTTAAGGGTGAAAATCGCGTAAAAATCGATTGTAGTACCCTGGCAAAAGGTGTATATTTTGTTACGTTGAACTACCGGAAACAATTTTATGTAAAGAAGTTAATGATCGATTAACAGCCTTTAATTTCACGTGGATTTTCAGTATCTTTATAGAATGTATCGAAATGCAAAGATGAAAAAATTATCGGTTGTTTTTTTATTGACAATTGGTATTACTTCAATAGCCAATACCCATAAAGGTTGTGGCACGGATCAGACAATGAAAAAATGGTTCGTTAAAAGTTCTTTCTCCTTTGCTGCTTATGAATTAAACGGACAAAAAATGTCCGGAAAATTAATTGTGGAATAATTAGAATTTAGTTTGATAAATTAGAATATGAAAATTTCTTATAACTGGTTAAAAACATTAATAGATACAAATCTTTCTCCTGAAGAAATTTCACGCTTACTGACCGATTGTGGTTTGGAAGTGGAAAGTATGGAAGCCTTTGAATCGGTAAAAGGTGGATTAAAAGGTGTGGTTGTGGGGCAAATAGTGGAGAAGGAAAAGCATCCGGATGCTGACCGATTAAGTTTAACTAAAGTAAATATTGGCGGAGACAATCTGCTTTCGATAGTTTGCGGTGCACCAAATGTGGCAGCCGGACAAAAAGTTTTGGTGGCAACTATTGGCGCCACCATCTATCCGATAGAAGGCGATCCTATTGAAATGAAAAAATCAAAAATTCGCGGAGCAGTGAGCGAGGGAATGATTTGTGCCGAAGATGAACTAGGACTAGGTAAAAGTCATGCCGGAATTATGGTTCTTCCTCCCGATACAAAAGTCGGAATTCCTGCAGCTGATTATTTTAAAATTGAAAACGACGTAGTATTTGAAATTGGTTTAACGCCTAATCGCAGCGACGCTGCTTCTCATCTTGGTGTAGCACGTGATTTGTCAGCAGTTTTGAAAGCGCTGGATGCCAATAATGAAGCGGTTGCTAAATCAATTGGAATTAATGAAATTCCTCAGGCAACCAATCTTAATACCATCGATATTAGTATCGAGAACTCCGAAGCCTGTCCGCGTTACAGTGGCATGGTTATTTCCGGAATAAGTGTTGCTCCGTCACCGGATTGGTTACAAAACCGTTTAAAGGCAATTGGATTACGTCCAATCAATAATGTAGTAGATATCACCAATTTTGTGTTGCACGAATTAGGACAGCCTTTACACGCGTTTGATTTAGAAAAAATAAAGGGCAATAAGGTTATTGTAAAAACATGCGCAGAAGGCACACTCTTTAAAACATTGGATGAAACAGAAAGAAAACTTTCAGCAAACGATTTAATGATTTGCAATGAAAGTGAACCCATGTGTATTGCCGGTGTGTTTGGCGGAATTGATAGCGGTGTAACAGATAATACCAAAGCGATATTTTTAGAGAGCGCTTACTTTAACAGTGGCTATATCAGAAAAACCGGAAAGCAACACGGATTAAAAACCGACGCGTCTTTCCGTTTTGAGAGAGGAACTGACCCGGAAATGACCATTGCTGCTTTAAAACGTGCCGCCGGTTTAATACTGGATATTTGCGGTGGTACGGTAAGCATGGATATTGTTGATGTTTATCCTGCAAAACTGGAACCTTACAAAGTTGCTTTTTCATTTGAGAATTGCCAGAACCTTATTGGTAAAAACATTGATAAAACAATCATCAAAAACATCATCACATCATTAGGTATACAAATTGAAAAGGAAGGTGCTGACGGATTATTGTTAAGTGTGCCACGTTATAAAACCGATGTTACGCGCGAGGCGGATGTAATTGAAGAGGTAATGCGAATTTACGGATACAATAATGTTGAAATCAGTAACCGTATTTCATTTGGTGTACAAAACAACGTGTTTACATCAACACATCAGTTAGAGAATAAAATTTCGGATTTATTGATCGGTTACGGCTTTAACGAAATCATGTCTTTATCGCTTACCAAAGAGGCCTTATATCCGGCTGCTGAATCGTTGGTGAAAGTAGTCAATCCTTTGAGTCAGGATTTAAATGTATTGCGTGGTAATATGTTGTACAGCGGACTTGAAGCAATTTCTTATAACACGAACAGAAAAAATTCTGATGTAAAATTTTTCGAATTCGGAAAAACGTATGCGTTTAATCCGGAAGCGGAATTTAAATATGCTGAGCAGAAACATGTATGTTTATTGGTAAGTGGAAAAAAAATTAATGAAAACCCATATCAGAAAGCTGCGGATGTAGACTTTCCGTTTTTAAAAGCGATTACGGAGTCTATTCTTAAAAAATTGGGAATAAACTATACAATTACTGAAGGCGATAATAATTTGTTTTCTTTTTCGATGGTTTATGCTTCCAAAAAGAAAACGATTGTTGAAATAGGATCGGTTGCTAAATCCGAATTAAAGAAATTTGATATTTCTCAGCCGGTATATTACGCTAATTTTAATTTAGAAGTATTGTATGAATTAAACAGAAAGAATAAAACGGAATATTCTGAAATTCCTAAATTCCCTTCTGTTCGTCGTGATTTAGCGATGCTGTTAGATAAAACGGTTAAGTACAAACAAATTGAGGAATTGGCTTACGCGGCAGAACGTAAATTTTTGAAGGAAGTGAATTTGTTTGACATTTATCAGGGTGATAAAATTGGTGCTGACAAAAAATCGTATGCGGTTAGTTTTACTTTGTTAAATGAAGAAAGCACCTTAACCGATAAGCAGATTGAGGGCATCATGCAAAAATTAATTACCACGTATAAAGAAAAGCTAAACGCTGAATTACGTTAATAAAGTTAATGTGTAGTAAAAAAGCCGGTGTAAAGCCGGCTTTTTTATTTTACTAAAGACTTAATGGAATGTGATTTTGTAATCGGAAGATTTTAGAATTACAGGTACCGTTTTTTTGTATACGCTTTTGCTAATAAAGTAAAGCGGAAGTCCGGTAACGGTAACGGCAGCTACAGCAGGGTTCAATAAAATGGCTGCGCCAAAAATAACAGGACCACCAATTAACGGGAGCAAGGTCATGTTGAAGCCGGCTATCTCCATAAATGCGGCGGTATTCTGTTTTTTACGCTGATTTTTTCCGGCGTAATGTATTTCATTGATTTGTGCAGGAGCTATTGTTGTGATTTCATCTAAAGCCAGTCGTTGTTTGCTTTCACTTTGATCGTAATTGTAAAAGGACATAACCAGTGAGTCGTGCAGATTGCCTTCGTAAACAACATGGCGGAATAATGTGCTGTCGTTATTTTGTTTTAGCGCGAGCAGTGTGCCCGGTTTAATAATGAATTGTTTTGTGTTAGTGTTTAGCTGGAGTTGCGATTGCCCTGAAAGGTTGTTGAAACGCGTGGAGGCAAGGTGCTGCTGTTTCTTGTATTTTTTCGGAATCTTTACGAATTTACCTTTATTAAAATCGGCCTGACGGATTTGTTTTCCTTTTTTGTTGTATGATTTTTTATAGCCGTAAGGTGTTTCTTTATACACGGCAAGACTTCCTTTTTTACGGTAGTCGTAAATACGGTTAGCACTGATATTAATTCCGTAAAGCGTTATGTTTTTTAATTGTCCGTTTTTAAAATAGGATTTACCAACTCCAAAGGGAATTTCGTTTTTTATTACGATGGAATCGCCGGGGTGATTGGGGTCTGTTTCATCAGGTTTACCAACCAGTATTTCAATGTATTTCCAAACCGAATCTTTTATACGTCCGTTTTTGTGATAGGAAATGACTTCAATAGTATCAGTACCGTGTGATGTGATTTTGGATTTTTGAGAAAAGCAGAAACCGGATAAAAGAATTGTAAGTGCAAATAAAGCCTGTTTCATAATTGTATTCTGCTTTTGAATTACAAGATAATGATTTTTTAAATAAATCATGATCGTGCCCTCTTGTTCATGTTATTGATTGAGATCAAAAACTGAAGGTAGAAGTATCTCACACCCCTCTCCTTTTAGGAGAGGGGCAAGGGGTGAGGTCATAATTAATCCAATACATCTCTATTAAATTATCTCAGGTTTTTAACCGCTGTCGGTTAATTGTATTAAACCTTGATAACCTGTACTTTGAAAAAATTAACATGAACCTTGTCGTATGGCTTTGTAATTTCAATTTAAAATCGAAATAACATGTCAGCAAATCAACAATCCCAAGTGAGTAACGGACCAAGTGTAGGTTTCGTGCGTGCAACAATAAAAATCGCTCATCCCGATTGGACACCCGAGCAAATAGAAGCAGAATTACAAATTAAAATGCAGGATTTAGCTAAAGCTAATAACGACGAAGATTGCTTGTTTTGTTCGGCTTAAAATAGTTAAACTATTTTTTAAGATAAATTACCTTTCCTAGAGGCACCAATTTAAATCCGTACAACGAATCCGTAAGAGTTGAAAAATTAAGTCCCAAATATAAATTCAGTGTATTGGGTTCGGAATTTTCGGGCACCTGAACATCCTTTGAACTCAGGCCCATAAAATTGTATTTGTGAAATTGAGAAAGGATAGCTAATTGTCCCGGACCAAAGTCACTGTTCGGAGCTGATAGATATCCTATATTAACGGTATAAGATTCTCCGGGTTGTAATTGCTTAGAGATTTTTGTAGGATATGATTTATAATTGTGAAGGTATGGTAAAACCGTATCTCTGAAAAAACTAAATTGGCGTTGCGCATCTACATTCATGTATTGCGCTAAGAGATAGGCACGAAAACTTTTATCAAAGTGATTATAGCTGGTGTCCAATTTCAAATCTATCGCAATGGGAATGGTGGTGTCGTTAGTAATGGTGGTAGAAATATTGAAATATGCATGGGTGCTGCTGTCTGAAACAAAATTTGGAATACCATGACGAGGTGTATTTAAAATGGAAATACCTTTTTTTAATTTGCTGTTCGTTTTGATACTATCCGATTCAGAGCACGAAACTAGGACAAAAACTGCTACCACTGTTAAAATTATAAATCTTCTCATTGAAGTTGGAATTAATTAGTAATAGCTAAAAATCTTAACCCCAATCACACACACAATATATTCTTCATCATTATCAGTCCAATAATCATGTTTATTCACTAAATCATAAATTGGATTTATAGTGTCGCCTAAAACAATAGTATACGTTTGACTAATTATATATAAAGAGTGGAATAAACAAAATATTATAATTAGTAATAAATGATACCGACTAAATATTGATTTGTTTGTTGATCCTGAAGTTGAACGAATAGACATCTTAGTTATAAAATATTTTATATAGTCAGGTCGGAAAATTTATTTAAATATAAATTATTAATTGAGAGTCGCAAAAGAGTGTTAATTTGATTAGTAATTGTAAAACAAATAACATTACCGCTCAATTTCGTTAATTAAAAAAGCCCTGTATTGCTACGAGTCTTTTTTTGTTTTATATGATCCCGAGGTTCGTCGCTTTAGGGTTCCTCACTGGGGATGTGAAACACTAAGATTCCGCTTTAGCGGAACTTGATTTGTATTAAAAAGAAAACCCCGTTACAATAACGGGGTTTCTTAGTTTTTATGATCCCAAGGTTCCGCTAGCGCTTCACTCAGGATAAGAAATATCTAAGGTTCGCCTTTGTGGGCTCACCTAATATCTTTCTTACATCATTCCGCCCATGCCGCCCATATCAGGACCCGGCATTGCAGGTTTCTCTTCTTTCTTCTCTGCTAATACGCAGTCGGTAGTTAATAACATACCTGCAACTGATGCTGCGTTTTCTAATGCTACACGGCTTACTTTAGTTGGGTCAATTACACCCGCCTTTAATAAGTTTTCAAACACTTCTGTTCTTGCATTAAAGCCGAAGTCATCTTTTCCTTCTTTTACTTTTTGTACCACAATACTTCCTTCTAAACCACTGTTCGCGCAAATCTGGCGTAATGGCTCTTCAATAGCACGTTTTACAATTTGTATACCTGTAGTTTCGTCTTCGTTAGCGCCTTTTAATTTTTCTAAAGCAGCAATTGAACGGATATACGCAACACCACCACCCGGTACAATTCCTTCTTCTACTGCGGCTTGTGTAGCCGCTTTCGCATCGTCAACACGGTCTTTCTTTTCTTTCATTTCTACTTCGGTAGCAGCACCTACGTAAATAACCGCCACACCACCTGCTAATTTTGCTAAACGCTCTTCTAATTTTTCGCGATCGTAATCAGAAGTAGTGCTTTCAATTTGTGCTTTAATTTGGTTCACACGTGCCGTGATATCCGCTTTCTTACCTGAACCACCAACAATTGTTGTGTTGTCTTTATCAATCGTTACTTTTTCAGCTTTACCTAACATATTTAATTCGGCAGCTTCTAATTTGTAACCACGCTCTTCGCTGATTAATGTTCCGCCTGTTAAAATCGCAATGTCTTCTAACATCGCTTTACGACGATCACCAAAGCCCGGAGCTTTTACGGCAGCAATTTTTAATGAACCACGGATTTTGTTTACAACTAATGTCGCTAATGCTTCACCGTCTAAATCTTCCGCAATAATTAAAATTGGTTTTCCGGTTTGTACGGCTTTTTCAAGGATAGGAAGGATTTCCTTCATGCTTGAAATTTTCTTGTCGTAAATTAAGATTAATGGATTGTCTAACACCGCTTCCATTTTATCGGCATCAGTTACGAAGTATGGAGATACATACCCGCGATCGAATTGCATACCTTCTACGGTCTTTAATTCGTCAGCTGTACCTTTTGCTTCTTCCACAGTGATTATTCCTTCTTTACCTGCAGCTTTCATCGCTTCAGCAATTAGTTTTCCAACTGCGTTGTCGTTGTTAGCAGAGATAGTAGCCACCTGCTCAATTTTTTTGTTATCGTTTCCGATTGGAGTCGATTGTTTCTTTAAGTTTTCTACAACAGCAGTAACGGCTTTATCAATACCGCGTTTTAGATCCATAGGATTTGCACCTGCTGCTACGTTTTTTAAACCTGCAGTTACAATAGCCTGCGCTAATACAGTAGCGGTAGTTGTACCGTCACCTGCCGCATCAGCAGTTTTGCTGGCTACTTCTTTTAATAATTGTGCGCCCATATTTTCTACTGGGTGACTTAATTCAATTTCTTTTGCAACGGTAACACCGTCTTTAGTAATTGACGGAGAACCGAATTTTTTATCAATGATAACGTTACGGCCTTTAGGACCCAAAGTTACTTTTACTGCATTTGCTAATGCGTCAACACCACGTTTTAAAGCGTCGCGTGCATCTAGGTTGAAGGTGATATCTTTTGCCATTTTTTTTGATTTTAAGTTTAAAATTCAAGATTCAAAGTTTTCAATTCTGCAGGCTCAAGTAAACTTTGAATTTTAAAACTCGAGCCGTGTATTAATAAATTAAATTACCGCGTAAATATCGCTTTCACGCATGATTAAATATTCTTTGCCGTCGATTTGTAATTCGGTACCGGCGTATTTGCCATAAAGTACGGTATCGCCAACTTTTACTGTTATAGGCTCGTCTTTTTTACCTGTTCCTACAGCAATTACTTTTCCTTTCATTGGTTTTTCTTTTGCTGTATCAGGGATAATGATTCCTGATGCTGTCTTTGTCTCTGCTGCTGCCGGTTCTACCAGAACGCGGTCGGCCAACGGTTTTACACTCACTTTTGCCATAAAATTGGTATTTATTGTTATTTGTTAATTAAAAATTTTAGCATGCTAAGGTATGCTAAAAATGTGCCAATCCCCCATAAACAGGCATTTTTGGTCATTTTTTCAGAAAATAACAGGGTATTAACAGGGGAGATGGCAGGGTGGGTGACAAGGTGGCATTTTTATTGTAAAAACCCGAGTTTTTAGTGAATGAAAGGGCTTCATCCCTTTCTTTTTTTTGCCTCTCACGCAAATAAAAGAAACAAAAGAAAGTCATCGCTTCGCTTCTTCGTTTTAGTATTAATTTGGTACTTACTTTCTGCCTTGACGCAGAAAGTAACAATCCCGATAGCTATCGGGAGAGGTCGAAATAACTCTTCGAAGAGGCAGTGTTTATGGAATGGTTTAGATAGAAATTAACTACTTCACCTGCGCATTGCAGTCGTGGGTGCCGCCAACACCGGCTTCCGATTCGCCATATTTGGCGCATTGTTCGGTTACATCGCTTTGCGAAATGTTAGTGATGTCTTTACTTACCACGTAGGTAGTATCCGCCTTATATATTTCGCAGGTACATTTCCAGTCGTATTTTTTAGCACAACCGGATGTAATCACTACAAACACCAGAAAAAATAAGGGAATTAACCGCATGTTATTTAACGCGAACTCCGTCTTGATACTTTACTAAAAATCCTTCGTAACCTTTTGCTGAAAGTTCCGATTTTGCTTTTAAAGCATCTTCTTTAGATGAATAATCGCCATACTGAACTTTATAGGATTCACCTTCTTTTACAATTTTTAATGCGCTTCCTAAAGCCGAATATTTTGCTTTACCGGGGTCAACAGATGAAGATGCAATCTGCACACGGTAAGTTAATCCCTGAAACATTGATGCAACTGTAGCAGTTGGTACGGCTTTGGGTTCTGTTTTAGTTGTTACCGGCGTAGTACTAACCTGCTGAGTAGCATTGCTAGTTGTATTCTGAATGGTTGTGCCACTTAAATTTTTAGGCGCCGCATTGGTGCTCGCCGCTGTTATTACAGGTGTACCATTACCAAATTCGATGGTAATAGGAGTAGCTTCCACTTCTTTTTTAGTGCCACCATCTAAGAAATAGAATTTCTGATTAATTGTTCCCTGAAATGGTGCCTGTGTACTAACATGAACTTTAAATTTAACTGTAAATTCAGGTTCACCCGGTACCGATACCCAAATAATTTTTGCACGGTTATTTTCAAAGGTGAAATTTCCTGTTTTTGAATCCACTTCGCTTACGTCCATGCCATTCGGAACATCCATATGGTATTTGGTGAAATTAGCGATGCTTCCTTTGTTTATCTTTACTTCAATTTCCACATCAGAACCAACAGGTAATTTTGTTGGAATGTTGCTGGTCATAACAACCTGACTGAACATATTACTTAATGCACCAAAGTAAATGACAGCGAATAACCTTAATTTCATAGTTGTAAATTTGACGCAAATTATAAATTAAAAGTAAATAATCAAAGGTTAAGTGTCAGTACATAAGTGAAATGAAGTTAAAAAAGGAATATTATACGCAGGAAAACGTTGTGGCTCTGGCTGAAGACCTCATTGGAAAAGTATTGGTTACAAAAACCGGATCATTCATTACATCCGGCATTATCACCGAAACGGAAGCTTAAAATGGTGTTGTCGAAAAAGCCTCTCATGCGTTTGGAAACAGAAGAACAGATCGATCGGAGGTAATGTATGCTGAGGGAGGTGTTAGTTACGTTTATCTGTGTTACGGAATTCATTCAATATTGTAACTGGTAAAAAAGATGTTCCTCATGCCGTTTTAATTCGCGCTATACAACCTGTAAAGGGTGTTGATGCAATATTGTAGAGAAGAAATGCAACTAAAATCAAAAAGGATTTGTTTGTTGGTCCGGGTAAAGTAACAAAAGCCCTCGGAATTGATTTAAGTCACAACTCAATTTCCTTTACCGGAAAAACCATTTGGCTGGAGGATGATCAGGTGAAAATAAATAAGGCAACTATTTTTTCCGGTCCGCGTATTGGTGTGGATTACGCGGGTGAAGATGCTAAATTACCCTATCGTTTTTGGGTGAATGAAATTTAAACCATGAATTTAGATGTCCTCCAAAAGCTCTGAAATTATTCCTTACCTTCGCAACTCATTTTAATCTGCGAAAATTATGAAACCGGTTGCGAAAATTATCTTACACAAAGGCAAAGATCAATCCTTATTGCGCAAACATCCCTGGGTGTTTTCGGGCGCTATCAAAATTAAAGATGAAGTAAACGAAGGAGATGTGGTTGAAGTTTATTCAGCCGATAATAAATTTCTAGGTGTTGGTCATTATACGAATAGCAGCATCTCGGTACGTTTGGTGTCTTTTAAACAAACCGAAATTAATGATGAATTCTGGTTTAATAAAATTAACGCGGCCTACCAATACCGTAAGCATTTAAATATTTTAAACGAATCTACAAATGTGTGTCGTTTAGTGTTTGGTGAGGGAGACGGATTACCCGGATTGATTATTGATTATTATAACGGACATGTGGTTTTTCAGGCACACAGCATTGCCATGCATCAGAACCGCGAGAACATTGTAAAAGCATTACAAAAAACATTGGGAGATGAGTTAAAAAGCGTTTACGATAAAAGTTCGGAGTCGCTGCCCAAACAATATGCTACCGGTGTTAAGAATGATTATTTGTACGGCAAAGGAGGAAGGGTAGAAGTGATAGAAAACGGTTGTAAGTTTATTGTGGATTGGGAGAAAGGACAGAAGACCGGTTTTTTTGTTGATCAGCGTGAAAACAGATTATTACTGTCTAAATACTCAAAAGACAAAGCGGTGTTAAATACCTTTTCTTATACCGGAGGTTTTTCAGTTTACGCTGCTTTGGCAGGGGCAAAGTTGGTTCATTCGGTGGATGCTTCTGCTCCGGCTATCGAATTATGTAATGAAAACGCTGTATTAAATAACATCACCAATCACAAAGGATTCGCGGTGGATACATTTGATTTTTTAAAGGATAAAGATGGTGTGTATGATGTGATTGTTTTGGATCCGCCTGCATTTGCAAAGAGTCGCGATGTAAAACACAACGCGGTTAAGGGTTACATTAAATTAAATGCATTGGCGATTAAAAAAATAAAACCCGGCGGAATTTTATTTACATTTTCCTGCTCTGGTGTTATTGATAAATTTTTGTTTTATAACAGCATTAATGCTGCAGCTATTGAGGCGGGAAGAAACGTCAGGCTGCTACATTATTTATATCAGCCTGCCGATCATCCTGTCATTCCTTTTTTTCCTGAAGGGGAATATTTAAAAGGAATGGTTTTATGGGTAGAGTAACTAGAATTTAGGAACCGTTTTGTAAAATGGTTTTCCTTTTATTCCATTAATAACTAATGTAATTTCCCAGGCACCTCTGCTGTTGGTATAGTTTCTCAAATACGATGTATTGATGTCGTAACTAAATCTTAAGTTGTAGGTTTCCTGCTTAAATCCTATATGCGCAATTACCGCGTCTTTATGACGGTAATCAACACCTAATAAAGCTCTGGTTCCTGATTCGGTGATTTTATAAATAGCCATTAAACCGGCATTAATCTCATTTGCTTTTGCCTGATTCATGTATAAGAAACGTGGTGTTAATTCCAATTCTTCAGTCACAGTAAAATCACATCCCCCATTTACCATGAATTTAATTGGTAAGCGACTGTTAGCCCCAACAAAGGATTCTTTTGGCATGGTTAAGTGCGACATTGAAAAACCAACAAAAGGATGGTACTTTTCTAAAATGTCTACATACTTATAAAACAAACCAAAATTCGCGTCAAAGCGGGTGATGCTTAAACTATTTGCTTCGTTTTCGCCGCTGGTGATATTCTGATCAAAATTACCTCCGTCTAACGAAGGCGAATACTGAACATCATAGCTTAATCGTTCCGCATTAAAGGCTTTGTAAAATAAACCTAATTGTAAACCGGTGGTTAAATAATGTTTGCCGTAAGCTTTGTCATTTAAGATGTCATAAGCTCCTGACAACATAAAACCGGTAGTGTTAAAATTGCCCGGTCCTGTTCTGTTATTTATAAAGTACGCACCCAATCCTACTTTTTTACCTTTGATTTCATAAGGCATGTCGTATGCCAGGTAAGTTGTAAAGTAAGGTTTTATACCTAAAGAGCGCCACTGCGAGCGCGTATCTACATAAATTTTGTAGTCCACTTTATCAAGGGCATACATGCCCGTTAAAGCAGGATTTAAATAAAGGGTGTTCACGTCATATTGTGCAACGTGAAAGTCTTGTGCTTTTATGCTCATTCCACAAATAAGCATTATACCCATCATTAAACTTTTATTTGATTTCATAAATCTCATGTTTTATAATTTGTTAATTGCTTATTTATTATCTCGATAAAATTACTTCACCCGACATATTAACCTCCCTGCCGTCGACGAGCTTGCCCGTGAGTGTCCATATATAACGGCCTGCAGCTTGCGCCGCGCTCTTAAATGTTCCGTCCCATCCGGAACTTTGAATAGTGGATATGAATATTTCATTACCCCACTCGTTAAAGATGCGGAAGTTCAGCTCTTCAAATGGTCCGCCTTTCACATACAATACATCGTTTTTACCGTCGCCATTAGGAGTAAATCCGCTAGGCACTGCAGGATTGGTAACAAGAACATCGTTACCACATTTTTTAAGATGAATGGTATCAAGTGCACTTGCCACACAACCCGAATCAGATTGAACAGTTAAGGTTACAATGTATGAGCCTGTGTCCTGATAAACATGTATCGGATTCTGAATATTGGAAGAGGTTGTATCTCCAAAGTTCCAGCTCCAGTTTACAATTGATCCCGGCGTTACTGAGCCTATTCCGAAGAAAGCAGCTGAATCGTGACACAATTCATTAAATGTAAAGCTTGCGCTTGGGTTAGGATTGATGTAAACAGTTTTTACAACCGAATCCCTGCAACCTGTACTTACAGTTAATGAGACGGTTTGGGTTCCTGTTGCTGTAAATGTTACACTTGGATTTTGTAAGGTTGAAGTTCCGGCTGCTCCAAAGTTCCAGTTCCAGGAAACAATCGTTGAAGTTCCGGCTGTTGACATATCGGTAAATGTAGTGGCAGCGTTAACACAACGGTTGTTTGCTAGGAAATTAGCCAACGGTTTGTTTTGGAAGAAAATCCTCACTGTGTCAGATACTCCGGCACAAACACCCGCGGCTCCTGTATTCACAACTAAAGTAACGTTACCTGCTGTTGTATCAGCCGTGCTTGGTGTATACGTTGGATTTAAGATGTTACTGCTTGGATTAAATGTTCCTGAACCTAAAGTAGTCCATGTCACAGTTGAAACCGATGTACCTGCATTTAAGCTAATGCTCGTATTGTTCTTACAAGCGAAGATGTTGTTACCTGCATCAACTGTTGGAGCACTGATAAAGTTAATTACCATCGAGTCTACTTCCTGTAAACAGATACCGTTACCGGTAGTAGTTAAATAAATCGTTACACTTCCTGCAGTTGTATCTGCCGCACTCGGAACATATGTTGTAGTAAGTGAGTTGCCCGGCGTAAATGTACCGCTTCCGTTGGTTGTCCAGATTCCTCCGGTTGCAACGGTTACCGAACCGCTTAGGGCAATACTTGTGGTATTGGCGCAAACCGTTAGGTCAACACCTGCATCAGCAGTCGGACCCGGTATAATCGAAATATTTACAGTACTGGTCACCGCATTACATCCACCGTTGTTGGTTGAAGTAATCGTTAATGTTACAGTACCGGCTGTGATATCTGCAGAACTTGGTAAATAAGTACCGTTAATTGTGTTAGGTGCAAATGTACCGCTTCCGCTGGTTGTCCAGGTACCACTGGTAGTTGAAGAAATACCGTTTAATGTTACTGCCGCGTTGTTAGAACATACGGTTTGTGTTAAACCGGCACTGATGGTAGGCGGATTTGAATAAACAATCGTTACCGTATCAGAAACAGAGTTACAACTTCCGTTATTGGTAGAAGTTAAAATCAACTGTACACTTCCGGCAGTTGTGTCGGCTGTACTTGGTGTGTAAGTTGGATTTAATACGGATGTACTGCTTAATGTTCCTGTTCCTAACGATGTCCATGTTGCACTTCCGGTAGATGAGTAACCGTTTAATACAGCCACCGGATTGTTTTTACAAACCGATACTGTTCCGCCTGCAACAACTAAAGGTGCAGAATTAAAATTGATTACTAATGAATCAATAGAAGCGGAGCAAATACCGTTTCCTGTAGATGTTAAATAAATAGTGACACTTCCTGCAGTTGTGTCGGCGTTACTTGGTATGTAATTGGTGTTTAAGCTGGTATTGTTCGGACTAAATGTTCCTGTACCGGAGCTAGACCATTGTCCGCCTGTCGCTAAGGTTATACTACCTGTTAATGCAACAGTAGCATTATTCGCACAAACAGTAATGTCTGATCCGGCATTTGCTGTAGGTCCAGGTAAAATAGAAAGCTGAACCGTAGATGTTGCCGGAGCACATGCACCATTATTAGTAGAAGTTAAAGTTAATGTAACTGTACCTGCAGTAATATCGGCGGCACTTGGAATATAATTTCCGGTTAATGAATTCGGAACAAATGCACCGGTTCCACTAGTGGTCCAAGTACCCGATCCGGTACTACATGTTCCGGTTAATGGAACGTTGTTTGAACAAACTGTTGCGTTATTACCTGCGCTTAATGTTGCAGGCATAGTAATGGTAGCAATGGTAATTGCTGCCGTACTTGTACATCCTGCCACAGTTGCCGTTACCGAGTAAGCTCCGGCTGCAACGGTTGTTGCTCCGGTTATGGTTGGGTTTTGAGTGGTAGATGTAAATGTATTTGGTCCGGTCCAGCTATAAGTGGCGCCAGCTATTGTACTTGCATTTAAGTTTAAGTTACCGCTAATACAAATTGGCGAACTATTGCTGGCAACAGGAGGAGCAGGTGTTGGATTTACTGTTACCGAAATTGTTCCAAAAGGGCCCTGGCAACCTGCCACAGATACTGCTACTGAATAAACACCGGCACCTGCCATAGGTATGTTAGGTACATTCGGGTTTTGTGTGGTAGCGGTAAAGCTGTTTGGTCCGCTCCAGGTGTAAGTTGCACCGGCAACAAGACTTGCTGTTAAGAATAAAGTATCACCAGTACATAATGGAGAACTGGAAGATGCTGTAGGCGGTGCCGGAGGTGGACTCACCGTTACACTGGTTGTATTAACCGGTCCGATACATCCTCCAACATTTGCCTGTACTGAATAAATACCGTTTGCTAATGCAGTTGCTCCCGGTATTGTAGGATTTTGAGTTGTTGAAGTAAATGAGTTTGGACCTGTCCATGTATAAGTGGCGCCAGCGATCGTTGTTACCGATAAGTTTAATGTAGCTCCAATACATATGGTGGAGTTGCTTGTTGCAACCACATTTGGAATGTTGTTTACTGCAACGTTTACTGTTCCTGCAGGACCCGCGCAGCCTAAGGCTACTGCGGATACTGAATAAACTCCGGCAGAAAGTGTGGTTGTGTTAGGTAAACTTGGATTTTGTACAGATGATGTAAATGTATTCGGACCAGTCCAGCTGTAGGATGTAGCGCCCGGAATATTACTTGCATTTAAGAATAGTGTATCACCTGAACATAATGGTGAGTTGCTGTTTGCAACCGGTGCAGCAGGTAAAGGATTTACAGTAACCGCGGTTGTTGCAAATGCGCTTCCGCAACCCATCACCGAAATAGAAACGCTATAGGTTCCGGATGCCGGTAATGTAACTCCGCTTATGGTAGGGTTTTGAACTGCTGATGTAAATGAGTTTGGCCCCGACCAAATATAAGTTGCACCTAAAATACTATTAGCAGTTAAACTTAATGTTTGACCCGAACACACAGGTGAGTTGCTTCCTAAAGTAGGAGGACTAGGTATTCCGTATACAGTTACACTAATTGTACCTGCAGGTCCAGGACAACCGGCAACAGTTGCGTTTACAGAGTAAACACCGGTTGCCGAAGTAGTAGCTGCTGTAATAGTTGGATTTTGTACTGTTGATGTAAATCCGTTCGGACCAGTCCAGTTATATGATGCTCCAGTGATAGAGCTTGCGGTTAAATTAATATCACTTCCGGCACATAAAGTAGCAGTACCGCCGGCAGTTGGTGCTGCAGGAGCAGGATTAACCGTTACTGCAACCGTTCCTGCAGGACCAGCACAACCACCAATTAGGGCAATTACCGAATATGTTCCGGATGCTGTTGTGGTTACTGAAGGTATTGAAGGGTTTTGTGTGGTAGATGTAAATGAAGCAGGTCCTGTCCAGCTATAGGTGGCACCGGCGATTGTTCCTGCTGATAAACTCAATGTCTGTAATGCACATAACGGTGAGTTAGCAAAGGCAGTTGGTGCACCCGGAGGAATATTTACGTTTACACTTACTGTGCCAGAAGGTCCTGTACATCCGGCAACTGTCGCCGTTACAGAATAAATACCTGAAGCTGCAGTAGTAATACCACCAATGGTTGGATTTTGAACCGCTGATGTAAATGAATTAGGGCCACTCCAGTTGTAAGAAGCACTTGTAATCGGACTAGCTGTTAAACTTAATGTTTGTCCAACACATACCGGTGAGTTGATAGTGATAGAAGGAGAAGCAGGTATAGGATTAACAACAACGTTAACAGTACCGCTTGGTCCTGTACAACCGGCAACTGTTACATTAACACTGTAGTTACCACTTGCAGTTGTGGAAGCAGATGGAATCGAAGGGTTTTGTGTAGTTGAGGTGAATGAATTAGGACCGCTCCAGCTATAGGATGCACCTGCAATGGTGTTCGCGGTTAAGTTAATGGTTTGTCCGTCACAAATTGGTGAATTACTTCCAGCGGTTGGAGCCGCAGGTGTTGGTAGGATACTTACAGCTATTGTTGAAACCGCACTACCGCAACCCATCACAGAAATGGAAACGCTATAGTTTCCTGCTGAAGCTGAAGTAACGTTACTTAAGGTTGGATTCTGAACAGTTGATGTAAATGAGTTTGGTCCGGTCCAGTTATATGTCGCGCCTATAATGGTATTGGCTGTTAAACTTAAAGTTTGTCCGGCACAGATTGGCGAGTTGCTTGTTAAGGTTGGTGTTCCCGGTATACCATAAACTGTTACACTCACGGTTCCTGCAGGTCCAGGACAACCGGCTACAGTTGCATTTACAGAGTAAACGCCGGTTGCAGCAGTGGTTGCAGCAGTAATAGTCGGGTTTTGAACCGATGAAGTGAATCCGTTTGGTCCGGTCCAGTTGTAGGTTGCACCCGCAATGGTACTTGCTGTTAAGTTAATATTACTTCCTGAACAAAGAGTTGCTGTACCTCCCGCAGTCGGCGCAGCAGGCGAAGGATTAATAGTTACTGCAATAGTACTTGCAGGACCGGCACAACCACCCACTAACGCAAATACTGTATAAGTTCCGGCCGCGCTTGTAGTGACTGATGGTATAGTTGGATTCTGAATATTAGATGTGAATGAAGAAGGACCTGTCCAGCTATAAGTTGCCCCTGCAATAGTGCTCGCCGTTAAACTTAAAGTTTGTCCTGCACATATTGGTGAGTTGGCTGCTGCTGTTGGCGCAACAGGAGGAATATTTACAGAAACGGTTACTACCGAAACAGAACTTGTACAGCCTGCAACAGTTGCGGTAACAGAATAAACACCTGCTGCTAATGTGGTAGCGCCAGGAATAGTTGGGTTTTGTAAAGTAGAACTAAATCCATTCGGGCCTGCCCAATTATAAGTAGCGCCTGTAACGGTGCTGGCGGTTAAGTTGATCGTTTGACCAACACATAACGGTGAGTTGCTGTTTGCGGTTGGAGATGCAGGAATAGGATTTACTACTACGTTAACTGTACCATTAGTTCCGGCACACCCTGCAACGGTAGCGTTAACAGAATAAATACCCGCTGATAATGTTGTTGCACCAGGTATGGTTGGGTTTTGTGTAGTGGATGTAAATGAATTTGGACCACTCCATGAATAAGTAGCACCTGCAATGTTGCTTGCAGTTAAATTAATAGTACTTCCGGCGCATAACGGTGAGTTACTTCCTGCAGTAGGAGCAGTCGGAGTTGGATTAACAGTAACCGCAATCGTTGATACAGCACTACCGCAACCCGAAACATTAACTAATACACTATACGTTCCGGACGCAGCTGTTGTTACACCTGCAATTGTCGGATTTTGTAAAGTTGATGAGAATGCATTTGGTCCAGTCCAGTTATAACTTGCACCGGCAATGGTATTAGCAGTTAAGCTTAATGTTTGTCCTGCACACACCGGAGAGTTACTTGTTAATGATGGAGCACCCGGAACACTAAATACAGTTACACTGAATGTTCCTGCAGGACCAGTACATCCGGCAACAGTAGCATTTACTGAATACATACCAGTTGCTAATGTACTTGCGCCGGGGATAGTTGGGTTTTGAGTAGATGAGGTAAATCCATTCGGTCCTGTCCAGCTATAGGTTGCGCCGGCAATTGCACTGGCGGTTAAATTAATGGTTCCACCAGCACATAATGTAGCTGTACCACCGGCTGTTGGTGCAACAGGAGCCGGATTAACTGTAACAGCCACAGTACCTGATGGGCCTGCGCAACCTGCAACATTAGCGCTTACTGAATAAACACCATTTGCAGTTAATGTTACGTTTGATATAGTTGGGTTTTGAGTGTTAGCTGTAAAGGATGAAGGACCTGTCCAGCTGTAAGTAGCTCCAGCTACAGTACTTGCAGATAAACTTAATGTTTGACCGGCGCATAACGGTGAGTTAGCAGAGGCAACTGGCGCTGCCGGTAAAGGACTGATATTAACATTTATCGTTGCAACTGTGCTTGTACAACCGGCAACAGTTGATGTTAGGGAATAAGTTCCGCTATTAACTAATTGAGCGTTTACAATACTTGGATTTTGAAGGGCTGAAACAAACGCATTAGGACCACTCCATGAATAAGTGGCACCGGAAACGGTACTTGAAGTTAAATTTAATGTTTGGCCAACGCATATTGGTGAGTTACTTCCCGGAGTCGGAGTCGCAGGAATAGGATTCACAACAACGTTTACGGTTCCATTAGAACTTGTACAGCCGGAAACTGTAGCTCTAATGGTATATACACCTGCGGCAAGTGTACTCGCTCCTGCAATACTTGGATTTTGTAATGTTGAAGAGAAGGAGTTTGGTCCTGTCCAGCTGTAAGTAGCACTGGCAATATTACTTGCTGTTAAATTTATTGTTTGACCGGCACAAAGCGGTGAGTTACTTCCGGCTGTAGGAGCAGCAGGAGTAGGATTCACTACTACGGCAATTGTTGAAGCAGCACTTCCGCAACCGGATACGTTTACAGATACACTATAAGTTCCTGAAGCTGCTGTCGTAGCTGCAGCAATGGTTGGGTTTTGTAATGTTGATGAAAATGCATTTGGTCCTGTCCAGCTATAACTTGCACCCACTATTGTGCTTGCAGTTAAGCTTAATGTTTGTCCTGCACACACCGGAGAGTTACTTGTTAATGATGGAGCACCCGGAACACTAAATACAGTTACACTGAATGTTCCTGCAGGACCAGTACATCCGGCAACAGTAGCATTTACTGAATACATACCAGTTGCTAATGTACTTGCGCCGGGGATAGTTGGGTTTTGAGTAGATGAGGTAAATCCATTCGGTCCTGTCCAGCTATAGGTTGCGCCGGCAATTGCACTGGCGGTTAAATTAATGGTTCCACCAGCACATAATGTAGCTGTACCACCGGCTGTTGGTGCAACAGGAGTTGGATTAACTGTAACAGTTGTTATGCCTGCAGGACCAGGACAACCGGCAACAGTAGCAGTTACGGAATAAACTCCCGCCGCTAAAGTAGAAGCTGCCGGAATAGTTGGATTCTGTAAGGTAGATGTAAATCCGTTAGGACCGGTCCAGCTATAAGTAGCACTTGCTATAGTACTTGCTGTTAAGTTGATTGTATTACCTGAACATAAAGGCGAGTTGCTGCCTGCTGTAGGAGCGGCTGGAGCAGGATTAATGGTTACACTTACCGTTCCTGGTAAACCGGGACAACCGCCCACAACTGCTGATACGGAATATACGCCTGCGGCTAACGTTGTTGTTGCCGGTATAGAAGGGTTCTGTGCAGTTGATGTGAAAGAGTTTGGACCTACCCAGATATAAGTTGCTCCTGAAATAGTAGATGCTGTTAAGTTTAATGTTTGTCCTGCACATAACGGTGTGTTAGCACCGGCAGTTGGAGAAGCAGGCAATGGATTAACGACAACGTTAACTGTACCTGCACCGCTTGTACATCCTGAAACCGTGGACGTGACCGAATAAACACCTGCAGCTAATGTTGTAGCACCCGGAATGGTTGGGTTTTGAAGAGCAGAAGTAAACGCATTTGGTCCTGTCCAGTTATAAGTTGCACCTGTAACTGTACTTGAGAATAAACTTAAAGTTTGACCGGCACAAATTGGTGAATTGGCTGTAGCTGTTGGAGCAGTAGGAACCGGATTTACAACAACGGCAACTGTGCCGGGAGGACTTGTACATCCTGCAACTGTAGCAGTAACAGAGTATACCCCTGCGGCAAGTGTAGTAGCACCAGGAATTGTTGGATTAACTAATGTAGATGTAAAACCGTTAGGTCCGGTCCATTGGTAGGTGGCTCCTGCGGTAAAGGTTGCAGATAAACTTAAAGTTTGACCGGCACAAATAGGTGAATTGGCACTTGCTATTGGGGCTGCAGGTACAAACGGCGGACAAGTAACAGTATTAACCTGATAGTCGCGGGTAACCTCGCTTAATAGCACACCACCTCTGAATTCCTGAACTTTCACACCAAATACATATTGTCCTAATGTATTTGCTACACCGGTCATAAATCCGGTTGAAGCATTTAAAGTAACATTTGGACCACCTGAATTAAAGGGACTGTTTGCAGAGAAACCCGGACTCCAGGTAACGGTGCTTGGCGTAAATAAGTTATTTGGATAGGTTGGAAAAGGATTGTCGTCGTATGGCGTGTACATCGAGTAAACTAAAACGTCACCATCTGCATCCGTAGCCGACATATTTAAATTAAAAGGATTAGTGGCACATAATAAGAGTGGAGGTAAGGTATTAAAAAAAGGACTGCTGTTGTTTACAAATGTGTTGTTGTAAACATTAACCATATCAACACTGAAAGTTTTGCCTGTTGAGTTATTATTGGCATTAAAACGCGCGTGAATGTATAGCTGAATGGTATTACCTACTAAGGCGTTCGCAGTTGCAAAACGAGGGGAAACCCATGCTCCAACATTGTTTCCGTTAACAGTCCATAATGTTTTCGGACCACCGTTAATGGAGTAGAATAATTTTAACGTGTCATTATTACCAAAGTTGTTACCTAAACGTTCAAGATTAGCACTTAAGTTAACACCAGTCGCAAAAGTTGAAATGTTAATTACTTGAGATGCCCAAATCATGGATCCATTATTGGAGCCCACAACTTCAAACATACCATTATTAACCTGTGCTGATGTTGGCGGTACAGCACCTAAAGTTCTTGTCCATGCAGTTGTACCTGCGTCGGTGGTAGTTCCGTTAGGTAATGTAAAGTCTTCTGACCATTCTTTAGTATAACAAGGGATATAAGCATAAAATGTTTCACCTTCAGCTCCGGGATTTAGAATGTTTGAAATACTTCCGTTACGGCAACACAAATCGTAAACCAAATGCATACCACCGGGATGCGCTGCTAAGCTTACCGTTCCTGTATAAACACGTTCTTCAACACATGGAACCGGATTTGGTGCGGTAGCACACGGAGGCAACACAGGTGTGATGTTTGTAATAGTTCCACCTGGAAGAGTGAAATTTCTGCTAGGTGCAAAAGCTGTTCCATTAGCCATTAATACATCAATTGTTGCGCTGGCAGGGAAAGCCGCGCCTGAACAATCTCGGTAAAGTTTAAGCATTACTGTATAATTGGTTCCGCCATTATAGGTGTAAGTTATAGATCCTCCTACAATATGTGTAGCAAAACCGGATAGGGGCAGTAATAAACTTAAAAACAGAATGAAATGAAAATAGATTTTTTTCATATTGGGGATGTTATTGTGTTAAAACTAAATCGTTGAAATTTATAAAATGAATTATTTTGCTTTCTACATATTTAATCAAATGCTTTTTAGAAAGCAAAAGTATTAGACGAATGGCGCCTAATAAATTATGAAAAATAAAATGAGACATTTAATTATGTATCATTTATAGGGAATTAAAGGGTTGCTGGAGTTGTTTTACTCGATTAATTAACAATAAGTTTCACTTATTCTAACAAAGTAAATTTTTTTATAACGCATTGTAAATCATGTACATAAACTCGAAGAAAGCATAAGGATTTTAAATAAAAAAGCCGGATTAATTCCGGCTTTTCGTTGATAGTAAAAGTCTTTAATTTTTTTTACGATCAAGTTTGATATTGCCAAAAAAGTCGAGTACTTTTTTAAACACATCAAAGTAAAGCGTAATCATTAATAAAACACTCATTAACCAGATCACACAAATATTAAACCAGTAAGTTGAATAATACGTTCCGAAAAGGTTTTTACGAGGAGCGAAGAAGTGAGCTCGTCCGAATTTAGATTCAGTAGGGTCTTGAAACACTGGGTCAATTTGCTGAATTAATTTCCCGTCTTTTTCCAAACAACGTTCGCCCATATGGTTCGCGTTCTTTAATAACTGATTTAAGCTTTCGTTTTCGTATTCATCCTGAAGCTGCAAAAATTTTGTTTTATCCTCATCTGTCTTGCTAAGTTTTGTGGTAATAGAATCAGCATCTTTCCGAGCTTTGTTTTCAACTTTGTTATAATAATCGTTAATCTTGGTTAAATAATCGCGTAAAGAAATTTCAGTTCCTTTATTATATTTAGTTGTTGTAATGTCATCCACTGAAACACTGCATTTAACCTTCTTATTACTCTTGATTTCTTTTCCAATTTCATATCGGATTAAATCGATGTGTGATTTAAGTTCAGATAAACTTTTCCCTGCATTTAATTCGGTTGAAATTTTAGTAATTTTTGATTCAATTTTTTGTTTCCAATAAATCTTTTTGTATTGAGCAATACTTACCGATTTATCGTAGCGGTAAAAATTCTTTTCGAATTTATTTTCTTTATACTGATTAACAGCCAATGCTTCAAAAGCCCAGCGACTTGCCATGATTTCACCTGCTAAAGGAACACCTCCCTGTTCGGCTAGGGTAGGGTTTAATTTATCAAATTTAACAACAACACCAGCCAATAAAAGTTGCGGAATAATTAAGAAAGGAATTAAGATATAAATGGTAACAGCACTGTTAAAGGCCGATGAGATATTTAGACCAAGCATATTGGCAAAACAAGATGTGGTAAACAATACCATCCAATAATCCATGTACATACCTTTTACTCCCAATACATAATTACCTACCAATACAAACGTTAAAGTTTGAATTGCGGAGAGAACAAACATGATTATGATTTTGCTCCATAAGTAACTTGATTTACTTAGGTTAAGGAATGATTCGCGTTTACGTATTTTACGATCGCGGATAATTTCCTCGGCACTTACCGTTAATCCAATAAACAAAGCAACCACTACTGCCATAAACATATATGCAGGCATGTTTTCGTTTTCACGATAAATGTAACCGCGGGTTGTATCAACGTCGGTATTAAAATATCGAACTAAGTATGCTAAAATGAAGGCTAATAAAGGAGCTTCAATGAAGTTAATCATCAAATACTGAGTGTTGGTTAATTTACTTAGTACATCACGCTTTATAAATACCATAAACTGTTTAATCTTGTTTGGTATTTTAAAAATAGCTTCAGGGATTTCGCCCTGATGATCGTTTTGAGTGATGTGCTTTTCAATTAATTCTTTATAGTGTACATTCCATTCGCTCGGACTGGTTTTACGGTTGTGAGTTAAGTTTCCGTATTCATCCAACACCTTGCTTTCAATGATATTGAAAATTAATTCAGGATTTACGTTACCACAATTCCAGCATTCGCTTTCATCGGCGTTAACGTGATTAACTAAACGTTTAAAATAAGAAACTGCATCAACCGGATTGCCATAATAAATTGGGAAGCCACCCACATCCAGAATCATTAACTTATCAAACATTTTAAAAATGTCGGAAGATGGTTGGTGAATTACCACAAATATTAATTTACCTTTTAAAGCTAATTCTTTTAAAAGGTCCATGATGTTTTCAGAGTCGCGTGAGGATAAACCTGAGGTTGGCTCATCGACATATAAAACCGATGGTTCGCGAATTAATTCAAGTCCGATATTTAAACGTTTACGTTGTCCTCCGGAAATTGTTTTTTCAAGCGGCGAACCAACTTTTAAATCCCGTGTTTCGGATAAACCTAAATCTGCCAATAATGCGCGACACTTGTCTGTGATTTGCTCGTCGGTTAAATTGCCAAAGCAAAGTTTAGCGTTATAAAATAAGTTTTGAAAAACAGTTAATTCTTCAATCAGCAAGTCATCCTGGGTAACGTGACCGATAACGCCATCTACAGAAGCCTTATCGGTATGTACATTTTTTCCGTTAATAAACACACCACCGGCACTTGGTTTTTCCATACCGTTTAATACGTTTAATAAGGTTGATTTTCCGGCGCCGGAGCCACCCATGATACCAATCAGCTTTCCGCTTTCTTCGCTCATGTTTATGCCACGTAATCCTAATTTGCCGCCTTTAAATTTGTATTCAATGTTTTTAGCTTCAAACGAAATTTTAGCTTTGCTGCTATCGGCAAGGAAACGGCCAATAATATCGCTATAGTAAATTGGTTTTACTTTAGAACTTCTTAAAGAAGATCCCGGCGTAAGAATGTGAACGCGTTCTTTGGAAATACCCTGACCGTTCAATTGTAGTTCGAAGTTGCCGTAAATACGTAAAGCGTACATGCCAACACTTTCAATTTGCATTACACGAACATCGTCCGATAAACTTTCGCAGTAAATATGTTTTGTTGAATTGTTATATCCATCAGGCTTGTTATTTATAACAAGAATATTTGGTGAATCAGGAATTACTTCCAGTTTGTCTTCAACAAAATGCTTTAACTGAGTAAACTCTTCATTTGGAATATTAAATGTTTCGGCAACCGTAATAACAAATTCATATTCTTGTTCAGAAATTTCGTTAGAAGAATAAATAAATTCTAATAAACGAATGAGTACAATGACCTTCTGTGGTTGCTCTAATTCCTGATTAATCTGAGTACAGATTTTTAAAACTTTCACAGAGTTTAAAGAGGTACGTTTAGCACTTCCATCTTTCTTTTTACTTACCTGATGGTGAGCCTCCAGGTATTCATCAAAAATGCGCAGGTAAGTATCTACTTGATCCTGACTTAATTGTTGTTTTAAGAAAGACTGTACAATTGCTCTTCCTGTATTGTTAACACCATCTACTTTTGCAATGATGGCAAACATTTGCATTAAGGCTCTCAGTATTCGTTCACTCATAGCTTAGAATATATTAATTCGTTATTTTTTGTGTAATTCGTAAAAACATTTAGCCATTTTCTTCACTTGGCTAACATCATCTTTAGCTAGTTTCGATTCAAACTTACCATTAAAAACAATGGATGTTAATCCGTCTTCTTTAAGCGTTCCGATATAGTTTATCAAAACATCAACTAAAAAATAGGCATTTTCTTCTTTGATATTGTAGAATTTTGTGTTTTTAACATAAAAACTTTTGTTGCCTGATTTTATCTCCAGGCTTCCGGTTTCAACAAATCCCAGTTTATCTTTGGGTGTGATTTTTAATATGAATTTTCCGTTTGCGTTAATTAATTGGATATTGTCTACATTTTTAAGATTGCACTTCATTAATTTTACAGGAATGGATTTATTTTCGGAAGGTTTAAATAAACTATCGCTAACCAATAAGTCTTGGCAATTTTGTGCATTAAAAATGGCCGCACAAAACATGAAAACTATTATTATGGCGTGTTTTATCATTCCTTTTTAAATTAAAAAAGGATAAAGTATTCATCTTTATCCTTTTTTACTCTTGAGAGTCAGATTTATTTTTGTTTAAATCCGATAAGTATAACAGCACAACCAGAGCCTTGATTACGGGTTACATCTATTTGGGCTTCAATTGTACACTCTAACGTGTTTTTAACTTTAAAATCCCAGTACGGAGCATTTTTATAATTACGGTTAGAGAAAAGTAAATTATGGTCTTGGTCGTAAATACTAAATACTAAATTTCCATCGCTAGAACCACTGCAGGCAGCAATACGGTAGATTGTTTCGCCAAAGAATGTAGTGTGGAATTCAGCTGTTTCTTCAGAATTTAATAATAAAGCACGGTAAGTTTGACCGTCAGAGATAAAAGTAGATATGATGTGCTTTGCGCAAAAATTAGCAATTGAATCACACTGTGCTTTTGCTTTGTTTGTTAATGATAAAGCGAAAAGAAGTGTTATTAGAGTTAAAGATAATTTCTTCATGATTTATTATGCTGTAGCGTTGATAATGTTGTTTCTGATTTCCTGAATCTTAGTTCTGATTTGTTCTAATTGTTCCGGAGTAATGTTTACTTCATTAGTACTGTTAATGTAAGTCATCTTCTTAATAGAATCAGTAACAGGAGCAACAAAAGTATATTTGAACTGAATTCCTTCGTAAACCTTTAATAGATCGGTTAACTGAGCAGATAAAGTAGTTGCATCAGGCATATTGTGAGAAGCAATTAATTTAATAATGCTTTCTAATGCTTGTTTTTGTTCAGCTATGCGGTATTTAATTTCGTCGCTAGGTTTGGTTTTATAAGCAGTTAATGAGAAGTGCATACTTTCAATCCAACCACCTGTTAAAATCAAGCTACTAATTTCGGTACGTTGATTTGTTTTCAAGTAAGCATCGCTTGCGCGGTATGCAACACCAACTAAAACCAACATACTGTCTTTATTTGAAATGTTTGTTTCTATTCGTTTCATGGTATTAGCATCAAACGCTGCAGAAACACCTAATTTATCTGCTAGTTTTTTTACTGATACCAGATAACTCATTGCGTCTTGAGTTTGGTTATACATACTAACGTATCCTAAGTCAGCACCATAAATCCCAAGGTTTAATGCTTTTGCGAAATCATTTGCATAAGAATCGGTACTCTTTGTTGAATTTAATATTTCCTTATTATATGCTAATCCTGATTTTTTAATCAACATAGCAGTCTGAATAGGAGAAGGAATACTGAATAATTGACCGCCAACGTTTAAAACTGCAGTTTTTGCAGTGTCAACATCAACTACGTTTTCGTTATTTGTTTCATCTTCTTTAGGTTTATCACCGCCACATGATGCTGCGATTACTAAAGACGCTAAGCTTAAAGTCAATAGTTTTGATTTAAACATACTCTTTTTGAAATTCATCGATAAAAATTCTTAGTTGGTTTTTAAAAAATCAATGCAAGTAAGTAAATTAATATCAATAAATCAAATTTTGATGGTTACCAATATATGGATTAAGTTACTGTAAAACAGTTATTTAACTAAGTTGAAAATCCCGTTGATTATTTTTTGTGAGGCTCCTTTTGCGTTTTGAACATATTCGGATGCTTTTAGAGATGCTTTAGCAAAGCTATTTTGGTCGTTAATTAAATTCATAAATGCGTTATGTAGAGATTTTTTATCTCTTATTTCAAATGCTCCACCCGATATTAATAATTGTTGCGCTTCAATAAACTTCTTGTGATTTGTTCCGAATAATATCGGTAAACCATACACTGCAGGTTCTAGTATGTTGTGAATTCCGTTATCAAATCCCCCTCCTATATATGCCACTTTACCATATCTGTATGCGGCAGATAATATGCCTATGGTGTCAATTACAAAAACGTCTGTTTCTGTTATGTCATTCGTTTTTGTGTATAATGAATAAGTCAGACTATATTCATTAAGCAATTTTTCAATTAAGAGTATGTGGTTGCGCTCTGTTTCATGGGGAGCCAAAATCAATTTCATTTTTTTATCAAGTTTTTTCAGTTCGGCAAAAACCGGAATAAGTATAGCTTCGTCGTTAGGCCAACTGCTTCCTGCAATAATCACAAAATTATTATTACTGAAGTTTTCTAAACTAGTAAATGATTTTACTTCGTTTTTTATTTGAAGTACTCTGTCAATTCGCGTGTCGCCACAAACAATCCCGCTTTCAATATTCAGGCTTTTTAATAGAGTTAGCGAGTGGTTGTCTTGCACAAAAACACTCTTGTAACATTTTAAGGCTTTTCTGAAAACGGATCCATACCATTTAAAGAATGGTTGATGTTGATTGAATACCGCCGAGATTAAATACGTTGGTATATTATTTTTTTGTAATTCGAATAAATAGTTTAGCCAAAATTCGTATTTTACAAATATAACGGTCTTTGGATTGCTTATTTTAATAAAGTCAATGGCATTTTGTTTGCTATCGTGAGGTAAATAGGCAATTACATCGGCAAATTCGTAGTTTTTTCTGATTTCGTAACCGGATGGAGAGAAAAAAGTTAAGAGAATTTTGTGATCCGGAAACTGTGATTTAATGCTTTCAATTAACGGGCGTCCTTGTTCAAATTCCCCTAATGAAGCGCAATGCACCCAAATTAACTCAAATCCTTCTGTTTTTTTTAAGTCATTTTTCAGTTTGTAACGCCAGTTACGCCGACCATGTACCCATAGTTTTGCTTTTGGTTTAAACAGCGTACTGATATGGATAACGAGCGTATATAACCAAACACCCGTGTTGTATAAAAACATTTAGTTGTAATAAAAATCTAAGGTGCGTTTATAAAATGGCAATACCCATCCGATTCGGAATCCTATTAAATAATCCAGTCGGCTTTTTGTGTCGGGTAAGCCGGTATCATAATTAAATTTCCGATAGCTGGTAGTAAATCCTTCATGAAATTCAAAACCTGCAACAAAATTTACTAAGCGGTTATTACTTAAAAATAAATAGCCAATAAACTGATGCATGGCAAAACCACCTGACAAGCGATCATAACCTTTCACTAAATCGCCTTTAACAGCTGCAATCTTCTGATTGGCATCGTATAGTTTTATTTTATGTTGCATGTAGCCAAAACCACAATTAATCATTAATCCCGAATTAGGATTATTACCTGTTTTGGGAAACAAACGCCCAACCACAACATAAGCATTAAAACCACGTTCTGTTATTCTTAAGTCAGCAGGAAAACCTTCATTATCTATAATAAAGCCGTCGCTGTTTTTCATTTGCGCGGTTACATCTTCTTTCACATTTTTACCCCAGAAATAAGCTCCGTCAAGACCAATGATCCATGAGCGTTGTGTCTTAAACAATAAGCTACCTCCAATAGAAAGGTTTTCGCCAAAACGATCTTTCAAATCTCCATAGGGTAACTGACCACTGAAGTTTACAGAAAGTAAAGGCACATTAATACATGTGTCCATTACACGTTGTGAGAACGAGTAGGAAGTGATGATTAAATAAAACAGTATAAACCTTAATTTCATTTTTACGAAGTTAATTAAAAAAATTAACCCATGCTTTCAATGCGGTTTTTGTAGGTAGTGATTTTTGTATTTGGGGTGTCGCTCTCCACAAGTCCGTCTTTTAAGCGAACGATGCGGTGTGCGTGTAAAGCAATATCTTCTTCGTGTGTTACAAGAATGATGGTGTTGCCTTTTTTGTGTATGTCTTCAAATAAGCCCATAATCTCAACCGATGTTTTACTGTCGAGGTTACCGGTGGGTTCGTCAGCCAAAATGATAGCTGGTTTATTTACCAATGCACGTGCAATTGCAACACGCTGACGCTGACCCCCAGATAATTCATTGGGTTTATGCATCATTCGGTTTGTTAAGCCAACTTGTTCTAATACTTCCTTCGCTCTTGTTTCGCGTTCGGCTTTTGGTAAACCTGCATAAACCAATGGTAATGCCACGTTATCTAATGTGGTACTGCGTGGCAATAGATTAAACGTTTGAAATACAAATCCAATTTCTTTGTTCCTTACTTCAGCTAATTCATTATCGGTCATGGTAGCAACCGAGTTGTTATTTAAAATATATTCGCCGGTGCTTGGTGTGTCAAGGCAACCTAAAATATTCATTAAAGTAGATTTACCGCTGCCCGAAGGACCCATTAAAGCCACATATTCATTCTTATAAATGGTTAAATCAACTTTTCTTAAGGCATAAATGGTTTCAGAGCCTATTTGATACACTCTTGATATACCTGATATTTTTATAATGGGCTCCATATGTATATTTGCAGCAAAATTAAATGAGTTTCCGGTTAAAAATAAAATACTATTTAATTCATGCGTTAAATTACACAAATAAAACGGCTGATGAACTTATTTCATCAGGTAAATTAACCGTTAATGGAAATAAGATTTTTACCAATGAAATATTAAGAGACGAAGATGAATTATGTAAGGAAGGAGAAGTAATTAAAGCCAAACCTCAATACAATTATTACGCATTATATAAACCGGTAGGAGTAGAGTCAACATTTTATCCTGAAATTGAGGATAATTTATCGAAAGTATTTCCGTTTGACGCATCGTATTATGTTGCGGGGAGATTGGATAAAGCGTCGGAAGGACTTTTAATAATATCAAATGATGGTAAATGGGTTAATAGTATCACCAGAGCTGATGCTTATAAAGAGAAGGAATATATTGTAGAGTTGGAAGGCGAGTGCACCATTGATTTTGTAGAAAAAATGGCTAAAGGGGTTAATATTGGCTTTTATGTAACGCGGCCCTGCCAAGTATGGAAGGTGTCACAAAACGCATTCAGAATTATTTTAACTGAGGGTAAAAACAAACAGATACGACGGATGTGCAAAGCCTT
>JBBAKL010000015.1:0-49375 GCA_040403535.1 Bacteroidia bacterium
CTCTGCAACAAATGATGGTGTTGTTATGGGGCATAATTATTTTGGAAGTATTGGTGCGGCTGCAAGTTCAACTCCTTATAACAAGGGCCGTACAACTACTCACGAAATTGGTCACTGGATTGGTTTACGCCATATTAATGGTGATGCAAATTGCGGAAATGATTTTTGCAATGATACTCCTCCACAAGAGCAGTTACATGGTGGTTGCCCAACTACTTTCCCTTATCACACTACACAATGTACCGGTAACACCACCAATGGTGAGATGTATATGAACTTTATGGATTATACTGATGATGCTTGTATGTATATGTTTACACAAGATCAAAGAACACGTATGCAAACCGCAATGGCTAACGGAACTTACAGAAGCCAGTTAACTACAAGCGCTGCAACTCTTTGTGTTTTAGCCGCTCAGTCTCCGACTGCAAACTTTAGTTTAAATGCTACAGGTTGTTCTGGTGCTGCTCAAACTACAACTAATAATACATTAGGAACACCTGCTCCAACTTATGTATGGTCTTCAAACCCTGCAACCGGTGTTACTTACGCTCCTAACAATATTGCTACCAATCCAAGCATTACATTTGCTAACATTGGTACTTACACAATTACTTGCTCTGCTACCAACTCTGTTGGTACAAGCAGCACAACAAAAGTAATAACCATTAACACTTGTACTTCATTTACAACGTGTGCAGATACCATTACTACTTTCGCTAATGTAGACACATTAAACGTAGGTATTGCAGGTGCTGATACACAGTCTCCTGGTTGTTCTCCAAAAGCGGGTTACATCTTCGGTTCAAACTGTTATGACGACTTTGAAAAAGCAGAATTCTTCCCTGTAAGCACATACTCTCAGGTTCCAAATGCACGTATTTCAGCTGCTATGGTCTTATTCTATAAAGATGGTACTAAAGGCACTGGTGGTTCAGCAGCAACTCCTGTTGACTTGAAAATTTATAACGGTACTGCTGCTGGTGGTCCAACTGGTACAACAGGAATCGCAACCGCAACCGCAAACTTAGGTATCATTACTTCCGGAACCGGAACAACTGGTGTTACTTATTGTGGTAATCCTTCTTTAGCTTTCACTAATCCAATTATCCGTCCATTCAAATATAACTTTACATCTCCGGTTGTAGCTCCTACAACAAATGGATTCTTTGCTTCTGTTAAAGTTCCAACCGCTGCAGGTGATACTGCTGTAATTATGGATAACAGAAATCCTGCTTCAGGTACTGCATGGGAATTGTGGAGTGATAATTCTTGGCATTCAATTTCAGCTGCATGGACAGGAATTGGTCCTAATGGCATAGCTGTTTTACCTATCATGACTTGTCCTACTGATATTAAGCCAGCAGGTGTACTTGAGTCAAACATTGGTATTATGCCTAACCCAACTAACGGTTTAGTTACTGTTGCTGCTACATTACCAAGCTCAATGGATATCAACATTACTGTAACTAATACTTTAGGTCAGACCATCTCTGAAACTAACTTCTTAAATGTGGTGAATAATGCATTTACAATCGATTTATCTGGTCAGGTAAATGGTGTTTATTTTGTAACCATCACAAACGGAACAGAAAAATTAGTTCGTAAAGTAATTTTAACGAAGTAATAGCACTTTCTTATTTATTAAACCCCCGCAGAAATGCGGGGGTTTTTTTATGCTGTTAATTTTATACAAAACAATAATTCTGTTTTTTAATTCTCTGCAAGGATGTGTAATTTTATAAGAGTTTAATGCGCAAGTTATTTTATACCCTAATAATTCTTTTTATGCTTGGATTTACATCCAGAGCATCCTATTTATTAATCCCAATGGATGAAACACAAAAGAACCATTTAAAAGCATACGGGATTGCTTATTGGGCATTAAAAGGGGAATTGGAAATACAATGGTTACTTAATTATCGTGGCGGAAGCTTTATGATTCCGAACGCGAAGCCATTAAGTAACGAATGTTTAATTAGAGGAGTAAGTTACGAGGTTATTTCAGATGCACAATCAAACGCCATACTTGCGGAAATTGCCAACGCTGAAGTAAACATGGATGCTGTTAAATTAGAAAAGGCCCCTAAAATTGCGGTTTACTCACCAAAAACAAAACAGCCTTGGGATGATGCGGTTACATTGGTATTAACATATGCCGAAATACCTTATGATGTTGTTTATGATGAGGAATTGCTAAATGATAAATTAAAAGATTACGATTGGTTGCATTTGCATCATGAAGACTTTACTGGACAGTATGGTCGCTTTTACGCTCAATTTGCGCATGCAGCTTGGTATCAGGCTGAGGTTAAAGAAAATGAAGCCATGGCAAAAAAATTTGGCTTTAATAAGGTATCGCAGTTAAAACTAGCGGTTGCCAAAAAAATAAATGAATATGTTTTTGGAGGAGGTTTTTTATTTGCGATGTGCAGTGCTACCGACAGTTATGACATAGCTTTGGCAGCGGAAGGAGTAGATATTTGCGCCTCTATTTACGATTATGACAGCGCCGATTCGGATATGAATGAAAAACTTGATTTTTCTAAAGGATACGCTTTTGAAAATTATAAGTTAATGACTAACCCCATGGAATATGAGTTTTCAAGTATCGATACTTATTTAACCCGGCAAAGAAATTACAACATGACAAAGGAAACAGATCAGTTTACTTTATTTGATTTTTCCGCCAAATGGGATCCTGTACCAACGATGTTGTGTCAAAATCATACCCAAACGATTCAGGGTTTTTGGGGACAAACAGTTTCTTTTAATAAGCAATATGTAAAGAAAAATGTGTTGGTTATGGGTGAGGCGAAAGCATTTAACGAGGCTCGTTATATTCACGGAGAACATGGTAAAGGAACCTGGACTTTTTACGGAGGCCACGATCCGGAAGATTATCAGCACAGGGTGGAAGAACCGCCAACTGATTTAAGTTTACATCCTAATTCTCCGGGATATCGCTTAATCTTAAATAATATTTTATTTCCGGCTGCTAAAAAGAAAAAGCAGAAAACTTAATCAGATTGATTAATTGGATCCGGCATCCGGCGCCTGAGTAATAACAGCTTTTTGTTTTTTGGTATATGTTCCTAAATTGGTTGTTACCCCAATCACATGCGAATTTCCTGTAAGGTTATATTTACTGAAAGCATAATCTAAATGAAAACGGTGTACTTGAAACCCGAATCCAAAGCTTAAACCGCTTGCAGTACGTTTTTCAGGCAACATCATTTCTTTGTGTAAGCGGTAGTTGTATCCTATACGTAAATTAAAATTTTTAGTGATTAGTACTTCGGTTCCAAATGTCATATGACGGCCAAGTTTGTCAAAAAAATCACCTGTGTTTTCCGTGAATTTTTGCCACCCTGTTTTTTCTTTAACTTCCGTTTCTCCAAATAAAGCCTGTTCTTCTGTTGCATCGAGTGGGCTGGTATAAGTAAGATCCCATTTTAAAAGGTTATCGTAAACAACAATCAATCGAAAAGGAGCTTTTTTTACCTTATAACTAACGCCTAATTGTGTTGCTACCGGTAACTTCAAACTGTCGTTGTTTTTGTCGTACGGTTTCCAGATATACCCTACATTTTTAATTAATGCCGAGGCCGTAAATCCGTTTTTGTGAGCCCATGTAATACCCAAATCAACTGCATTACCAATAGAGTAATATGTGTCGTAATAGGAGTACAATGTTTTAATTGTTGCACCTACACTAAAAGAAGTGTCTTTTAAACGACGAGCAATTGTTAGGTTTAGTGAATAGTCAGATGCCTGAAAGGTACCTTCTTTTACATCAAATTCATCCCTTTTTTCAAAACGTCCATAATTAAAATACTGTAAGCCTCCTGCAATTGTTCCAATATTTTTCAGATGATGCGCATAGGCTACATTTCCGAAATTCATATCAGAAACATAATTGCAATAATTGATCCCCAGTTGCTTTACGCAATTGGCGTTTAAAAGCGCAGGATTGCTGTAATATAAATTAATATCGTCACCCCATACACTCATAGCATTACCGCCAATTGCTGCAGTTCGCGCAGGCATCGGTATTTCTAAAAAACGGTAAGTTGTAGGCCCGCCAATTTGCGAGAAGGCACCAAGTGCTAGAAATAAATTAGCGGCTATTATAAAAATATGTCTCAACTTTTTAGTAACGTATCAACTGCAAATTTATTGTTTAATTATTCTTTTTGAAAAACTTCCGGATCTTAAGATATAAACACCCGAACTCAAAGTGCTGATATCTATGGATTCGTTTGTTTTAGACAGAATCTTTGTCATCACTAATTCTCCAAGAGCATTATATAGGTAAACGGTATCATTGGTTAAATGAGCCGATTGAATAAATAGGACATCATTTACAGGGTTTGGATAAACTTTAAAATTGGTTTTGATTAATTCAGATGTTCCGGTTGCTAATTTTTGACCTGTAAGAAGTACGTTATCTACCAGCCAACTATCGGTTGAAGAGCTTGATCTTCCTGTCATACGAATACTTACTGAATTAATTGTTCCCGGAAATACAATTTCGCAATAGCTGTATCCTTCGGTTGTTTGAAGTCCGCTATTGGTAGGGGCAAACACAGCCTCCGTTTGCGGTTGGTAATACACTTTTGCTTTTCCGGTTGCACTGTATGGCCAGTAACTATTGTTGGCTACAGCACCTCTTATTCTAAGCCGGCTATAATACGCTCCGCCATTAAAACTTACTTCTGTTAATACATAATCCAGATTATCCGGACCACCACCGGTGCTGATCAAGTTCATGGCAGCTAAACTAAACCGCGCGCGAATACTATCATACCCGGCAGGAATGTTTATTGTAGAAAAGGTTAGAACAATTCCTGTGCTTTGCGTTGTGCTTTCCCATGAACGCGAATTGCCAATGCCGGTTGGACTGTTAGCCGGAGCCGCATTTGTTCCGCTTGTTCCCATTGTGTTGTAAACAACAGTACCCGTAAATGGCCAATTAGGCGAATATGAAATCGAATCGAAATTTTGCATGGCTAATGTGTCTATAATAATTTGCCCATAGCAAAATTGAGATAGAATAAATGCAAAAAGTAATAAATGCTTTTTCATAAAATGAATTTAAACTAAAGATAATAAAGTTTAGACAATTATAAAATGAAAAGAAGCGCCTATTTTAGTAGACCTTTTTTTATTAGAAGGCTCCTATATAAACCTTCCATGTCTTTAACTAAACGCTGATAAGAAAACTTTTGTAAAACTGTTTCTCGGTTGCTGCCGGCTTTTTTATTTAGGTTTTCAAAATTATTTACAGCTAAAAGTAATTTCTGCAAATAATCTTGCGGTGTGGACGGATCGCTTAAAAAACCACAATTTTCACCAACAATATCAGCTGTTCCTCCTACATTGGTGCTAACTATTAATCGTCCTGCAGCCTGCGCTTCAATTAAGCTTACCGGCGTACCTTCATTTTTAGAAGTTAGGGCAACAATATCTAAACCGGCTAAAGCCCAATCGGCATTCTTAATCCATGATGTGAAGCAAAAAAGTTTTCTTTCACCGGGGATAGTGTTAAATTTTAAATTTTTTGCTCGTATGTAATTTTCAAGCTGTTCTCGTGTTTCGCCATCGCCAATAATAAATGCTCTTATTTTTTTATCGGTGTTGTTTTTTACGAATTCAATAGCATCAATAAACAATTCGTGATTTTTAACCGGAGCTAATCGGCCAATGATGCCGATGGCAATTTCGTCAGAATTTAAATTGTATTTTTCCCGGAATTCTTTACGTTTTATTTCAATGTTTTCTGTGAATCGATTTAAATCAAAACCCAACGGAATAACATGTGTTTTTTGAGGGTCACAAATATTGAAATCCTGAGTTAATTCCTTCTTTTGTAAATTACTAATTGTAATAATAGCATCCGAACGTTGTGCCAGATATCGTTCAACACTTTTAAAAAAGAATGTTTTTCCTTTACCAAAATAAGAATGAAAAACATGCCCGTGAAATGTATGAATTATAACAGGCACTTTACAATGAATGGCCGCTAAACGTCCTACAGCGCCAGCTTTAGAAGCATGCGTATGTACAATATCAGGTTGAAACTCTTTAATTATTTCCTTTATTCTTTTGTAGGCTGCCATATCGCTTTTGAAGCTGATGGCACGCTGCAATTCGGGAATAATTCGTGGTTTTAATCCTAAATTTTCCGTAATGTGTAACGAGCTTTCTTCGCCTTCTTCTTCTGCACCTCCAATTAAGAGGGTTTCAAAATCAGATGATAAGTATTTGGTTAGGTACGCCACATTATAGGTAATACCTCCTAGATTAAAGCGGTTGATTATGCGTAGTACTTTTGGCATTATTAAATATTGATTGCAATTTACTAATTATTGCATTTTAATGAAATGCGAATGATTTTTATACCATTGCTGGAAAACAATTAATGCCCATATTTTGGCAGGTGCATCGCCGGGATTATTACTATAGAGCTTTTGTTTTAAATTTTCTATAGCAGAATAATTGAACAAATTCTGTTCCTCGACAAATTGTTTACTTAACCACTTGCTTTCAATGTCAGACCTAAGCTCGTTTTTTAACCACTTCCAAAGTGGTAATTCAAAACCTTTTTTTGATCGGGTAAAAATTTGCTGAGGTAATAAGTTTTTAAAATGTGTTCGAAGAATAACTTTTTGTTCGTTAGCATTTATTTTTTGATGGGTTGGCAAATTCATTGCCATTTCTACAACCCGGTAATCTAAAAAAGGATTACGTATTTCTAAGCCGTGCCGCATGCTCATTCTGTCGGCTTTCACAAGCATATCATCGCTCAATACAATTTTTAAATCGGCATAATTAACCGGATTAAACTGAGTTTGTTCAAATGCTTCTTCGAAAATCGAATCAAAAGAATTAGGGTTATTCTGTTTTATAAAATCGTTACATTCAGCTTGGTTGCTAATGCAAGCCCAACTCATATAACGTTCCATGGGCTTTAATTTAACAGCATCTGCAAACCTTTTAATCTGTCGGATTTTATTTCCAAAGCTGGAATTGCGTGAACCGATCATTAAATTGTATATCGGACTAAAAGCCGGAAGTAAGTTTTTATATAAAAACTGATTACTTAAAAATTCCGCCTTATGTTTATTGTATCCCATAAACAACTCATCGGCACCATCCCCCGATAAAGCAACTTTAACGTGCTGTTTGGTATACTTGCTAAGTAAATAAACATTTAGTGCCGATGAATCAGCAAATGGCTCGTCAATAGAATTTAAAAAATCATGAATGTTATCAAGGAAATCGGTGTTTTTTAATTTAAACACATGGTGATTACTGTTAATATGTTTTGCCACTAATTCGGCATAATATGTTTCGTCAAAATAAGGTTCGTCAGCAAAGCCGATACTAAAAGTGTGTATGTTATTATGGTGTTGCTTGGCCAAAGCAGATATTATGGAAGAATCAATACCTCCGCTTAAAAAACTACCTACAGGCACATCGGCATGAAGTCTGATTTTTACAGCATCCGTTAGCAATTCATTAATGTTATCGCTTGAATGCTTTTTCGGCAAAGTGTACCATTGGCGGATATCGGCCTTATTGTTTTTTATCTGAATTAATTCACCCGGTAACAGGCGGAAAATGTTTTTAAAAATGGTTTCCTTTCCGCTAATATAATTTAAACGAAAGTAGGTGTTGAGTCCGTTTTGATTAAGTTCTTGGGCGCCGCATAAATGAAGCAGAGCTTTTAGTTCGGAAGCGAAACAGAATTTATCTGAATCTTGATAATAATACAATGGCTTTACGCCAAAACGATCGCGAGCAACTGTTAATTCTTTTGATTTTTTGTCGTAAAATGCGAAGGCAAAAAAACCATTTAATTTATTTAATGAAGCGAATCTTTCAGAGTCAAATAATTTAAATAAAACCTCTACATCACCTTGGGTGTTCATTGGTCCGAGATGCTCGCTGATTTCTTTGTAGTTAAAAATTTCTCCATTAAAGATTAAACCTTTTTGTTTATCATCGTCTAAAAAAGGCTGATGACTTGCTGAACTTAAATCCAAAATGCTTAATCGCGCATGAAATAATGTGCAGTCGGAAAATGAATAGTGCTGTTGATAATCCGGACCGCGGTGACGTAATGCTTCCAGTACATTGGATTTAGTACGTGTGTCAACCTCAAGGGTTTTATTAAAAAAATATGCACCGGCAATACCACACATGGTTTTGTAAAAATATGGTATTTACTCTTAATAATTTAATTAACTTTAAACTTTATTTGATGTTCAAACGGTTAGTAATTATATGGTGGTTTTTATGCTTTTGTTTAGCTCAGGCGCAATCTTACCGTTTTAAGCATATCACCAGCGAGCAAGGATTACCTACAAATTACGTAACCTCAATTATTCAAGATAACAAAGGGTTTATGTGGTTTGGCACCCAGGAAGGATTATGCCGGTATGATGGTTATGATTTTACCGTTTATAAGTCAGATCGGGGTAAAGCTAATTCCTTATCATCCGGCTTTATTAAATCGTTGTACCAGCATAGCAATGATAAGATATATATTGGAACCCAAAATGAAGGTTTAAATGTATACGATCCATATAAGGATGTTTTTTTGCGTATCCCTGTAAAAGGTGATGATAAAAAAACTTTAAGTGATTTTGAGATTAATTGTATCGTTAAAGAAAGCGATGATAAAATTTGGATTGGTACAGCCAATGGATTCAACTTGTTTAACACAAAATCGCTCGAGAATAATAAGTATATTTTCCCAACCGAAAATCCTGTTGAAGTAAAAGCATTTTATCGTTCAGAAAACAATTTACTGATAGGCACAAGTGATGGTTTGTGGATGTTAAACCTAAGTAAAGATAAGCTTTCAAAAGTTGAATTAAATAATAATACAATTGGCGGCAAGCCTATCGATTTGAAGATTGTCAACTCAATAGTTGAATATGCAGGCAATTTGTATCTGGCAACCTATGGTAGTGGTGTTTTAATGGTCGATCCGACTACCTTAGAGATTGAGAAAATTTACAAGGCCGCTGAAGAAAACAGGAATTACAATTACATAGAAGACATCAAAATAAAAGATAATTCATTGTATTGTATTACCCGCGATGGCTTTTTGATTTTTGATTTGATTATTGGTGATTTTGACAGATTGGTAAAAAATGATCGCGATGCACAGAGTTTAAGTGATGATTATCTTACATCGATCTATATTGATAGTCAAAAGAACATTTGGTTGGGTACCTTTTCAGGCGGAATCAATGTTTCATTTTCGCAGGCGCTTAAGTTTCCTAATTTGCAAAGGACAATTTCAGAACAATTTGAAAATGCTTTCTCTGTATGTGAATTTGATGCGGATAATATTATGGTTGGCGGTGAGAAGTTTATTCGCACCATCAATAAACACAATTCAATTATTAAAGATTACAGTCATGTTATAGACGAAAGCAATCATGCGTTGTGTGTGTTACGAAAAGAGAACACTTTGTGGGTAGGAACATGGGGCAATGGTTTAATTAAATACGACCTTGCTAAGAATAAAAAAGAGAAATTACTTAAGGAAATGCAAGGTGGTACAGTAATGGCACTTACCTACGATCATTTGGGAAATTTATGGGTAGGAACATTTGGCGACGGTTTATTTGTGATAAATGAAAAAAGCGGCGATATAAAAAGGTACTTAATGGATAATGGTCTGTCAAGCGAAAACATCATTGCCATTTATAAAGATTCTAAAAACAACATGTGGTTGGGCACTTCCGGAGGCGGCTTATGCATGATTAAAAATTCAACTATAGAAAATAAAAAATCGATTGCTAATTACATAAGTGAAAATAAAACCGGAGATCTACTTTCAAATACAGTTTATTCAATTTTAGAAGATCAGAGATGTGAAATGTGGTTTGGAACGGATGCGGGTTTTTGCAAATTAGATAAGACTACGAATAAATTTAATGCATTTGGTGAACGCGATGGTTTAGCTAATAACACGGTGTACTCTATGTTGATGGATAGTACTGGCTGTTTTTGGATGAGTACTAATAAAGGATTGTCAAAGTTTAATCCCAATACAGTAAATGTGAATGGGATTGCATTTAAAAATTACGATCAAAAGGACGGATTATTAAATCTGGAATATACCGCGGGCGCTTTCGCCAAATTATCTTCAGGTGAAATGATTTTTGGAGGAGTTAATGGTATTAATATTTTTCACCCTCGGAAAATTCACGATAACTTTCATGTGCCACCGGTTTATATTGTAAGTTACAAGCGGTCGGGTAGAGATGTGCCAACCGATACAGTTATCAGTTATAAAAAGTATCTGAAATTAAGTTGGCGTGAAAATTTTTTCCAGTTTGAGTTAGCGGCTCTAGATTACAATGCGCCGCATAAAAACAAATATATGTATAAATTGGAAGGTTATGATAACGATTGGTCATCTCCTACAAATATCCGTTACGTATCCTATACTGAATTGCCCGGTGGAGAATATGTGTTCAAGGTGAGAGCTGCCAATAACGATGGTGTTTGGAATGAAAAACCATATTATATCTACATAACAGTTGTTCCTCCATTTTGGAAAACCACCTGGTTTTATGTTTTAGTTTCAGTTTTGGGCTTAGCAGGGGTAATTGTGTTTACCCAACTGCGCACCAGAGCAATTAAGAAAGAAAATAAGATTCTTGAACAGAAAGTAGAGGAACGAACTCGCGAGTTGGCTGAAAAAAATCGCGATATTACCAGCAGTATCGAATATGCTAACCGAATTCAGGAAGCAATTTTACCTTCGCGTAGTCAGATTTTTTCGAAGTTTAAAGATGCGTTTATTTTATACCGACCAAAAGATATTGTTAGTGGTGATTTTTACTGGTTCGGAAATAAAAACAATCATAACATTTTTGCAGTAGTTGACTGTACCGGACATGGTGTACCGGGTGCATTTATGAGTATGATCGGGCATAATATTTTAAATCAGGTGGTAATGGAGAAGGCCACCACCGATCCAGGTCAGATCTTAAATAAATTACATGCAGGTGTTAAGGATGCACTTAAGCAAGGTCATAATGAAATTGACACTAATGATGGAATGGATGTATCCATAATTAGTGTAGATGAAAAAAGCGGACAGGTTTATTGGTCGGCTGCTTTTCGTCCGGCCATCATAGTAAGAGCAAATGGCGAGGTTGAAAAATTAAGCGGCAACCGATATTCGGTTGGAGGTGCACAATTAGATAGTGAACGAGTGTTTACTACGCATGATATTACGATGTCAAAGGGTGATGTAATTTATTTGTTTTCAGATGGTTATGCTGATCAGTTTGGTGGAGATAACGGAAAGAAATTTATGCTAAAGCGTTTTCAGGATTTGTTGTGTGAGATACACAATAAGCCAATGCAGGAACAAATTACAGAGCTTGAAAATGCATTGTTAAACTGGAAAGGAAACCGAGAGCAAGTGGATGATGTTTTAGTTGTAGGAATTCGCTTTTAATTCAAAAAATGTTATAAATTTGCTAGTAATGAAAAATAATTCAATTATAAAATTCATGTTAGTGGCAGGTGTCATAATTTCACTTGCTTCATTAAATTCATGTAAAAAGGATAGTACTAACGAAGTTGATACTGAAACACAGTCAGTAGTGGATAATTCCATTTGTGAGCAAGAGTTTATGCAAATTCAGCCAACTACCATTAATTTGGCGGTTGCAACAAAAGGTACTGGTGCCAAGAAAGTAGATATGACTAATATTGTTTTAGCCAGTTGTGATACTTTAACTTACATCAGTGGCGACACAACGTATACTAATTTAAACAATCCTCCTGTATTTGAATTTAATTTTGGCACCTGTAGTGCCGCTAATTTTGATGGAGTATCGCGCTCCGGTAAACTAATTGTTAAGTTTTACGGCCGGCCTAAAAACACTAATTCTAAAACATTAATCAAAATGCAAAATTATATTGTTGCAAAAGCGACCGGAACCATCAATTATGCTTGCGATAGTATTCTTGTAACCACACTTTCAACTTCAGGAAACACTAAGAGTTTTAATGTAAATATTTATAATGGTGTATGTACAGCAGATAATTGGACAATTAAGTATTCATCCAGTAAAACAATTGCCATGAATAATAATGGCACACCACTTGTTTTTAACGATGATTATACAACTGTTAATGGTACGGCTAACGGGACAAACCGTACGGGAAGAAATTTCTCTGTAACAACTAATGGGTTAACTAAACCAAACAATTGTAAATACATTACTTCAGGTTCATTAGTTTTGACACCTGACGGTCTAAGCGCACGAACGGTTGATTACGGCACCGGAGCTTGCGATGATGATGCAACTTATACGGTGAATGGTCAAACTATCGCTTTCAAACTTAAATAAAATGCCCACAGTAGCCTCGGGGATAATGATTGATGCGTTTAGCATCTATGATAAAATGGAAAAGAATAATATCCTTCTTTCATTTAAAGGCGATATTACATCCGAATTGCTAACCTCCATTTTACAGATTATGGAGAATAAGATGGATAATATGCAGGAAGAACCTAAAATGAAGAAAAAGGTTTATAATGTATTAGTTGAATGTTTGCAAAACCTTTACCATCATATGGATGATGTGGCAGATACTACCGGCGACATCAACCGTTCGGCTATCTTTATGATAGGTAAAACCAACAATTTATATACTATTACAACCGGTAATTACATTTTAAGCGAAAACGTTCAGGGCTTAAAAAACCGTTTAGACGAAGTGAATTCACTAACAAAGGAGGAACTAAAGGAATTTTATAAAAAAACCTTAAATAACGGAGAAATGTCATTAAAAGGCGGAGGAGGATTAGGAATGATTGACATTGCCCGAAAAACAGGTGAAAAATTAGAGTATAATTTTTTGGAAATTGATAATAAAGTTTCTTTCTTTACGCTAAATATTAAAGTAAGCCAATTACAAGCCCAACAACAATAATAGAAAAATAAATACAAATAATATGGAAAAATACTCAATTGATGGCACACCAAAAACACCAACAATCAGCTTCGATTTAGGAAGTGGCGTATTAGAAATTAAAGGACGTTCTATTCCTGAAAACTCTATCGAGTTTTATAAGCCATTGGTAGATGCTTTAGATAAGTATGCAGGTTCTCCAAAACCAACAACTAGTGTTAACATTCAGTTAGAATATTTCAACACAAGTTCATCGAAGTGTATTTTAGATGTTTTCAAAAAATTAGAAAGCATTAATAAGAGTGGAAGTTCAGTTACCATTAACTGGCATTACGAAGAAGACGATGAAGATATGTTGGAAGCTGGTGAAGATTATCAGGCAATCATCAATGTTCCATTCAAAATGGTACAGGTAAGCGAATAATAAGAAAAATTCAAATAAAAAACCCCGAAATCTAAAATTCCGGGGTTTTTTATTTATAAAAACGCCCAATTTAAGGGCAATTTTAGTAAATTTGCCCACTTAAAAAACATACTATGTCAGTTAACATTAAAGAACTTTTAGGCGCTCAGGCCGACAGCCTTTTAGGTCATACTTGTAAAACAATTTCTAAAGAAAATATTCACCTTCCGGGTTCTGATTTTGTAGATCGTATTTTCCAGCAAAGTAACCGTAATCCTCAAGTGTTACGAAGCTTGCAGCAATTATACGGAACCGGTCGTTTAGCTAATACCGGATACATGAGTATTCTTCCGGTTGATCAGGGAATTGAACATAGTGCAGGTGCTTCTTTTGCACCTAATCCAATTTATTTTGACAGTGAAAACATTGTTAAATTAGCTATTGAAGGCGGTTGTAACGCGGTTGCGTCTACTTACGGTGTTCTTGCTTCTGTTTCCCGCAAATACGCTCATAAAATTCCATTCATTGTTAAAATCAATCATAATGAATTTATTTCTTACCCAAATAAATTTGATCAGATCATGTTTGGAACTGTTGAAGAGGCTTGGAATATGGGTGCAGTTGCTGTAGGAGCAACCATTTATTTTGGTTCTCCTGAATCAGGTCGTCAGATTATTGAGGTAGCTCAGGCATTTGAGCGCGCACACGAGTTAGGAATGGCTACCATTTTATGGTGTTATACCCGCAATTCGGCGTTTAAAAAAGACGGAGTAGATTATCATACAGCTGCCGATTTATCATCTCAAGCAAATCACTTAGGAGTTACGATTCAGGCTGATATCATTAAACAAAAATTGTCTGATAAAAATGGCGGTTATTTAGCTACAGGTCATGGTAAAACGCATCCAAAGGTTTATTCTGAATTAACAACGGATCATCCGATTGATTTATGCCGTTATCAGGTTGCAAACTGTTATATGGGACGAATGGGCTTAATTAACAGCGGAGGCGAAAGCAAGGGGGCCTCTGATTTAGCAGAAGCAGTAACTACCGCAGTTATAAATAAACGTGCCGGAGGTCAGGGATTGATTTCAGGCCGTAAAGCATTCCAGAAACCAATGAATGAAGGCGTTTCGTTATTAAATGCTATTCAGGATGTTTATTTAGACAAAACAATTACTATTGCATAATTAGTTTTTAGTTGAAATTTTCATTGAGGTAATCAATAAACAAATTTCAATTTTAACTTATAATTCATAAAATAAAATGGGTTGGTTTAAACGATTAAAAGAAGGTATTACAACAAGCACTAAGGAGAAAAAAGAAACTCCGGAAGGGTTATGGTATAAGTGCCCATCATGTAAAAAAATTCATACGACTCAGGATCACCAAAACAATAAACATGTTTGTTTAGATTGCGGGTATCACGAGCGTATCGGAAGTAAAGAGTATTTTGAAATTATTTTCGATAATAACCAGTTTACCGAATTACACGAAAACCTGGTGAGCGGAGATCCGCTTGATTTTGAAGATACCAAAAAGTATACCGATCGTCTAACCGATTCAATACGAAAATCAGGGTTAAAAGACGCTTTACGCAGCGCGTACGGCAAAGTTAATGATCAGGATTTAGTAGTATGTTGTATGGATTTCGGGTTTATTGGCGGTTCTATGGGCTCTGTGGTTGGCGAAAAAATTGCTCGCTCAATTGATTTTTGTATTAAAACAAATACGCCATTATTGATCATTTCAAAATCAGGCGGAGCACGTATGATGGAGGCTGCATTTTCATTAATGCAAATGGCTAAAACTTCCGCTAAACTTTCACAATTAGCTCAGAACAAAATTCCTTATATATCTTTATTAACCGATCCAACTACGGGTGGTGTTACAGCCAGTTACGCTATGTTAGGGGATATGAATATAGCTGAACCGGGTTCGTTAATTGGATTTGCCGGTCCACGTGTTGTTAAAGAAACGATTGGTAAGGATTTACCAAAAGGATTTCAAACAGCAGAGTTCGTTTTAGAACATGGTTTTTTAGATAAAATTGTTCCAAGAACCGAGTTAAAAGAAAAACTTGGCTCCTTGCTTAAAATGTTAAAGAATTAAGTAATTAAATAAAAAAGCCCCGCAATTAGCGGGGCTTTTTTTATATTCTATGGTTTTATTCAATAATCAATTTTCTGGTTGTGCTCTTGTTGTCTTTAGTAACCTTTACCAGATACATGCCTTGTTTTAGCGATGAGGTATCAAATGTTATGTTGTTGTTTGAAACAGTATAAGGTAACACAATATTTCTGCCAAGCATATCGGTTATCAGCACTTCGGCACCTTCCGTTGATGGCATTGAGATATTAAATTTATCATGAGCAGGATTTGGATGCATTTGAACCTGATAATTTAATTCATTTTCTTTCACGCCTACGTATGAATAAGGTTTAGTGCTAAAACTGTATTCGAACCCGCTTCCAAAATCAGGCTGAAATGTTTTTATAACCGTACCCTGTGCGTTTTTTAATTGAATATATCCAACACCTTGTGAAGTATTAGCCCACCATTGTACTCCATCTTCACCTGTATCTTCAACAATTAATTTGTAACATCCGTTAAGAATATAATTATCTGCATATACAGTATTCGCGGCATTTAAAACACTTGCACCGGCTACCGTATTTCCATTAACATCAATAATTTTATAAGAGTTTTCAAAAGGATTGTTGTTAGTTTTAAACTCAACGGTTAGTGAATCGGTAATTAAATCAGGCAGGGTAAATGCTGATGAGATTTTATTGTTGTAATAATAATTATCGGTACTTCCGTTAGCTTTTGTTATCTCGGCATAAAATCTGTTGTTGTTTGGTGTTAAACCGTTTTGCCACAAATTTCCAATCGGTAATCGGATTGAGGTAGTGTCTAAAAACGCCAGATTTCCGGTCCAGTTATAGGCTTCTTTTACAGTTGAGTTATTTAACCAGTATTCAATATTTAAACTGGTTAAAGTAGTTGAACCTGTATTCACCACTTTAATAATAGGATTAGAACACATAGGGTTTTCTCTTGAATAAATAACATTATCTCCGGGTTTTCTGATTTCAGAAATAGCAGCATCTACACTATGGTTAGAAGCGCCATAACTAATTAACTGATGCGCGACAATATAACGGTAATCACCTCCACTCACAGGAGGATTCTGACAATTGTAATCTAAGGTTACGGTAGATCCTGGCGTAACATACGGTGTAATATCGTATTCTTTCAATAAAGAATATTCTCCCGGACACCAACCCTGACGATCGTAAATCCATGTTCCGCCTTGCGGAAAAATAGGATTGGCGGCACAACGTCTGGTAATTTGCCAGGTAAATTCGTTTGCTCCGCCGTTAATGTTGAAATAATGATTGATATTACCACCGTTCTGCCCAAATTCTCCTTCAGAGCCATGTCCTGTAACAGTCGAACGCATTTTAAATGCTTTAGCGGCACTATTTGCTGTAATGGTTTGGGTATTAAAGCTGATATCGTTGTTAATGCTGGCAATGCCCGGACCACCAATACGCGCCCCGCCTTGCCATAGTTGATGACAGTCTAACACGTTACGCGGAGGTGTACCAACAATGAAATAAAAATCAATATCCATTTGTTCCTGCCACTGACCACCCATCGCCATCATAAAACGTTTTTTTCCTTTTAATAAAGGTGCGTAATCGGTAACATCAAAGTACCACGATTTTCCCTTCATCCCTAAATCCAATCCGATACCATAAGGAGTAACAAACGACATTAATTCGATATAATAAGGATGACGGGTGAAATAATTTAGATTAGTTATGTTAATGGTTCCGTTTGGAGTTGATGCAATAGTGCCTGTTAAAACGCCGGTATCTCCGTTATATACATTTAACGGAGAAGCGTTATACATGTTATTGGAAGTTGAAACCAAAGTAACACTATCGTGTTTCATTGGCGTAACGGTTGCGTTAGAAGTAATGGAGAATTGCTGAACTACATTCGGATCACGGGCAATCGAATCTTTTACTGTTACAGTGTTTGTTGAAATGGAATAGTTACCGCGGAGAAGTATTACATTTGGACGATTCATCGATTCATTAAACATCCGACTTAACTTATTGCCACGATCAAATGCCCAATTTACATTGGTGCCGGTTGAAACTGCAGAGTTAATCATGTCGTTAATGCTTAATCCAGTACCTTCATTCATTTGGTAATAAGCTAATAAATTAGAGAAGGAAGGATGAGTGGCTGTAATTGTAGAATTCATTATGGATTGAATTTCTGCAAGTGGTAATTCTTTATTCCAAATGGACAGATGGTTTACTTTTCCTTTGTAATTATTGGTAAGGGTATTGTCTTTACCTAAAATCATATTAACAATGGAAATAGGTTTTGATTTACCATTACCTACCGACCATAAAACGCCATTGAGGTAAATGCGCATCCATCCTGTTGCGGTATTTTTAGTAAACGCCCAGTGATTCCATTGTCCGCCATTATTGGCTGCCGTAGAAATTTTACTGATACGGTCATATCCCCCGGCGCTGTAACCACAATCAAAATAAACATTGCTGTTGCTCCAAGGTAAATGAATGTTCAGATTTCTTTCGTTTGGATTGGCGCTGGTGGCATAAATGAATGAAGTGTTGGTTGGCATCATGCTGCTGTTTCCATAAGCCCAAAACGAAACGGTTAATTGGTTATTTATGGAGTTTAATGACGATGTATTCATGTTAACATGCCCTTGCGCACTCAGGTTAAGCGCGTAGTTGTTGTTAGCATAAATGGCATTCACCGATGAAGTAGTTGTACCGTTTAAAACGATAGGCGTAGAAGGAGTTGCATTTGTAAATGAATATTCTATAATGATATTGTTTGTTCCATTCCAGTTAAACGGTGTGTAGAACTGAATACGGTTATTACCGTTAACAAAATTGTAATTAGAGTTAAATACGGTAGTAAAGCCACTCAAATCGGGTGTGTTTTTATTGAGTGCGGTAACTGTGGTGTGTTTAATACTTACATTAAAAAAATTAGCAGCACCTCCGGCATTAGCAACGTTTAATTGCATACCGTTAATATTACCGGCGGTGAATCCTGCAGAAATTAGTTCGCTTGCAGTAAACAGCAATTGAGTTTTTCCGGATTTCTCATTTGTTTTTAATAAATCGTTAATGGCAGTAGTTCCGGTTCCAACTGTATACTGTGTTTCGGCGATAATGTTATTTAAGGTAACATTAATTTGACTATATAAATAATAGTCATATAATGGAAAAGTAGTGTAGTAATATGTATTACCGCTGAAATTTGAGATGATATGACTTGGATGTGTTTGTTGCGCATTTTCTATGCGGGTTGAATCAACAACATAGGTGTTGCAGGAATAATCCCATTCACCACAACCGAGATTTCGATTGGATGAAGTAGACACTAATCCGTTTTTACAACGCATGTTGTACTTCATTATAATCTTCTCATAGGTTAAACTGTTATTCGGAAACTGAATGAATGTATCGCGCGTAGCGCTGCCGTATTTAAAAGTTTTTACAACAATAGTGTCTCCTGTTGATTGGGAAAAAGCAATAAAACTGCTTAATAATACCAGTGCAATTAATAATTTTTTCATGTGATGTATTAAAGTCTTGTAAAGGTAGCTAAAACGTTTTAATCAAGGTTTTCAAAGCAAAAGAACTTTGTGGATTTTGACAGGAATTTATTGACTACTTGTAAACAGTTTTGTTATATAAATAAGTTTTATAAGCACTTCGTTCTGAACACGGTACAAACCCCCAATCATATAATGGTTAAAATTTCGTGATTTAGGATTACGATAGTGTATTGTTTTTTTGGGGAGATAAAAAAATCGTGATTAAAAAAATATTATGTAACTATTAGCCTGCAACATGGTTATAGATTACAAATGCGACTACAAACTGTGATAGCAATTTTTTTATCATGCAGCTTAAAATCACAACCCGATTTTAGCGATGGTTTTTCTCAGGAAGTCAATCCCTGCGGATATGAAGATAATTTGCTTCAGGTGAATAAATCACCCATACAAAGACAATATATCAGAGAGGCTGATGTTGCATGGGAAAAAAGAGTGTGGCGGGAGTTGGATATGAGAGAAAAACTTAACCTTCCTTTATATTTTCCTGTCGACTTTCAAGCTTGCCGCGTATCATTGTTTCAATTGATAAGTAAACATGTACTGAAAGGGCATATTGTAGCTTTTGCCGACGAAAATTATTATAAGCTTTTATCGCAGGAAGCGATGCGAAATAAGATCATAGAAACAAAAGAAATAGATGAGATTACGTATGATGAACAAGGAAATGAATCTTCCCGTGTGATTACCAGTTCAGATTCTGTTTCGTTATTGGCAAAAGTTACGAAAGTTAGAATTGTGGAAGATTGGTACCTGAACAAACAAACCTCCACCATGGAAGTGAGAATAATCAGCATGGGTTTTTTTGAATACGTTGAAGAAAAAGAAGCTTATAAAGAATTGTTCTGGGTGTATTTCCCGTCAATTACAAAATATCTGGCCAAATACAGATTATATAATCCGAAAAACGTAGGCGATTACAGCACATTTAACGATGTGTTTATGCGCCGACAGTTTTCGAGTACGGTGATTAAGGAAAGCAATGTTTACGACAGAAGTATTTCTGAATACTGTGCGGGCATTGAGGCCCTGCAGGAATCCGATCGTGTGAAATATGAATTGTTTAAAATGGAACACGATTGGTGGCACTATTAACAATAAAAAAAAGTTAACTAACAATAACGATAAAGTCAACAATAGGCGCAGAGTATATTAGGGTTGTGTTTGTTTTAATTTTTAAAACGCCTCTGCGCCTTATTGTTGCATCTCAATTTCGGTGACATTATTTTTTTTGTTTTGTTTAATTTCATCCGGCAGGTGCAATAAAATTTCTTTCTTTAAAATATTCAGCAAACTTTCTTTTACAAAATGTCTGAACGTGACTAAACTTACTTCCCGCGTTGGTTCCGGTGATTTAAAATTCAGACAATTTTTTTGTTTTTTGGCGGGTAACTGATTTACTGCTAATTCAGGCACAATGGTAACACCGCTATTTAACTCAGCCATCTTGACAAGTGTATCAATAGAACCGGCCTCATAAATCAAATTCTGATGAACAATGTTTTTATCGCGTAATTCGCAAAGATTCAATACCTGCGATCGTAAACAATGGCCTTCTTCCAATAACCACAGCTTACTCACATCAATGTCTTTTGCAAGAATGTATTTCTTTTTGGTGAGAGATTTACTTGAGTTATAAGCCAAGAAGCGCTCGTAATATAAGGGCGACTCATTAATATCAGGCTGATGCAAGGGTGTGGCAAGTATACCGGCATCCAGCTGGTTACTTTTTAGTTTCCGGATAATCTGTTCGGTAGTTAATTCTGAAATCATTAATGTAACGCCTGGGTATTTCTTTATAAAATCCATCAGAAACAAAGGCAGCAAATAAGGTGCGATGGTTGGTATTATCCCGAGTTTCAGTTCACCGCTAATAATGCCTTTGTCGGTTTTAATTATTTCTTTAATACGTCCGGCTTCTAGCAAAGTGACGCGCGCCTGCTCAATGATTTTTTCTCCGATTTGGGTAGGAATGACGGGTTGTTTACTCCTGTCAAAAATTTTCACGCCTAATTCATCTTCCAGTTTTTGTATCATCATACTGAGTGTGGGTTGCGTTACAAATGATTTTTCGGCAGCGGTGGCAAAGTGGCGATACGTATCTACCGCTACGATGTATTCGAGTTGTTGTAAATTCATATAGATAAAATCTATACAAAGATAAAAAATATCAGTTTGACTTATGTTAAAAGAGGCTGCAAATTTGTACCATAAATCATCAAAACATAAAAACAACATAACATGACAACAAACAAAGTCGTATCGGTAGGAACAGAGTTCCCGGCCTTTACAAAAAAAGCAGTAGTATCTTTAGAAAAAGGAAAAGAGTTTGCTGATATCAGCTCTGAAGATTTAAAAAAATCAGGAAAATGGACCGTTATGTTCTGGTGGCCAAAGGATTTTACTTTTGTATGTCCGACTGAAATTGCGGAGTTCAATAAAAACTATGAGGAGTTTTCAGATCGCGACGCGCAATTAATCGGCGCCTCTACGGATTCGGAATTTGTTCACCTGGCATGGCGAAATAATCACGCCGATTTAAAAGGATTAAAATTTCCGATGCTGGCGGATACGAGTAAATCCTTAGCGGAAGATTTAGGTATTTTAAGCGCGGATGAAAAAGTAGCGTATCGTGTAACCTATATCATCGATCCATATAATATTGTGCGCTGGGTATGCGTTAACGACTTATCGGTTGGACGTAATGTAAATGAAGTGCTACGCGTGTTAGATGCTTTGCAAACCGACGAATTATGTCCTTGTAACTGGAAAAAAGGTGAAGAAACAATAGCTGCATAATATGGAAACTTTAGAAAACACCACCTTTAAAGGACTGGCCGATACCCTCGGCCTTCCTGTAGATAAGATGCCAAGCTCACTCAGTGACATGGCATCCTCTGATAACCGTTATCTGAAGGATTTGAAAATAAATATCGGTAATGTTTTGAAATTTGAAAGTCTAACCGATAAGGAAAAATGGTTATTAGCCTTATCCGTTGCATTTAATGATAAACAAAAAGATGTACAGTCGGCTATTTTGGAAAAGCTGAACGGAGCAGGAGCGAGTACTGATGAAATTCAAGAGACCTACGCTTGTGTGTCTTTATTGAACGTTAACAATGTGTTTTACCGATTCCGTCACTTCACCAAAAAGGAATTTTATGAAACCACACCGGCGGGAATAAAAATGAGTATCATGATGAATCCGAAAATGGGAAAAGAATTGTTTGAGCTCATGAGCCTGGTTGTATCCGCCTTAAATGGTTGTGAATTATGTGTAGGCTCTCACGAAGAATCCTTGATTAAATTAGGGGTAAGCCAGCAAAAAATTTACGATGCCATTCGTTTGGGTGCCGTCATGCGCGGGTTTACAGTGTTGTCTTAATAAACACCGTGTATACTAAAACAAAAAACTCTCTTACCAATAGAAGAGAGTTTTTTATTATACGATTATCAATAAATTTTGTTTTATATTAATTTTTCAGCACCTTGTAATAACTTCTTGCACCTTCCGCTTCCAGTTCAATAAGGTAAATACCGGATAGATAGTCGGCCATGTTCAATTTTACAGAGCTTTTGTTATCTTTATAATCCTCATTCATTAAAAGTTTTCCGTAAGCGTCATATACTTTTACTGTAAATTGATTCAATTCAGTTTCAATTGTAAACGTGGATTGCGTTGGGTTAGGGTAGATGTTAGCAGAAATCCGTTCTGTTAATGAATTCACTGCAGTAGGACTACATGCAATATTTCCTGTTTTCTTTAATCCTGCTCGCAGTGACGAATTGGTGTTTACTGTATCCATAAACCGTTGTCCCGCCGCGCAATCGTTTTTTAATTGGTTATCTAAAAAGTTTTGAACGTAATTCATATAGCGCGTAAAGGCTGAAGAATTGCTGATAGCGTTTGGACAGCCGCTTGAACTTTGGCCAAACGTGCAGTTAAAATTGTTTCCGTTTCCGAAATCACAATGAGTAATTTGTTTTAAAATTACGTGAAACTTTTTTGTAGAGGCTAAGGCTGCATAATGATTATTCTGAACTGTTGTATCGGCTACGCAATCAATAGCGCCTGAAATTACAAGAGATGGCACTGTTACTAAGGATGCTGATGCAATAGAAGATGGATTAGTGGTGGCAGCTGCAAAATTAAACAAACAGGTTAAGGAGGTATTTCCCGCCGCTGCTAAAAAGGAACTGCCTCCACCCATGGAATGTCCGCCGATAGCGGATTTTGGTGCTACTTTTCCATTGAAAGTTTGTAAAGCTGTGGGCGTGCTAATAGTATTTAAACCCTGAGCAGCGTTCACCAGAAATTTCAGATCATTACCAAAGTTGCTATGCGAGGGTGAAAAACTTCCTTCTGTTCGTGGTAACAAAACAATATATCCCGCTGATGCGAGTTTGTTATAGATGTTATCGTACGCGCTCCAATCCATTACAAATCCATGTCCAATTACCACTACCGGAAAACTTCCGTTAGCTACAGGTTGGTTGTTACCGGCAATCGTGGCAGGATAATATACTTCAGTTCCTACATCTCTTCCTGTACCGGTTGTTGCAATACCTCCAGAAATAACAAAGCCTCCGGTTCTTGACACATCTTTAAAATTTATGCTCATGTGACCAACAGGAAATGTTTGGGCATTAATAAATCCACTTAACAAAAAGGCAGCAGACACGCAAATAAACTTTATTGCGCGAATGGGTAGTGATAGATGTATTTTCATGGCTTTGTTTTTATGTTTTATAAATTATGCCGGCAAGATAGATCAGGAAAAAATAAATTAGTGGTATAAAACAGCTAATCTATCTAGCGCCAAATTTTCTAATGCGTTACAGTTGTTAAAACAAAGAAGGCAGGAAAAGGTTTATAAGCTCAAATTATTTGTTGAGTAATCGTTTAGGTGTTTCCCCAAAAAAGGATTTGAAGGACTTGATGAAGTGGGAGAGGTCGGTGAAGTTAGTGATATCGATTAAGGCGTTTAATTTAAATTCACTTTTAAAGTAACGTTCAAAAATGGTTTTTAAACGGAGCCATAAAACATAACGACTCACATTAGTGCCGGTTTGTTCTTTAAAGAAATGGTAAAAACGACTTTCGCTCAAATGAATTTTTTCGGCCAGCTCTCTGTTGCTGAATTTTTCTCGGATATTTTTCCGGATGTATTCATCAACAATCGTAATACGATTGTCAAATTCATGCGAGATGTTTTTCCTTTCCACTTTAAAAAGCGTTTGAAATATGGTATTCAAAAAAGCATCGCATTCTTCTTCACTTAGTTTGGAAAATGTTTTTTGAAGAAGATCGTCGTTACCTTGCCAATTGAGTTTTAAAACCCCGGCAGCCGAGTGCTTAGTATGCAGAAAATAATGCTCGGCACTTACCACATCAAAAAAGAGAATTACATAACCTTTGCAACTAAGCGGCATTACTTTATAAGTGACATCTGAAGCAATAAAAAAGCAATTTCCCTCTTCTGTTTTTTGCTTCTCAGTATTAATATAAAAGGAACCATCCACCCCAAAAATAATGCAGCTCACCGGCAAACACACTGCTGCATCGGTAGGTAAGTCACCCATAATGGAACTTACCACCACCTGCTTTCGTATTTGATACAGATTGCCCATTCAGAAAAATAGTGATGCTGAAAAACGAAAATAAGGAAATAAATCAATTTTTAGAATGAAGGTAATAATATAAACCTGCGTCTTACTTGTCACCCAATCAGACAAATATTTTTTTTGGCAATAAAATAACACTTATAAACAAGTATTATGCAGATTGAAATTTACCTTGCTGCCTTCATCTGCAAGTACATTTCATTAAAACGTTTTCTTACGGTTTCAATGAATTCTGTATTGATAATTTGTTTGAGGCCTTCTAAACTTTTTACATCCGCCGCGTCAAACTTAAACGCTTGCTCCATGGGGCCTGCTTCAAACTTTACGATAAACTTGTCGTTCATTTGAAAGATACTAATGGTAATACTCGGATGGGGGATGGTATCAATGATTCTCATTTCTTTTTCTTTCTGTCTTCAGGATCTTTTTCAAAGGCCTTTTTGAAACTAAGCATGTTTTGCATTACGCCCCACGGACTCACATTTCTGTCGCCGTCTTCACGTATTCTTCCCTGAATGGCATGTGCCAATTGCACAAAATGTTTTTTATTATGACGTAATAGAGCTTCTTCCGCTTTTTCGTCACCGTTAATGATATTGGCGCAGGCGGCCCAGTCAAAATGTTTATTGTCAATTAAGTATTTAAACGCTTTGCTGTCTTCCCAAATGGTGTTGACAAACGCGGCGAGTTCAAAAAATTTACCGTTAATTAAATATCGGAAAGCGTGTTTGTCATCACGGATGGAATCCAGTGTGGCAATAAGTTCCTTGTAATCGTTTTCTATTAACCAGTTTTGTGCAGATGAATCATTCAACAAAACATATTTCGTGAACTGGTCGATGGTATATGCGCTGTAATGTTTCATGTAATAAAGTTAATTCTTTTGAAGGCCATTGTCAATACACCTCTAGAATCGGATTTGCAATTTTACATTTATTTGGCGATTGGTTAAATAATTTGGCACCGCATATTGTCGCGCTGTTACGTCTTTTACCCAAGTATACGAAACGGTATTGTTCACGCCTAATAAGTTCAGTACTTCTACATTCAGCCACATGGATTTAATATGATTGATTACGTTTTTGCGTTTAAATTCACGGTCTTCCTTTAAAATGTTATAGGCAAATCCTATATCCACTCTTCTGTAAGGCGGCATTCTGAAAATTTGCTGGTAACGCAAATGGTTAGGCGGACCAAACGGTAAGCCGGTGCCGAATATCAAATTCAGATTCATTTTTAATACCGGAAACTTCGGTAAGTAATCCTGGAAAAATAAATTAAAGGTGGCTAATTGATCGGTCGGACGAGGGATGTAACCCGGATCAATTTTGGTACTATCAGTAGCTACCTGATCAAAGGTATATCCTTTCACTATTTCTTCTCCGCCTTTATTATAATATTTGTAGTGAATATTGTCTTTAGAATATTCGTATGTTTTTAATAAACCTAACGAAGCCCAGCTTTCAACCCCCTTTACAAATTCTCCGTTAACACGAAAATCAATTCCGGTTGCATAACCATAGGTATTGTTGTTGGCAAAGTAACGCACACGTACGTTGTCGATTTCATAAGCAATGAGGTTCTTTAAATCTTTGTAATAAGCCGCCACCACAAATTTGAATGGTCGTTTCCATAGTGAAAAATTCCAGTCGCTGCTTAATACAACGTGTATCGATTGTTGTGCTTTTACGTTGGTGTTTATTTTACCGTCAATACCTCTTAACTCACGGTAAAATGGCGGTTGGTAATAATAGCCTCCGGATAATTTAAATACAAAATCACGTTTCCAGTTGGGTTTGTATGCTAAAGTTAATCTCGGCGATACCACAAATTCGTTGTTTAATGTCCAGTAATTACCGCGAAGTCCGCCGGTAAATGTAAACGTTGAGGAATCTCTTAATGTTTTGTTATGAACGTATTCTACATACTCCATAACCCGGCTACTGTTTAAGTTGATTTTCGCTTTGTAAACATCCGTTAAATTAATTTCGGTAGGGCTGTATGGATTTACATAATCAGCTGAATCAACCATTTTCCACTCACCTAATTTGTCTTCGATATATTCCTGCTGATAACGTATGCCCCATAATAATTCATTATTACGTTTAAAGTATTTGGTGCCTTTATGTTCGATGTTATATACTTGTGCTTCCAGTGTGTTACGACCGTTATTGATAAATGTACCAATGCCTCGGTTATAGGCTACCTGTCCGAAATTATCCTGTCCGAAATCTGCTTCCAATTGATCTATGAAATACTGACCCTGTACCGTATATAATTCTTCTTCTTTGGTGGTATAACCCGAACCAATCAGTTTTAATTTTAATGTATTGTTTGGTTTATAGGTAGCAGATACACCGGTCATAAAGGTGTTATATTGCATCACTTCCCGTCCGTCGAAATATACTTTAAAACTCACTGCGTTATTAACTGTTCCGAAGGTGGTTTCTCTGTTGGCAGGAATCACCAAATACTGATTGTTGGCTAAGTTCGAAAGTACTTCCACAGTAAATTTCGGGTTGATGTTAAACGTTAAAAAGGCTTGTACGTCGTAAAAACGCGGACGGTATTCACCTTTGGTGTCGATGGTTTTTAAAAGGTAGGCATTGCTTTTGTAACGTGAGCCGATAGACCATGATAGCAATCGGTTTTTTGTAATTCCTTCCAGATGCAAATTACCTCCTAATAAACTTCCGGAAACAGATCCGCCGAATTTGGTAGGCTTGCGGTATGTTATATCTAGTACCGAAGACATTTTATCGCCGTATTTTGCCTCAAATCCTCCTGCCGAGAAATTGATATTGCTTACCATATCCGGATTTGCAAAACTTAATCCTTCCTGCTGGCCGCTTCGTACTAAAAACGGACGATACACTTCAATGTCGTTCACATATACAAGATTCTCATCAAAGTTTCCACCGCGTACCGAATAACTGCTGCTCAATTCGTTGTTGCTGCTAACACCCATCTGGGTTTTAATTAAATCTTCAATACTTCCGCCTGCGGTTGGAAGCTGGTAAAATAATTTTGAATCGATACGAGTAATTTCCTGAATGCGGTTTTCACCAACAATGGTTACTGCCGTCATTTCGTTTTTAAACTGCAGGGTAGGTGAGTAATTCAGTTTTTCGCCTGGTTTTAAATTGATATTATGATTAATTTGCTTGAAGTTAATGTTGTAAAAAGCGACGGTTAAATCGGTATTCGCTTTTACCTCTAGCTGATACATTCCTTTAGAATCGGAAATGGTTACATTATTTCCATCTTCTAAAACGGCTACGGTTATACCTTCAATTGGCTCGCCATCGTTCGTTTTTATTACTCCGGAAACGGTAGCGTTTTGTCCGGAAAGAAATAATACGTTAGTGATTAAAATAACTAAAAAAAAGATATGTCTTTTTGTACTGCGCACTAATGGTATAAGTAACGAAATTAAGCAGTTATTATTATTTAAACTACAATAAAAAAGGCTTTGTTTTAAAGAAAAATTGCTATTTGCCGGTGTTTGCGGTTTTGGCCGTCATTTTATTGTTTAAAACCAGGTAATTATGCATTTGCATAAAGAGTTTTAGGTAATCGTCAGCCTGTTTGGTGTCGAATCTTTTTAAGTTTTTATCCAAAGTACTGTCGTTCGTAAACTTAATCGTTTGAAGGGTTTTAAAATTATTGTAAGCAAAAAACATGGAATCGTTAATGAGGAAGTGATTTCCGGTTTCGTAAAAAATCGCATAATCTTCACCCTGTTCACTAAAAACACTTTTACCCAACGAAAAGAAAGGTTTATCATAACCTAAAGTGTCGAGAACGGTAGGCATAATGTCTATTTGTTGTATCAAGCGATTGTTGATGCCCTTATACGAGCCATCGTTTTTAAAGAGTAACAATGGAATGGCATGTTGCCCAAGTGTATTCGCATAAAATGGATCAACAGAAATACTCGCATGGTCGGCCACCAGCACAAATAAGGTGTTTTTATACCAGGATGTTTTCGACGCAGCTTCGAAAAATAAGCGTAAAGCGTAGTCGGCGTACCCAATACTCTCGCTGTTTTCAAGAATCGTTCTTGGAAATCTTCCCTGAAGGTGGTCAGGAATTTTGTAGGGATGATGCGAGCTGAGCGTGAAGATAGAAGCGAAAAACGGTTGTTTAAAGCCACTTAATTCTTTACAGCAATATGGCAGGTATTTATCATCCCAAATGCCCCAGTTACCATCAAAATCACTTTCGTTATTGTATTCATCGCGGCCATAATATTTATCGAATCCGGCTTGCTTGGCAAATACATCGAAATTCATGGTGCCATTAATGCCGCCATGAAAAAAGGCTGTTTGATAATTTTTTTCTTTCAATAAACTGGCAAACGAATTGATGGCATTATTGCAATATTGTGAATTAATAAACGGATCGTGTGATAAAGACGGCAAGGAGGCTAATACCGCGGGAATACCTTCGATGGATTTCATGCCATTGGCCCATGCGTTAGTAAAAACCAAACTGTGTTGCATGAGGCTATCTAAAAATGGTGTAATGCTTTTGCGGTTACTGATGCCGGTGTATTCTTTCGAAAAACTTTCAAGCAGTAACACCACAACGTTTTGTTCTTTAAACGTTTTGTTATTGTATTGTTTTACGGGTTGAAGTTTTTTAAAGGCGGTTTCATTCGGGTAAAAAGTATGCTCCTGTAATCCGGCTAATGATACGCTTTTGATAATGGTGAAAGGGGAATTAAGCACCAATGAAACATGCTGCGGACGGGCATAACTTCCTGCATCTGCAAAATCAATCGGAACTCTTTGCACTCCCCCTCTCAAGCCTAACACGGTTAATCCGAAAATAAGTACAAAAGATAGGGTATAAGCTAAACTGTTTTTTAAAGAGTAATTGAGTTTGTCCTGTGGTTTAATTTTGCTTTTAGGATAAAGTTTAACCATTAAGTAAACAACTGCAATAAAGGTTAGCAAAATGTGCCAGAAATCTCTGAAGTAATAGGGAATTTGTTTTAACACATCGGTTTGTCCGCCCATTTGATGGAAAATATCATAGGTAGAACGTTTTCCGATGTATTTAAAATAAGCCATGTCAATATAATTGATTGATAGAAAAACGGCATTACTTATAAAAAACCAGATGCGCAGGTATTTATGAAAACCATAACTGTTAAAATAATTAATGGGAAGAACGGATAAGAGTATAAAAAGACTGTTGCAAAGTAAAATGCTAAAACTGTCAAAACGTAAACCATAGAAATAAATGCTGAAAAGTTCGTCGCTTACGATGTTTTGAAAATGAGTCGAATTAAAAATATGAAACAAAATACGGCTTAGTGTAAATAGGGCATAAACCAGTAAGATGCGTTTAAAAAGAACCTGTATTTGCTGCTTATAAGTCTGCATTTATTGTACTGTCCGATCAAAGCACTAATTTAGCATTTAAATGTTTATTGATCATCAAACAAATATCAGACAGCTATTAAAAAAGTACTGGGGCTACGATAGTTTTCGTCCGATGCAGGAAGATATTATTCTTTCTGTTATCAATAAACAGGATACTTTAGCTTTAATGCCAACCGGTGGAGGTAAATCCATTTGTTTTCAAATTCCGGGTCTTGCCATTGGCGGCACCACATTGGTTGTATCTCCTTTAATTGCCTTAATGAATGATCAGGTGCGTGCCTTAAAAAAGAAAGGCATTTCGGCAGTTGCAATCAGTTCTGCAATGAATTATAAAGAAATTGAAATTGCCTTAACCAATGCGGCACTTGGTCATGTTCAATTCTTGTATGTTTCGCCGGAGCGACTTGAAAATGAAGATTTCCGAATGAAATTATCATATCTTCCAATTAGTTTGATAGCGGTAGATGAAGCCCATTGCATTTCGCAATGGGGATACGATTTTCGTCCGAGTTATTTACGCATTGCCGAGGTAAAAGCATATTTTAAGGATTTGCCCATCATAGCGGTAACTGCAAGTGCAACCAAAGAAGTTGCTGCGGATATTGTTAAGAAACTGGAGCTAAATAAAGTAAAACTATTCCGCCAATCGTTTAAGCGTGCAAATTTGCGTTATGTGGTGCAGGAGGAAGAAAATAAGACAGAACGATTAATAAAGATTATTCACAACGTGGGAGGTTCGGGTGTTGTGTATGTGAAAAACAGAAAAGGTGCCGAGCAAATTTCTTCACTGCTAAACCGCTACACTATAAAAAGTGATTTTTACCATGCAGGATTAAAAAATTCGGTACGTAATGATAAGCAGGAAGGTTGGCTCAGTAACAAATATCAGGTAATTGTGGCAACTAATGCCTTTGGGATGGGAATAGATAAACCGGATGTCCGTTTTGTTGTGAATATGGATTTACCGGATAGTTTAGAGTCGTATTTTCAGGAAGCGGGCAGAGCAGGACGGGATGGCAAGCCGGCATACGCGGTTCTACTCTATACTAAAAAGGATGAAGAACAATTAAAAGACCGTTTAAAACTAGCTTTCCCTGAGCCTGCATTAATACGTAACTGCTATAATGCTGTCTGCAATTATTATCAGATAGCTGTGGGAACCGGACTGGGCTTAAGTTATGATTTTGATCTGGATGAAGTGGCTAAATTGTATCAGTTAAATACCATCACGCTTTACAATAGTATTAAGTTTTTAGAAAAGGAAAATTACGTTTCATTAATTGATGCGGGTTACGAGCCCGGAAAAGTTTACATTTATCTGGGTAAAGAAGATTTGTACAATTATCAAATAAAATTTCCGAAATACGAGCCACTATTAAAAGCATTAGTTAGAAGTTACGGTGGTATTCTTGAACAGTACACTTATATTAATGAGAAAGACTTGGCTTATAAAATTAAAAATACGGCAAGTTTTGTAACGGAGCAGTTAGAGTTTTTGCATAAGCAGCAGGTTTTGATGTATATTAAGCAAAGTGAATTACCAAAGATTATTTTTACGCATAACCGCATTAATGCTAAACATGTTGAGTTTAATCTTAGTAATTACGATTATCTGAAAGAGCGCTATCGTGAAAAAATGAATCAGGTGATTGAATACGCCAATCAAAAAGCAATTTGCCGACAGAATTTTCTGATTTCTTATTTTGATGAATTAAGCGGTGACAATTGCGGTTACTGCGATGTGTGTCTTGCTAACAAAAAAAGTCATCACCATCCGGAAATTGAATCAGCCATTATAAAAAATCTGAATGATGAGACTTTGCATATTGATCAGTTAAAAGAAAAACTAAGTCAATTCAATGATGAAGTTTGGGTGCAGGTTCTTAATAAGCTAATTGAAGAAGGTAAAGTAATTATTAACGACCAACGTCATCTAAAATTAGCTTAGACATCCGTTATTTTGGTTTCGTACTATTTTTTATCTTTGAAAACAATCAATCAAATTAATTGTTATTAATAAAACTTAAAAAATAATTTATGCTATTCAACAAAATTAAAACATTAACAGGAGCTCTTGCCTTAGCGGTAATGACAACTACCACGGTAAATGCGCAGCTAAAAACACCGGCGCCTAGTCCTTTACAAACTTTAAAGCAGGCCTTTGCTTTATCTGATATTACTATTGAATATTCACGTCCGAGCGCAAAAGGCCGTATGGTTTATGGTGATGTGGTTCCTTTTGGAAAAGTATGGCGTACCGGCGCTAACAATTCAACAAAAATTACTTTTGGAGAAGATGTAAAAGTGGAAGGCGCTGATTTAAAATCAGGAACTTACGCATTGTATTCTGTTCCGAATAAGGATAGCTGGGATTTAATGTTTTATAAAGATTTAACGTTAGGCGGAGATGTTGCGAATTATAAAAAGGAAAATGAGGTTTTAAAGATTACGGTTAAACCAAGCGCTTTAACTGAAAAGGTTGAAACGTTTGCGATTAATGTTGCTGATATCACAGCTAATTCTTCTTATATCGAATTAGTATGGGAAAAAACACGTGTGGCTTTTAAAGTTACAGCAGATATCGATTCGAAGATAATGAAGTCGATTGAGAATACCATCATTAAAGATAATCGTCCGTACTATCAGGCAGCATCCTATTACTACGAAAATGATAAAGATTTAAAATTAGCAGCAGAGTGGGTTGATAAAGCGATTGCCAATAACCCTAAAGCATATTGGGTAGTATTGTTAAAAGCAAAAATACAATACAAGGCTAAAGATTTAAAAGGTGCATCTGCTGCAGCTGAACAAGCAAAAGCATTAGCAGCGGCAGATCAGGATGATACTTATGTGAAGCATGCCGAAAAAATTATTGCAGATTGTAAAAAATAATCTGTTTCAGTTGTAAAATAAAAAATCCCGCTCTAAAGCGGGTTTTTTTATTTTATTCGGTTTGTATTGTTTATGAGAAGCTGAATTACAAAAGAAATCGCCATTACCAGCGCACAGCCAATCACATTTAACCACAAGAAGGCGGTTAGGTCAAATATCCAGGCAAAAACAATAAAGGCTTCAGCCAGTAATGCGGCATAAAATACCGCAACGCCTTGTATGCGTTTCATGTAAAAGGCCACCAGGAAAATTCCAAGAATGGTTCCATAAAAAAGAGAACCTAAAATATTAACGGCTTCAATTAAATTCCCCAGCTTATTGGCATAGATGGCTACCACCACGCAAAATATACCCCAAAGTACAGTTGCTAATCGGGATGCAGCAAGATAAAGCGATTCGCTCCCGTTAGAATTGTAAATGCGTTTGTAAAAATCAACTACTGTGGTAGATGCCAGCGAATTTAATCCGCTTGCAGTTGATCCCATAGATGCTAAAAAAATAATAGCTATCAATAAACCAACTATGCCAACAGGCAATTGTTGTGTTACAAAGGTTAGGAATATATAATTAGTGTCGTTGGTGTCTGCTTTCGGATTGTTTTTTTCCATCAGTTGAGCCACCTCTTTACGCACTTCTGTTGTTTTTATATCGGCATCTCTTACTTTTATTCCTGCCGCATCTATGGCTTGTTGGTCATTACTGTGTATCGCATTAACCAAAACGGTTAATTGCTGTTGTTTAGCTTTATGGGCATCCGCATATTTTTTTGTGAGTTGTTCGAATTCTTCTTTGTAGGTGCTTTTTTTAATGCGATCTGTTTCCACTTTATTAAAGAAAACCGGAGCTTCGTTAAACTGATAAAAGGCAAATACAAGTACGCCAATCAGTAAAATAAAGAATTGCATAGGAATTTTTATCAGGCCATTCATCACCAGACCTAAACGACTTTGCGTGATAGAGCTTCCTGTTAAATAACGTCCAACTTGTGACTGGTCGGTTCCGAAATAGGATAGCTGTAAAAAGAATCCGCCAATTATTCCCGACCAAATATTGTAGCGGTTATTTAAGTCAAACGTTGTATCGATTGCGTTTAATTTGCCCATTTTCCCTGTGATTTTAAGGGCATCTCCAAAACTCACATTTTCGGGCAGTAAATGCACCACCATAAATGCGGCTAGAAAGAGTCCTGCAAAAATGATACTCATTTGTAAAAATTGCGTGTACGAAACCGCTTTGGTTCCGCCATATACTGTGTAAGTTATTACCAGAAAACCATTAGCGATAATGGTGTAAGTGATATCAATGTTTAATATGGTAGATAAAATAATTGCAGGAGCATAAATGGTAATACCTGTTGAAAGGCCTCGTTGCAAAAGAAATAAAAATGCGGTAAGCGATCGCGTTTTATTGTCGAATCGTTTTTCTAAATACTCGTAAGCAGTAAATACATTTAGTTTATGAAAAATGGGAATGAATGTGATACACAATACAACCATGGCGAGTGGTAAGCCAAAATAAAATTGAACAAACCGTAAACCGTCGCTATAACCTTGTCCGGGTGCCGACAGAAATGTAATGGCGCTTGCCTGTGTTGCCATCACCGATAATCCAACATGATACCAGGGTAATTGCTTATCGGCAAGTAAGTAACTGTCGATGTTTTTTGCGCCACGGCTTTTCCATACACCATAAATAATGATGAATAAAAGCGTACAGCACAAAACCATCCAATCGATTAAACTCATTTATAAAGTTGTGTAAAGAGGTACAAAAATAAAATGGTAGCTGCCAGTGATCCTATTACCAGTAAATAGACGTTAGTCCAGTTTTTTAAAATTGGAGGCTTTTCTTCCTGTTCTTTCATGTTATTTGTTTTGCGGTAAACTTAACAGATTAACAAATAAGCGATAAGCACCCGGAATTCCTGCAGGTAATTCTCTGAAGAAAGCCAGTCCTGTATATACGAAATTTCCTTTTCCGTATTTACCAATAATTAAACTGCCATCACTTGGTTTTTCATTAGCATCGTTCATCATGAAAATTGTTTCGTATTGTTTGTCCAATTCATTAGCAAAATAAATACCGCGTTCCTGAATCCAGTTTTCAAAATCTTTTCCGGTTATCTTGTTAGGCGAATTTAAAACAGTGTGCTTTTCGTTAATGAATTTCACATCTGCATGTTCATCTGTTACTCTATCGCGTGAAATAGTAAAGGGATAAGGTCCGATTTTTGCTTTTACAGGTCCGATTCGGTTATTGGTGTTGTACTGAACAATCAGATTACCGCCATTTTTAATATAGTCCATCAGTTTATTGTAATGTACCTGAAGTCTTTCGCTGGTGTTGTAGGCTCTTACTCCGGTAACAATGGCGCTGTATTTAGAGAGATTTTCATTGGTAAGCAGATCATCAGACAGAATGGTGACGTTATAGCCAATTTGTTTCAGGCAAGTTGGAACATCATCTCCCGCGCCGGGAATATATCCAATATTGTTTCCTGATTTTTTCAAATCAACATAAATTAATCCGGCTTTTGCTTCACTTATAAGAAACTGATAGGGTATATGATCGTATTCGATTCGTTTAATGCTATTAGAATAGATTTGGTTATTGATTTTAATAGCCGCTTTAATATAACCGTTAGTTGCATTTTTAGATGGAGAAACCGTTGCGTCGATAATTGTTTCATCTCCTTTGTTGATTAATTTAAATTCCGGATTATTTACCGAAACAATCCAACTTTCCGAACCTTTTAATTCAACTTTACCAATACAATTAGCTGTGTTGGCTTTTATTACCAGTGAAATTGTTTTGGGTTTATTATCCGAAAACACAAAAGCCTTTTCCTGAATGTTTACAGTAACTGGCGGTAAAATTTCAAATGGTCTGTAAATTTCACCTTTAACAGGATCGGTATACTTGTGGATCAAATTGCGTTCGATGTTCAGGGTCAGGTCTTCAAAGCTAATATTAAACCAGATTTTTGTTTGAGAATCGTTTTCGGGTTTACCAATTAAATTGGTGTTTTTAACTGAGTACAATCCTAAGCCGTGAGTTTCATTCAGCCAATAAGGATTGGAGTAGGGAAGTGTTTCTGATAGCTTTTCTTTTCTTTTGAATGTGTACAGCTCATTTGGTTTTAAAACAATCTGACAAATGGTATCGCTTTGATTAAAATAGGATATTTTATTGAGCTTAACCGTGTTTTTGTTTCTGTTTACTAACTGTACAGTAAAGGAAACTTCTTGACCGGGAATGCCAATGTATTCAGGTGAAAAGGCTTCGAGCCATAAACCGGAGCAAGCAACCAATATTCGTTCTGTTTCTTTTAGTTTTTGTTTTTTCCAATAGGTAATGTCCGGATTATTTTCTTCCAACGATTCGATTTGTTTGTAAATGTTGACTAGTGCCATTACACTGTTTTCCGGATTCTGAGGGTTGAATTTTTGAATACATTCGTTTATTAGCACTTCAATTTTATCTAAACCTTTAAAGCGTTGCCAACTCAGGATAATTTTTTCAAACAAATCAGACTTTACACTATCGCCTTTTAAAAGTTTGAAATATTCGATATTACTTCCGCGTTGTTTGGCAGAACCAAATCCCTGACTTTTATGACACGATCGGCTTTCTGCGGCAATTTCTCCATAGCTTTTTCCAAGTAAAGGATTGAACAAGCCGACATCTGTTTTTAATTGATCGGGCGAAGTGGTGTTAGTAGTTCCAAAATTAAACGTATTCCAGAAGATGCGTTTAGCCAGCCAGGTTTGCACATGAGTTAATTGTTCGGGAAAGCGTTTTGGATCAGCAGCCGCATCAAACGCCTCTAATGCCAGAATAGCAGAAGCAGTGTGATGGCCATGGCCTCCTTCGCCAGTTGTTGGGAATCGACAAATGATGATATCGGGTTTAAAACGGCGGATGGTTAAAACCACATCTGATAAAATACTGTCTTTATTCCAGATTGAAAAACTTTCCTCAGGTGTTTTCGAATATCCAAAATCGTTAGCGCGTGTAAAAAATTGTTCGGCTCCATCCACGCGTCGTGCTGCCAGTAATTCCTGTGTTCGTATTAGGCCCAGTAATTCGCCTTGTTCCTTACCAACTAAGTTTTGTCCGCCATCTCCGCGAGTTAGTGACAAATAGCCGGTGCGCAATTTTCTTTCGTTAGCGAGGTAGCCTAGTAAGCGTGTATTTTCATCATCAGGATGTGCGGCTATATATAATACACTTCCTATGGTGTTTAGTTTTTTTAACCCCTGAACAATTTCTGATGAATTAAGACTTACGTTTTGTGAATACGCTTGCTTAACAAAAGAAACAATAATGATTAGTAATGTAAGGAGATGAATTGAAGGAGTGCTTTTAACAAATATTTTGGACTTTGGGAGGTGAAAACTGTAGGTCATAAGTAACTATTAACGTCTTGGATTGAAATGTTTAACAAGTGTTTAGGAGAATTGTTTACGTATAAAGATAGAAGCTTATAAGTAAAATTAATCAATAATGTGAAACCATGCAATTTGGTAGTTCAATTGGGTTTTTATTTCAGTTATATTATTAATTTTTGGCATATTAATTCAGTAACTTTATATTAACTTTGCATTATTAAAGCAATGAGAAAAATACTTTACATATTAACCATTTGCAGCATTACTGCTTTTGGTGTTGCTCAAACAACCGACGCTCAGGGTAAGAAACAGGGTTATTGGAAGAAGAAGGATCCTAAATCTGAGAAGTTGATTTATGAAGGCATGTTTAAAGATGATAAGCCACAGGGCATTTTTAAATACTATTACCCTTTTGATAGTGTAAAGGCGATTATAAATTTTAAGCAGGATGGAAAATTTGCATACGCTAAATTATTTCATCCCAATGGTAAAATAATGGCATCGGGTAAATATGTTGGAGAAAGTGTTAAAGATTCAGTGTGGTTGTATTATGATATGTTTGGTGTGTTGGTATCAAAAGAGAATTATGTTTTAGGTAAAAAAGAAGGTAAATCGTTGGTGTATTTAGTTGATGGTAAGTTAGCGGAAGAGCGTAATTATAAAAACGATCTTCAACATGGTCCTTTTAAACAATATTACGATGGTACAAAAGTGAAGGGAGAGGGAAATTTTGTAAACGGTAAGCAGGAGGGAAAATGTACTTATTATTTTCCTAATGGTGTTGCAGCTGCGAGCGGTTATTATAAGAATGGTTTAAGAAACGGTCCATGGATATATAAAGAACAGGACGGAAAAATTAAAGAAAAGGAATTGTACGAAAACGGACAACAAGCTGATAAGAAAAAAACAGAAGAGTTTTTTAATAAGAATAAGGTAAAAGACGAGACGCCAAAATCGCAAGGTGCTGCTTCTCCTAAAACCGGGAGTTCAAAAACACCTCAAGAAAGAACTAAACAAAGATGAGTAAGCACGGAAAAGTATTAGTGGCTATGAGTGGAGGAATTGACAGTTCCGTGGCGGCTATGATGCTTCATGAACAAGGGTATGAGGTGGTTGGAATAACAATGAAAACCTGGGATTATGAAACATCCGGGGGAAGTAAGCGCGAAACCGGTTGTTGTAGTTTAGACAGTATTAATGATGCCCGCGCAATAGCGGTAAATTTTGGTTTCCCGCATTATATTTTAGATATACGAGGTGAATTTGGTGAACACATCATTAATAATTTTGTAGAGGAATATTTAGCCGGACGAACACCTAATCCTTGCGTGTTGTGTAATACCCACATTAAATGGGAAGCCTTGCTAAAACGGGCGGATATGCTCGATTGCGAATTTATAGCAACCGGACATTATGCACAGGTACGCGATGAAAATGAAAGACGGGTTGTTTTTAAAGGTGTGGATGAGAATAAAGATCAAACTTATGTATTGTGGGGATTGTCACAAGAAAGTTTAAAGCGTACCTTTTTTCCTTTGGGTGGATATAAAAAGCCGGAGATAAAACAAATGGCTAAGGAAGCCGGATTTATTGATTTGGCCAATAAAAGCGAGAGTTACGATATATGTTTTGTACCCAATAACGACTACCGCTCCTTTTTAAAACACCGTTTGCCAGATCTAGAAGCAAAAGTAGAAGGTGGTAATTATGTATACAAGGGGAAGACCGTTGGTAAACACAGAGGTTATCCGTTTTATACGATTGGACAGAGAAAAGGATTGGATATCGCTTTAGGTGATCCTGTTTTTGTTAAGGAAATTATTCCGGAAACGAATACGGTGGTGTTGGGCGATAAGGAAGATTTAGAAGAGATGCAATTGATGGTGCGCGATTTTAATCTGATAAAATATGCGGCATTACCCGAGGATTTTGTAGGATTGACTAAAATCCGTTATAAAGATATGGGAACATTGGCAACCATCAATACTGTAGAAAACAAATTAGATGTTATTTTTCACTCATCGGTAACCGGTGTGGCCCCCGGACAAAGTGCGGTTATTTATGAAGGAAATGATTTGATAGGAGGAGGGTTTATCGACCGAAAGAAATTGAACCTTAGTTAATAAAAAAGCCCGTTAAAACGGGCTTTTTTATTATTCGGTTATTTTATCACAATAATTTTCTCTCTGAATGTTTTACCTGTTAAGAAGTAAATGCCATTGTCAAGTCCTATTATTTCTGCCTTAAAATTGTTACTGTGATTGAGTTCAAACTCTTTAATCATTTTTCCGATATCGTTGTATAAAAACAGCTTGTCTTCTTTTTGTCCTATAATGGTAAATCGTTTGTTACTTGGGTTCGGAAAATAAGTTACATTTCCCGTTTGAAATAATTCCTGTACACTGATGGTTGCGCACCATATGATATTATATGAAATACTACCTGTGTTAAAATCGATAAATGGAGTTGATTCCGGAGGCGTTAGATCACAAAATTTAAACGAACCAAGAATTTCACTTGAGTCGGCTGAATTATCGCTAACAGTGAATGTTCCTGTATTTGTACCATAATTAGTATCCGTGTTATACCAACTGTCAATAACTTTTACATCATACGAGTTGATGAAGCGTGCAACATGAGTTGGTGTATAATTATGGAAATTCTTGGTTAAACGAACATAACCGTTATTATTAAAATAATTTTTGTTCCACATACTGCCGGATAAAACAAGCGAGTCGTTATTTTATATGTTATAGAATTGCTCTTCATTTGTAAAAGCATTACCATCATAATAATTGTTATTGTTAATGTTAATGTTAATGATTCCTTTGTTAGTACCCCAGGTTACATTTATTCTTCCTGAATTTGCCAGGTTTGCCAAAGGGCCGATGGTTAACTATCGCCAATAATTTTTCCGTTCATGGTATTAGTAAAATTAGCAGCCATATACATAATATCCATTGTAATAGTAACGTTATTGAAATAAGTTACTGAATTTGTCATGGCGCTAACTGTAAATGAGCCATTATTAGAATTAGTTACACCGGATAACAATAAATACCTGAAGATAGCCTTTCCGCTTTTCAGGAAAGAACCTCCGTTAAACCATAAATCAGTATTACCGCTTGCGTCTTGCAATAATACTCCTGTATTATTAATGGTAATACCACCGGAACTAAAACTCATGCTAGTATTTAAAGTTACCGTATGATTTATGCTTACGCTATGTCCCATTAAAGGAACACAACTACAATCCCAGGTTGCAGGGTTAGTCTAGGAGCCATTGCTGACACTGATAGCGGTTTGCGATTTAATTAGCCAGGGAAAAGAAATGATAAGCAGAAGAGTGTATAAGTTTTTTATGAGAAAGATTTTAAACAAATATGAACTAATATGTGTTTTATGCGAGAGTGATTATTGTCAGATCGCTGATAATTGTTAAAATCAACAGATAAAATGGTTTTATAACCAACTACATTATGATTAAATTTGAAACATGGTACAATCACACATGCCGCTGGAAATGATTAGCAAGTCTGACATTTCAATCGGGTTAAAAAAAATTGCATCTAAAGTTATTTCAGGTGAACGTATTACGTTTGATGAAGGCGTAATGCTATATAAAGAGGGTTCATTGAGCTTTTTAGGAACATTGGCAAATTTTGTTCGTGAACGGATGAATTGCGATAAGGTTTATTTTAATCGTAATTTTCACGTTGAGCCTACAAACATTTGTGTTTACTCTTGTGCTTTTTGTTCGTATTCGCGATTAATCAAACATAAGGAACAGGGATGGGAATTAAGTGTTGATCAGATTTTAGATATTATAAAAAAATATGACGGACAGCCGGTAACCGAGGTTCATATAACAGGAGGCGTTGTTCCTAAGCAGGATTTTGCCTATTATACCGAACTATTCCGAAGAATAAAACAACATCGTCCGGATTTACATATAAAAGCATTAACACCGGTAGAATATCACTACATCTTCAAAAAAGCAAAAATGACTTACGAAGAAGGAATGAAAGCGATGATGGAGGCAGGTTTGGATAGTATGCCCGGCGGTGGTGCTGAGATTTTTGATAAAGATATACGTGATAAGATTGCCGGTGGAAAATGCACAGCAGAAGAATGGTTAGCCATTCATGAAGCATGGCATAATTTAGGAAGACACTCAAATGCCACTATGCTTTATGGCCATATCGAAACCTTCGAGCATCGTATTGACCATATGGAACGATTAAGGCAGCTGCAAGACAGAACAAAAGGATTTAATGCATTTATCCCCCTTAAATTCCGAAATAAGGATAATCAAATGAGTGATGTTCCGGAGGTGTCTGTTATTGAAGATTTGCGTAATTACGCCATAGCGCGTGTTTATCTGGATAATTTCCCTCATATAAAAGCCTACTGGGCTATGATAGGGAGAAATACAGCTCAATTGGCTTTGAATTTTGGTGCAGATGATTTGGACGGAACAATCGATGATACAACAAAAATTTATTCGATGGCAGGAAGTGAAGAGCAATCGCCTAAATTAACCACACAACAATTGGTTGAATTAATTAAACAAGTTGGTAAGCGGCCGGTTGAGCGCGACACGCTTTATGGAATTGTTAAAGATTATTCGGAGGAAACATTCACAACAAATTAAATAGTATTTTTGCCAACCTAAAAAATTACCATGAAAAAAATTATTACAGTATTAATGATTTTGTCATTAAATATGATGGCACAAACTGAAGCTAAGAAAGATACTTCTTATTGGCATTTAAACGGATTTTTCGGATTAAATCTTTCTCAGACATCTGCCAGTAACTGGCAAGGTGGTGCTCAGGATAATATTGCCTTCGCAGGACTATTGAATTTTGAATTAAATTACAAAAAAGACAAGCACGAATGGGTGAATCGTTTTGATGGCAGTTACGGTATCATGCGTTTAAGTAATGCTAAGTTCTGGCAGAAAAATGTTGACCAATTATTTTATATGTCGAAATACAGTTTGTATGCATTTAAAAAATACTGGTTTTATACAGTTATGGGCGATTTTCGCTCTCAGTTTTCGGATGGCTACAAATATTACGACGATACATTGCAGGTAGCTGTTTCTCGTTTCTGTTCACCGGGCTACATTCAGTTAGCTTTAGGTTTGGATTACAAGCCGGCCGATTATTTTTTAGCAACCTTATCGCCTGTTGCGGGTAAAGTTACTTTGGTGACTGATCAGAATTTTGCCAATGCCGGTGATTATGGAGTAGAAAAAGCAGTTAGAGATTCAGCAGGAAATATCATTACACCCGGTAAAAAAGCCCGCTATGAATTTGGGGGAAGATTAACTTTAAAATTTAAGAAAGACATCACGAAGCAATTTAGTGTTGATACCTATGCCGATTTCTTCTCTAATTACTCAAAGGAGCCACAGAATATTGACATCGTTTGGAATACTTTATTAACCTTAAAAATCACTAAATTTTTTACAGCCACCTTATCAACTAAGTTTTTATATGATCATGATGTGACCATTAAGTACGACTGGAATAACGACGGTAAATATGATCATAAAAATGATATTTTTGGTCCCAGAGCACAGGTGTTAAGTGTATACGGAATAGGTTTCGGTTATAAGTTTTAAGTTTAAAAGTATTTAAGAAAACAGGTTTCCTGATAGGGGACTCCGTTTTTTTTATTCTTAATCCAAGTTCTCCAGCCATCGGCTAAGGAAGCAATCATATACTTGGTAATAGCGGCCTTTTTCGTCGCGGGATGAATAAATCATTTCTTTAGTGAGTAATGCATCCAAAGCCCGCTGTACATTAGCCGGGGTACCGATGTTGTGTTCTTGTAAAAATTGTTTGGCTGTAGGGTGATATACTTTTTCTTCTTTAGCAATGGCCTTTAATAAAATCCATTGTACAGGAGATAGTAAATTACGGTAAGTGTAAAATGTACTTTCATTCTCTGATAAAATTTGTCCGCATTCATCGTGTACATCTTCCAATTCAATTTCGGTTAATTGATTAGAAAAAATGTGTTTACAAAGAGTTTGCGTGTAAAAGGTGTGGCATCGGGTCCAGTCTAAAATAAATTCAATCGCTTCTTCGCTTATATTTTGATTATTGTTAGTAAAATGCCAGCCAATAAATAAATTATAGTTAGCCGGTTTTAAAGGGTGTAGCTGAATGAGGTCGGAATTAGCAAAAAAAGTTTGAGTTTCATTTCCCGCGAGCTCGTTTAAAGCATGTTCGTTACTGCAGCAAAAAATAAAATTAACGTGTTTTAGTTTTTGTATAGTGGATTGAAATTGGTGTAGAGCCGATTTATCGGGGTAATTAATGATTTGTTGAAATTCGTCAATAACGATTAATGTTTTTTTATTTTGTTTGTCTAGTGTTTCCAGTACGTTATGAAGCAAATGGGTAGGGAAGCGGTTACTAATTAGGTCGATGCTATTCGATTTTATTTCACGGAACTCTTTAATAATCTCGTTTAAGAGAATTTTAGTAAACTCTTCAATACTAGAAGTTGGATTAATGTTTACATAGATACAATGACGATTGTTTTCGTTTTCGATATGACGGATAAGCTGTTTTAGTAGAGTAGTTTTACCAATTTGTTTAATACCTAATAAAATGGTGTTTAATCCTAAATTAGTATTATTAATTAATTGTTTAAATTCTTCGTCGCGCGGACAAAACTCGGCTTTGCTATTAAAATCGCCTATATGAAACGGATTTGTCATTAAGTGTCTAATTTCATTACTAATATACATACTATATTATACACATTGTATAAAATATATACTAAAACGTTTTAATATTAAATTCAATCATCAGGCAATTACAAAATCTTATTGTATTTTTTATTATTGATATTCAAGTATTTGTAAAAAATAATCTTAAATCTAAAAAAAATTCAGATATTTAGGTGAAATATTCTCAAAATATTATTGCCGCATTCAATTTTATGACTATCTTTGCCGTCCCTAATTTTAGGGAGGGGTATTTTCCCCAATGAAATTAAGAAGTAATTAAAGGTTTTAAAATGCCAACAATACAACAATTAGTAAGAAAGGGTCGCTTTAAAGCGCCTAACAAGAGCAAGTCTGCTGCATTAGACTCATGTCCGCAGCGTCGTGGGGTTTGTACTCGTGTGTACACTACTACTCCTAAGAAGCCAAACTCAGCTATGCGTAAGGTAGCTAAGGTTCGTTTAACAAATAAGCAAGAGGTAATTGCTTACATTCCTGGTGAAGGTCACAACTTACAAGAGCATAGTATCGTATTAGTACGTGGTGGTCGTGTTAAAGATTTACCAGGTGTACGTTATCATATCGTTCGCGGAACATTAGATACTGCGGGTGTAGAAGGACGTAAACAACAACGTTCAAAATACGGAACTAAGCGCCCTAAAGCTGGTGCTGCTGCTCCTGCTGCAAAAGGAAAAAAATAATATTTAAGTAAAAGACTATAATAAGATGAGAAAGTCAAAAGCTAAAAAAAGAGTATTGTTACCAGATCCGGTTTTTAATGACGTATTGGTAACCCGCTTTTTAAATAACTTAATGTACGACGGAAAAAAGAATACAGCTTCAAAGATATTCCACGAAGCAATTGGTATTGTTGCAAAGCGTACAAGTGAAGACGGATTAGAAGTATGGAAAAAAGCTTTAGCAAACGTTACACCTCAGGTTGAGGTACGTTCACGCCGTGTAGGTGGTGCTACCTTCCAAATCCCTTCTGAGATTCGTCCTGATCGTAAAATTTCTATGGCTATGAAATGGTTAATCTCTTACTCACGTAAGCGTAACGAAAAGTCAATGGCTCAGAAATTAGCAGGTGAAATTGTTGCAGCTTCTAAAGAAGAAGGTGCAGCTTTCAAAAAGAAAGAAGATACTCACAAAATGGCAGAAGCCAACAAAGCATTCTCACATTTCAGATTCTAATTTAACATGAGCGATTTAAAATATACAAGAAACATAGGGATTGCTGCCCACATTGATGCCGGTAAAACTACAACTACTGAGCGTATCCTTTACTATACTGGTGTAAACCATAAAATAGGTGAGGTACACGATGGTGCAGCAACCATGGACTGGATGGTACAGGAGCAAGAGCGTGGTATTACCATTACTTCTGCTGCTACAACTTGTTTCTGGAATTACAGAGGCAATAAATATAAAATTAACATTATAGATACTCCGGGTCACGTTGACTTTACCGTTGAGGTAAACCGTTCATTACGTGTATTAGATGGATTAGTTTTCTTATTTTCTGCGGTTGACGGTGTAGAGCCTCAATCTGAAACTAACTGGCGTTTAGCTGATGGTTACAATGTAACCCGTATCGGTTTCGTTAATAAAATGGACCGTCAGGGTGCTGACTTCTTAAACGTAGTTAAACAAACGCGTGAGATATTAGGTGGTAATGCTGTACCATTACAGTTACCAATCGGTTCTGAAGATAATTTTAAAGGTGTTGTTGACTTAATCAACAACCGTGGGATGGTGTGGAATGAAGCAGATAAAGGTATGACTTACGAAGTTGTTCCTATTCCTGCTGATATGGTTGATGAAGTAAATCATTGGAGAGAGAAAATGCTTGAAGCAGTTTCAGAATTTGATGATAAGATTATGGAGAAATTCTTTGAAGCTCCAGAAACAATTACTGAGCGTGAAGTATTAGATGCTTTACGTAAAGCTTGTGTTGCTAACAAAATCGTTCCAATGGTTTGTGGTTCATCTTTCAAAAATAAAGGTGTACAAACTATGTTAGACTTAGTAATGGAATTAATGCCTTCTCCATTAGATAAGGAAAATATTAAAGGTACAAATCCTGATTCAGGTGAAGAGGTAATCCGTAAGCCGGATGCAAAGGATCCATTTACAGCTTTAGCATTTAAAATTGCTACAGATCCATTTGTAGGTCGTCTTTGTTTCTTCCGTGCTTATTCAGGTCGTTTAGATGCAGGATCTTACGTGTTGAATACACGTTCTGGTAATAAAGAACGTATTTCACGTATCTTCCAGATGCATGCTAACAAACAAAACCCAATCGAATTTATCGAGGCTGGTGATATTGGAGCAGCTGTAGGATTTAAAGATATTAAAACAGGTGATACACTTTGTGATGAGAAGAATCCTATCGTTTTAGAAGCGATGAACTTCCCAGAGCCAGTAATTGGTGTTGCAATTGAGCCAAAAACTCAAGGCGACTTAGACCGTTTAGGTGTAGCATTAAATAAATTAGCTGAAGAGGATCCGACTTTCCGCGTTAAAACGGATGAAGATTCAGGACAAACTATTATCAGCGGAATGGGCGAACTTCACTTAGAAATTATCGTTGACCGTTTACGTCGCGAGTTTAAAGTAGAAGTTAACCAGGGTGCGCCTCAGGTAGCATACAAAGAGGCTGTAACAGGAACTATAGAACACCGCGAGGTTTATAAGAAGCAAACCGGTGGTCGTGGTAAATTTGCTGATATTAAGGTTGAATTAGGTCCTGTTGATGCAGACTTTGATAACGCTAAGAGCGATTTACAGTTTGTAAATGAAATTACAGGTGGTAATATTCCTCGCGAATTTATTCCTGCAGTTGAGAAAGGATTTAAGGCTTCATTAAATAATGGTGTATTAGCTGGATATCCACTAGTAGGTTTAAAGGTTGTGTTAACAGACGGTTCTTACCACGCGGTTGACTCCGATGCATTATCATTCGAAATTTGTGCTCGTAACGCATTCCGTGAAGCATTAGGAAAATGTAAGCCTGTGTTGTTAGAGCCAATCATGAAAATTGAAGTAATCACTCCGGAACAAAACATGGGTGATGTAGTAGGTGACTTAAACCGTCGTCGTGGTCAGATTGAAGGTATGGATAGCAAAGGCAACTCTCAGGTTGTTAAAGCTAAAGTTCCATTATCAGAAATGTTTGGTTACGTAACACAATTAAGAACTTTAACTTCAGGTCGTGCATCTTCTACAATGGAGTTTTCTCACTACTCTGAGACTCCATCAAACATTGCAGCAGATGTAATTTCTAAAGCTAAAGGAAAAGCAGAAAAAGTTTAATAATTAGGATTTTGATATAAAATGAGCCAAAGAATCAGAATAAAACTAAAATCATACGATTTCAACTTAGTTGACAAGTCAGCAGAGAAAATCGTTAAAACTGTAAAATCTACAGGAGCAGTGGTAAACGGGCCAATTCCATTACCTACTCACAAGCGTATTTTCACGGTATTGAAATCGCCACACGTTAACAAGAAAGCACGTGATCAGTTCCAATTATGCTCTTATAAGCGTTTATTGGACATTTACAGCTCTTCTTCAAAAACTGTAGATGCGTTAATGAAACTTGAATTACCTAGCGGTGTTGAAGTAGAAATTAAGGTTTAACAGAGTTGGGCGAACAGAAATTATAAAATAATTTAAAACAAATAATAAAAATAAAATAAAATGTCTGGAATAATTGGTAAAAAAATAGGAATGACCAGTTTCTTCGATGCCAATGGTAAGTATGTACCATGCACAGTAATTGAAGCGGGTCCTTGCGTTGTAACGCAAGTAAAAACCAATGAGAAAGACGGTTATTCGGCTTTACAGTTAGCATTTGATGAGAAGAAGGAAAAACACACATCATCTGCCATGAAAGGACACTTTGCACTAGCAAAAACTACTCCTAAGCGTAAAGTTGTTGAATTCCGTTCTTTTGAAGAAGGAAAAAATTTAGGGGATGTAATTACAGCGGATCTTTTCGTTGAAGGAGATTTTGTTGATGTAGTTGGCACCTCAAAAGGTAAAGGTTTTCAAGGTGTTGTTAAACGTCACGGATTTGGTGGTGTTGGAGGCGGATCTCACGGTCAGCACGATCGTCAAAGAGCTCCGGGTTCATTAGGTGCATCATCTGATCCTTCACGCGTATTACCTGGTAAACGCATGGGTGGAAGAACTGGTGGTAACCGTAAAAAAGTTCAGAACCTTGAAGTAGTAAAAGTAATGGCAGATAAGAACGTAATCTTAATTAAAGGTTCTGTTCCTGGTGCTAAAGGGTCTTACGTTTTAATTGAGAAGTAATCATGCAAGTAGAAGTATTAAACATAAGCGGCAAAAAAACAGCTAAAAAAGTTGAATTAACTGATTCAATTTTCGGTGCTGAGCCAAATGATCATAGTATTTATCTTGATGTTAAGCATTATTTAGCTAATCAACGTCAGGGTACTCATAAATCTAAAGAGCGTGCTGAAATAGCGCGTACAACTAAAAAGTTGAAGCGTCAAAAAGGTACCGGTGGTGCTCGTGCTGGTTCAATGAAATCGCCATTATTTATTGGTGGTGGTCGTGCATTTGGTCCACGTCCTCGCGATTATTCATTCAAGTTAAACAAGAAAGTAAAGGCATTAGCTCGTATTTCAGCTTTAGCTTACAAAGCAAAGGATAACGCAATCACTGTTTTAGAAGATTTTTCATTCGAAGCTCCAAAAACAAAGAGCTACATCGATTTGATGAAGAACTTAAACATGTCTGATAAGAAAACGCTTTTAGTATTAGGTTCGGCTAACAATAATGTTTATTTATCTTCTCGTAATCTGCCAAAAGCAAAGGTAGTTAACGCTGCAGATTTAAACACTTACGATATTTTAAATGCTGAAAACGTTATTTTATCTGAGAGCTCAGTAAAAGTTATTGAAACAATTTTAAATAAGTAAAATGGGAATTTTAGTTAAGCCTATCATCACTGAAAAAATGACTGCTCAAGCCGAAAAATTAAATCGCTATGGCTTTGTAGTAGAAAAAACGGCTAATAAATTAGAGATTAAAGATGCGGTAGAAAAAATGTACAATGTTAAAGTTGCTTCAGTTAATACTCAGCAATACATTGGAAAAGTGAAAGTGCGTAACACAACCCGTGGTATGGCTGTAGGTCGCGTAAACCGTCACAAAAAAGCTATCGTTACTTTAAAACAAGGCGAGGTAATTGATTTTTACGCTAGTATTTAAATAAGAAAAAAGAATTAAAATGGGATTAAAGAA
>JBBAKL010000016.1:0-10390 GCA_040403535.1 Bacteroidia bacterium
TGCATGCAAAAAGGTCCGGTTTACCGGACCTTTTTATTTTATCATCATCTGCCATATCAGTAATTCATTAAAATATTCACGCAAAGAAGCCGATCCTACTATCATTGTCAAAAGTAATATAACGAATAATCAGATTGAACTAAGCTTCAGTGATAATGGTATAGGTATTGATATGAACCGTCATGGAAACGAATTATTTGGTTTATATAAACGGTTTAATGATACGGAGGAAGGTAAAGGAATGGGTTTATTTATGGTGAAATCGCAAATCCATGCTCTTGGCGGACAAATAGCCATTCAAAGCGAGAAAGGTAAAGGTACTCATTTCAGTATTATTCTTCCCGGCAATTTATAACAGATACTAGTACTCACTACAAACATACCACTGATTACTCAGCGGTGATTTTCTTGTGCTTTATTGAATCAAATAATAAAATGTCGAAAATCTTACATCTGTAATACGGATTTCAAAAAGAGGTGGTTTGAGTATTGTAAGTTGATGACATTTGTACAAGATAATTAAAAGAAAGATGAAAACGATATTCCTTAAAATTTCTATGCCGGTTTTCCTGCTAGTTGCAGGTAACTTAAATGCTGGCAATATACCAACTGATTCTGTTTCTTTTAGAATAAAAAGAAATTATGAATTGTCCGCGATTTCAGGTCTAGCTCCAGAATCTAATTATGTTCACCAATTTCAATCACATTTAAAAATTAACAGGCATTCCAAATGGATATATCAGGTTAATAAATTAAATGGCAGTGAACAGAAAGAAACATTAAAACATCAACCTATTGCTGAAAATACTTCAAGTAAAAATAATGTGCAACTTATTCGTCTTTCTAATGTTTCTGAATTTGGGATTAGGATTAAGGAGACTTTAATTTTAAAACTGATGAAAGAATATTTGGCCAAAGATTTAGTTTCTGAAATAACGAAATAAAAAATTGCATGCAATGGAACAAACGGCAAATACGTTCTTTATATATCGACAGATTCCGGGTTTGTGAACTCATCCAAAGTCCGTTTGTTTATTTTTATGCAACCAAAAGAGCCTCTAAACGGAGGCTCTTTTTTCTGAATTTAAATAGGTATTTGGATATTGAATGAACTTCCATATTTGTATTGGCTTTTTAGTTTAATGGTTCCTCCAAGTGATTCAATTGTATTTCTGACGATAAAAAGGCCTAGGCCAGCTCCTGATTTTTCCTGAGAAGCCCTTGAAAAAAGTTCAAAAAGTTTATCGTGGCAAGATTCTGGGATGCCTAAACCATTATCTGTTATTTCTATTGATAAAACTTCATTGTCTTTTTTCGAGCATAATTTAATAAATGAACCTTCAGGCCGTCTTCGTTTAAATTTAATACTATTAATTAATAAATGTTCTAAAGCCTTTTTAAGTAATGTTGGGTCTGTCTTAATCTCAATATTTTTCTCAATGTCGGTTATCAATTCAATCTTTTCTGAATGAAACTTCTCCTTATATGATTCTATTAACTCATTAATTAGTTTATCAAACGAAATATTTTCTATATTTTTCAATCCATTTATTGTACATGAAACTTCCATTAATCTTTTCAACATTTCATCTTCTTTGTTAAGAATAGAGTCAATTTTGTTGAAATAGTCACATGTACGAGGATTGTCAGTTACTTCGTTTTTTACCAAATTTAATATGCCTTTCAGGGTGATTATTGGAGACCTTAAGTCATGGGTTGTACGGTAAAGAAAGTTCTGTAAATCTTTGGTTTTTCTTTCGAGTTCAAAATTCTTTTTAGACAATTGCAACCTGTAGCTATTCACCAACTGAGTTGATTTGATCTTCTCCGAAATCAAGTAAATAAAACTAACAGTTAATAAAATAAAAATGACCAACCATGAATAAGGATTAATCTCTAAAAAGTAATCAATAAAGTTGAATAAAAATAGTTTAGATGGAGTTGTAGAAAAGTTCATTATTTCCGTACACCAATGAGCTTTTGGTAACACATATGGTTGATTGAATTTACAAGAGTTAGTTGTAATTAATTGGGATAATGAAGTTAGGTCAATCATAAACGGGTTATATATCGTTTAAACTTGCCTAGAAAATTTAGGTTACACTCTCCACTGTAAATAGAGTATTAATTTTTTTAAAATAGGTATAAATACTTAATAACTCAAAGTAATAATACCTTATTGAATGATTTTAGTTGGGATATCGAAATTGTTTAGCATTTCTTCAGTTAATGGCTTGTTCATGAACAGAATATTTGATGAAAGTTCATAAGCCCTTTCTTTGTCTTCTGGGAAAACGGAAGAAGTTAAAATAATCAATTGTGTATATTTTAAATGATTGGAGAATGTCGACTTTAACAACTGAATAAATTGAAACCCATCCATAATAGGCATGTTAATGTCAATGAAAATTACTTCAGGAAACACAATTTCCGGATTAGGAAAATTATTAACAATGTTGGATAAGAACTCCAAAGCACTTTTTCCACTGGTAGTTATATATGTATTTTCGGAAAAGCATGAAGCCTGTACCATTTTTTCATTGATGAAATTGTCTAATTCATCATCATCAATTAGCATTACATATTTATGCTTAAATTTATTTTCCTTTCTTGTTATCATACTAAATGGTAATTAAATTTGTTAAATCGCTATATGCATGCTTAAGAACATGGTGTTTGCACTTGTTTTTTGCCTGAAATAGAATTAAAAGATCATTTTGTTCTTCTTTTTCTCTTCCTTCTATTTTTGCGTTGAATAATTTAAGAAGAGCCAGCACATTGTCGTAATTAGGCAAATTTTCTGATTTGATTTTCCTATAAACACTTTTAATTATGCTCTCAGCCAGGTCAAATTCTTTAATTGATAAGTAAAACATACACAGTAGTAATTTAACCTCAAAGTTTATATGGATAAATTCCTTAAAGCTGTTGTTATTCAATAATTGATTTAGTAATGAAATTGCTTTTTTAGCATTATTATCACGGTAGTGATTGATTGATTTTGACAATTCGCTTATAATTGCATTAAATTGAGAATTTTCGTCCGATATGAAGCCTGAATTGAAATGATCTTCCAGAGAATAGTTCATTTCACTAATGTATAAAAGATGCATAGCAACCGGAGCTATGTCTGAGTAAAGTAATAGTTTTTCCTCTAATTGATTAGTCTTTTCTATATAAAATTCCGCTTTTTGTGGGTTTTGGTCAATATAATATACTTCGTATAGGAAGTTTACTATTGATTTCCATTGATGTTGTGTTGTTGATTCAGGTAAACCATTCACTAGCTTATCGAAATGTTCAATCTGGGCCAGTAAGTCTTCATTCGAAAAATTTGTTAAATCCAAATCAACAAATAAACTAAGTTCAATTTCTATTAACTGTTTTATGGCTTCAATTTGAGTTGACTGGCAGAGCTGGTAATGATTTAGTATATCTTTGTATAAAAAATGTAGTTTATCTTTAAAATTATCTGACCTCGAGAAAATGTATTGACAAAGTATGAAATTAAAATTACTCAGTATGGTTTCGCTTTGTTCGAGCGAAATAAGAAAAGCTATGTTTTTATTGTACAGTTTAGAATAAAGAAAAAACTTGTTAGACTTTGAATACAACTTTTTTAAAGCGCTGTATACTTCAAGGAGCTCAGTGTGCATGTATTTGGCGCTCAAGTCTTTCTCTAATTTTTCTAAGTACGCTAAAGCTATTTCACGTGGCTTATTATAACATATATGATTAATGTTTTGGATTTGTAAATAAACATTCGATGTAAATTGCAAGTCATTAAACGCATGAGCTTCGCTAGTTTCTAATGTTTTGTTAGTTTTCGTTAGATGAACTTTTATTTTACTGAATAATCGTGATTTTAATACATAATAAGCATTATTACTTATTTTAAGGCTATTTAAGATATCTTTATCATTGTCCGTACCATTTCGGTAACATTGTATGACATAAAGGAAGTTATCGGCCTTATTTTTAATCAATTCTGATTCAATGTCTATGTAAGTCATTTCATCTAATTGAAGAATAGTTTCCCTAAGCTTAATCATAGGTTTGGGGAGAATAATTAAGGGTTATATCAGGCTAGGCCTGATGTTTATAAAATTAAATAGAATTTATGAGTTAAAACAGAGCATAAAATCTTTATTTAAAGAGTATTTATACTCTTTTTTTTTTAATGTATATTTGTATTAAATTGATGCCACAATTACATGAATCAGTAGTTATTTAAGGTTGAAATAAAAAAACAACAATTTATAGCACAATTAAGGAATGGATAAATTAAAAATTGCAATAGTTGATGATCACACTATTTTTCGCCAAGGAATAAAATTACTTTTGGAACGCAGAGATGAGTTTGAAGTAATTATTGAAGAGGATTCGGGTTTCGGACTTATGGATAAAATTAAAAACGGAAGTGAACCTGAAATAATCATTTCGGATATTGAGATGCCTTTTATGAATGGTTACGAAATCTTAAAAGAGTTACAAAAACTTAAACTGAATTCAAAAGTTATTATTTTATCGATGCACGACGAGGATTCGGTTATTGTAAATCTTATAGAATTAGGAGCAAGAGGGTTTGTTTCAAAAACCGCTGACGTGGAAGATATTGTGAATGCGATTAAATCAGTTGCAAATACAGGATACTATTTTAATGATAAGATTTCAAAGGCATTAGTGAAACAATTAGTAAATACCAATAAAGTTGAACCTAAGTTTTCTAACGTTGATTTAAATTCAAAGGAGATCGATATTATAAAGTTAATCGTACAGGAGTATACTAATCAGGAAATTGGCGAGAAGTTATACTTAAGCAAGCGAACAATCGATAATTACCGTAATGATATTTTAAAAAAGATTGGTGCAAAAAATACAGCAGGTATTGTAATGTTTGCCGTAAAGATGGGATTAGTTTAGGATTACAGAAACATTTAATTCACTTTAGTTAAACTCTAATTCCAATCACACACACATCATCCGTTTGCTCTAACTCACCTTTCCATTTTTCAAAAACAGAATCCAGTTTTTCTTTCTGCTCATTCATGGATAAATGCGAGATGGAAACGAGAAGCTCGCTAAATTGTTTGTACTTGAATTTTTTTCCTTTTGGGCCACCAAACTGGTCAGCATAGCCATCACTGAAAACATACAACGTATCTCCTTTAATAAGTGGTATTGTGTGGTTTGTAAAAGCTAAGCCCTGACCCTTAAAATAGCCAACGGGTCTTTTATCGGGCTTAAATTCCATTAATTTAATATCATCATTTTCTTTTCGGTAAATCCATAGCGGATTATTAGCACCGGCAAATTCAACTTCCGTAAGTTCAGAATTGAACGACAGTATAGCCATATCCATCCCATCTCTACTCTCACCATCGAACCCTTTTTGTTTAAGAGATATTTTGACTTTGTTTCGTAATTCACCTAAAATCTCTGAAGGCTTGGTAATACCGAGTTCGTTAATTATTTCATTTAAGAAAGTTACTCCAATCATACTCATAAAGGCACCCGGAACTCCATGTCCGGTGCAATCCACAGCGGTAATAATTTTTTTCCCGTTTTTTTCGCAATACCAGTAAAAATCACCACTTACAATATCTTTGGGTAAAAGAAAAACAAATGATTCTGGAAACAAAGTATGCTTTAACTCTCGCGACGGCAAAAGGGCTTCTTGAATTCTGAGCGCATAATTGATAGAGTCGGTGATGCCCTTTTGTTTCTCTTCAATTATTTCTTTCTGCTTCTCAATTTCTGAATTTTTTTGTGTGAGTTGTTTGTTTATGCTCTTTTTATTGGCATAGGCTCTTAGTAATACCAATACAATCAGTAATATTAATCCTGCAATGAGTAATAGAAAATTTTTATAAGTCTTTTGTTTAGATATTTCATAATCGGTGATTTGCTTGTTTTTCTGAAGCATTGAGATTTCTAATTGCTTCTTTTGGTTTTGGTATTTTGCCTCCATATCGCTAATGGATTTGGTATTATTTTCCGTAAACAAAGAATCTTTTATAACTACGTATTCATTTAGATGAAATAAAGAAGAATCAGAATTACCCAGCTTTTTGTATTCTTTGCTTAGATTGAGGTGAGAATTCATGACCCCCTCCTTCTTCTGGGCAATCGAATAATTTTGTAAAGCTTTAATGAAATTTGATTTTGCAATAAAAGGACGCTTAATATAGGAGTAAACCTCTCCGGTTTTCTCATACGCTGACGCTAATGGTAAATTGGCGTTTAGTTCAACCGCTAAATTAGTCAGTAATAACGAGGTGTTAATGGCGTTTTTTGTATCGTTTATTTTTAAATATGCATCTACTAGATAAGAATATGTACTTATTAGCCCTTTTTTATTATTTGTTTTGATTTTCGCTTTTATAGATTCATTGAAATATAAAATTGCTGAATCAACTTTATTTAAATATAATAAACAAATACCTGCATTGTTGATTGACTGGCCATATGCGTACGTGTTATGAGTTTCTTTGTCAATAACTTTCGACTTATTAAAGTAATCTAGCGCTTGCGTATGTTTTTTTTGAATCCCAAAAATACGTCCTATGTATTTATATGAATTTGCCATACCTGTTTTATTCTGAGCCTTTTCATGAATAGTAAGCGCCTTCAAATGTTGTTCTAATGCGCGATCATAATCACCCACAATTTCGTAAACCGATCCATACGCATCGTAAATATCAGCAATTTGAAATTCGTGATTACCATTTTTGGCAAATAATAATGCTTTATCCAAATAGTGTAAGGAACTGTCTATATTGTTTAACATCGACCACAAAAGGCCTTTCATTTCATATGCTTTTGCTAATTCTGAAGTTTTGTTGAGTTTGTGGGCAACTTCCAAAAGTTCTTTGCTAAAGGTTTCAGAGCGGTTAGCAGATGAAATATAAAATTGATCACATATTTGATATAGAATTTTGAACCTAACTGTATCATTTAAGGGCTTACGCAGCTCAGATTTAAGCGAGTCCAAATGGTTATTTTGAGCAATAATACGTTTAGGTATGATTACTTGAATCAAAAAAATCCATATAAATATGATAAACCGCATTCTAAATTTTAATTCCAATAATACATACATCATCAACTTGTTCTAAATTACCTTTCCATTCATCAAAAACCGAATCCAGTTTGTTTTTTTGTTCGTTCATGGATAAGTGAGAAATAGAAACCATCAATTCGTTTAGTTGTTTGTATTTAAACTTTTTGCCTTTCGGTCCACCGAACTGATCGGCATATCCATCACTAAACAAATAAATGATATCCCCTTTGTTTAATTTGAGATATTTCTGAGAAAAATCCTTTTCATTTTCAAATACACCAATGGGTTGTTTGTCGGCGGCCAATTCAAGCATCTTGCCGTTCTTTAAAACCCAAGCCGGATTATACGCTCCTGAATACCAAAGTTCAAGTGTGTCAAAATTGATGGTGATTAATGCAATATCCATTCCGTCTTTACGCTCCTGATATTTCTTTGTTTTTAAATTGCGTTTTACAATTCTTCTGGTTTCATTTAGTATTTTATCGGTATCGTAAATTTTATTATGAACTACTGTTTCATTTAAAGCGTTGCTACAGATCACACTCATTAATGCGCCCGGCACACCATGTCCGGTACAATCTGCAACTGCACAATGTCGTATTGCTGCCGGCTTCTCGTTTTTCGCCAATGTATAAAACCAATAAAAGTCGCCACTTACAATATCTTTTGGTTTAAATAATAAAAACGCGTCTTCGTATACTCTGTGAAAAATATCTTCGTTTGGCATGTAAGCCGACTGTATTTTTTTAGCGTAGTTAATACTGTCGGTAATTTCTTTATTCTTTTCGAAAAGTTTTTTGCGGCTCTCGTTTAATTCAGCTTTAAATAAAGTTACAATACCTATACCTGTAACCAGTACCGTTAACAGATTAAATAAAAAAATGGTCATAGCAAAAGGAACAGGGTCGATCGGAGCTATTAAAACGTTACCAACTATAGTAAGTGCAAGTAAGAAAATGCAAAATATGACCAGAACTACTCCTTGTTTAATCTTAGGATAAACAATTATGGGAGGCACAGAAATTACCAGAAAGCCCAGAAAAAATCCTGTGTCCTTACCGCCGATAACTGAAGCCGCACCAAACACAACTGGAGCCATTACACAAACAAAATTGCGACTGAAATTCAGACCGAAAATTTTTGTAAAAAGTAAAGTAGAAGAAAATATTATTACTCCGAATAAGAAAGCCAACATTAATGGCAAGTGTCCGGTTATTGCAAACAGCACAACAAATGTTAATGAAATTGGTACGCCTAAAAAACTAATACCATTAACCAATCTAATTTGCTCCTTAATATCTGACGACATTTCGGACTTTATACCAACAGCTGTTATTTTCAAAAATAGTTCCTTCACAAGAGTTGTACTAAAATATATAAAAAATAGGGACTTGACAATAACTACAATTTGTAGTATATTTGTGCTACAAAACGTAGTAATATGATTAATAAGATAGCAAACAACATTAAGTACCTGCGTCAGCTGAAGGGGCTTTCTCAGGAGCAAATGGCCGATGAACTGGATGTTACCCGATCGCGCATTGGCGGGTATGAAGAAGGTAGAAATGAACCGCCTATTGATTTACTAATAAAATTGTCGGAGTATTTTCATATTGCCATTGATGCCCTTATTAAAGGTGATTTAAAAAAAACCAATCCCGACGCTTTAATGAAAATTGGCAAGAACCGGATTTTATTTCCGGTAATTATCGATAATGAAGGCGATGATATGATTGAATTAATACCGGTGAAGGCATCAGCGGGTTATTTGCGTGGTTATTCCGATCCGGATTATATTGAGCGCTTACCGAGAATGAAATTACCCTTTCTTCCGGTTGGTAAGCATCGCGCGTTCCCTATTAAGGGCGATTCTATGCCTCCGTTAAAAGACGGTTCGTTTGTAATTGGTAAGTATCTGGAAAAACTGGATGATTTAAAAGAAGGAAATACTTACATCGTTTGTACTAAAGATGATGGTTTGAGCTATAAACGTTTACATAATTTAAATAAGAAAGAAGGTACGGTTGAATTACATTCCGATAATAAAATGTATCAGCCATACAAAGTTCGTTTGGATGAGATACTGGAATTATGGGAATACACTTGCAGTATTAATATTGGTGATTATAAAGATGATGAATTAAATCTGGATAGCATTATGAATATGCTTCGCGGTTTGAAAATAGAAATTGAGCAAATTAAAAAAACCAAAGTCAACTAATTTTAAACACATCTGATACTAAAAAGGCAGGCTTTAGCTTGCCTTTTTTGTTTATGGTGAATAGCCTTCGAATAAATCTCTAATAAATCTCTAATAAATCATGGATTAAGGCGCATTTAGCGTGTAATTATGCGTTAAATTATTTTTGGTAATTTTAATAGAATTACTATATTTATCGTATTAATTATTTAATTAATCGTTTAAATATATCCTTTAATCGATAATGAAAACTTTCGAAACAGAGACGATGACACTTACAATTCATGATAACTGTTTTGTTGAGTTGTTGATTAAGAATAACGCTGTTTTTGATACCCGGGATATTTTAGAATCAAAGCAATTTATCACTAGTGTGTTAGGTGAAAAAAAAGCATTCATTTTAATGGAGGCTGCCGGAACTTTTTATACTACGAGAGAGGCGCGTGAACTCGGAGCATCTCCAGAGCATTCCACGCATCATGGCGCTATTGCATTTTGCAGCGATAAGTTAGCGTATAAGATATTGGGAAAAATGTACATTAAAATAAACCGCCCAAAAGTTCCTACCAAATATTTTACCAAGCGTAACGATGCCGTTGAATGGCTTGAAAGTTTCATTAAAGCAAAGTAAACCATGAAACAATTTGAAACATCCAGCTATATTATGAACATCCATGATGATTTATTTTTGGAGTTTTTGGTTAAGCGCGATGTTAACTTGAATGATCAGGATGTTTGGCAGTCGAAGCGGGAAGCAGAAGCATATATGCCCGGAAAAAAATATTTTTTTTTATTGGGTGGAGAGGAATTTTTTCAGGTTTCAAAAGAAGCGCGTGAAGTGGCTGCTTCCGAAAAATTCTCAACGCATATTGCCGCAGTAGCTTTGTTTAGTAATGCTTTAGCATTAAAAATATTAGGCAAACTCTATATTGAAATCAATCGTCCTAAAGTTCCAACACGCTTTTTTGATGATAAATCCATTGCCGAAAAATGGCTGAAACAACAGATGCTAAATAATTAGCGGTTTAAATTTTTAGTTTCTAAATTCTTATTTCAGATAACCGTTTAAAATCTATCGCTTTTTCTTTTTGTTGGGGTCACAGTTTTTACAGTCGGGATAAAGGGCC
>JBBAKL010000016.1:10490-48899 GCA_040403535.1 Bacteroidia bacterium
CGGAGCTATCGCTTTTTCTTTTTGTTGGGGTCACAGTTTTTACAGTCGGGATAAAGGGCCGAGCGTTAAAAAATTATCCGGTGGATAATTTTAGCGAGGAGCCGGCAAGAGCGAGGCGATTTATCCCACAATTAAATCGGAGCTATCGCTTTTTCTTTTTGTTGGGGTCACAGTTTTTACAGTCGGGATAAATCAAAATCCCGCATTTATCGGGTAGCACTTGTTTATGTCCCTCTTCATCAACCGCTACCACTTCTCTTAAGCACAAATTTGTAGCTCGAGTGCGTTTCTTTAAGTACTTTATTGTTTTTTCAGGAAAGGTATTTCCTTCTACTTTACTTTTAAAGTGCCCCTCTGTATCCTGAAAAGTTATTACAAAACTTTTTACCACATTCTCGTATGGGTTCCCGTATTTATCCAGCGCAATTACCTTATAGTTTGATTCGTCAAACTCTGCTTTTAAAAAAGGATCTTCTTTTTTTATTTTGATTTTTTCTACGTCCTGAGAATAGGCCGTGTGTTTAAAAGCTCCAATCAAAAGAATCAGTAAACAAATGTTTTTTTGTATAGACATGGTACTATAAAATTAGCGTAAGCTTTAGATAATTTATAAAAAATAAAACATCACTATTAACTTAACCTTGTCAATTACTTAAGCCTATTTTACCAGACTGCCGTAAAGCTTTTGACGCTGTTCTTTTACTGATTCGTTCTCCAGATATTCGTCGTAAGTACACGATTTATCAATGATACCGTTAGGCGTTAATTCAATAATCCGGTTGGCAACTGTCTGCATTAACTCGTGGTCATGACTGGTAAACAGAATGGTCCCTGTAAAGTCTTTCATAGCATCGTTGTAAGCAATAATGCTTTCCATGTCTAAGTGGTTAGTTGGCTCATCCAAAATGAGCATATTCGGATTAAATAACATCATGCGGCTGGTCATACAACGAACCTTTTCTCCACCTGATAAAACGTTACATTTTTTAAGAACTTCTTCTCCGCTAAACAACATCTTGCCTAAGAATCCACGAATGTAACTTTCATCTTTATCCTTGCTAAACTGACGTAGCCAGTCCATCAAATTCAAATCTGATTTGAAAAATTCGGAATTATCGTTTGGTAAATATGCTTTATGAATAGTAGTTCCAAATTTATATTCACCGCTATCCGGCTTTTCAATTTCATTAATAAGATTAAATAATGCAGTTATGGCTAAATGGTTACGTGCTATAAAAGCAATTTTATCTCCCTTTCTAACATTAATGTTAGCCTTCGAGAATAAAACTCCGTCAGAATTTGATTTTGATAAATTCTCGATATGCAGGATTTGATCTCCGGCCTCACGTTCTTGTTTGAAAATGATGCCCGGATAACGTCTTGTGCTGGGTGGAATTTCTTCCACTACTAATTTTTCCAATAATTTTTTACGGCTGGTTGCCTGACGCGATTTACTGGCATTGGCGCTAAATCGTCTAACGAAATCCTGTAATTCCGCACGCTTATCTTCCAGCTTTTTATTTTGGTCGGTACGCTGACGCAACGCCAACTGACTCATTTGATACCAGAAACTGTAATTACCCGTATAGGTTTTTAATTTCCCATAGTCAATATCACAAATATGTGTACACACCGCGTCTAAAAAGTGACGATCGTGGGAGATTACAATTACTGTATTTTGAAAATCGGCCAGGAAATTTTCTAACCACGAAATAGTTTCAACATCTAAATCGTTTGTCGGCTCATCCATTAATAAGATATCGGGATTGCCAAATAAAGCTTGTGCTAATAAAACTTTAACTTTCTCCTTACCGGTTAAATCTTTCATTAACCTGTAATGCATATCAACTTCAACTCCTAAATTACAAAGCATTTCTGCTGCATCACTTTCGGCATTCCATCCGTTCATTTCCGCAAATTCAGCCTCCAGTTCGGAAGCTTTTAATCCATCCGCCTCCGTAAAATCTGCTTTAGCGTAAATAGCTTCTTTTTCTTTAATGATTTTGTAGAGCTTTTTGTTACCCATTAAAACAGTATCTAAAACTGCAAATTCATCAAATTCAAAGTGATTTTGTTTTAAAACGCTCATGCGCTGTCCGGGCGTGATACTTACAATTCCTTTAGTCGGATCAATTTCACCGGAAAGTATTTTCATGAAAGTTGATTTGCCGGCTCCGTTGGCTCCAATAATCCCATAACAATTGCCCGGCGTGAATTTAACTTCCACTTCGTCAAACAAAACGCGTTTGCCATACTGCAAACTCACATTCGATACTGTAATCATTTTAATATAAAAATAAGGCCGTAAAGATACAAATTTTAAAGCAAAGCCACAGGTATTTAAAATATGTGTAAATTCAGGTTTTATTTAAGAATTATGCGTTTTGTTAAGCTGATTTTATTGCTGATTTCACTCTCCGGCTCGGCTCAAATTGTAATAAAAGGCAAAGTTGCCGATAATACCTCTAAGGCGCCAATTGCTTATGCCAGCGTTGGTATAAAAGGTAAAACCTACGGTACTGTATGTGATGACAACGGCGTTTTTGAATTAAAAGTAGGTTCGTTTACCGATAATGATACGTTAAAAGTTTCTGCAATTGGATATTCGGTTAAAGCGGTTTCAATGCGCGTTGCTAAAAGTTTCGCGAATGAAGTAATATATCTTAATCCTGTTTCCGTTCAGCTTAGCGAGGTTAAGGTAAAGCCAAAGAAAACTGTTACAAAAATTTTAGGAAACAAACGTTATAACAAAAGTGTTTGTCTTTCCTTCAGTGGCGTGGAAGGAAATTATAAGGGAACGGAAATGAGTATAAAAGCCAATAACAAAAACGGCAGATTGGTATTCTTTGAGAATTTTAATTTTTATATCATTAAAAACATCTACAGCGATTCACTTACATTTCGTTTAAATTTTTATAAAGAAGACAAAGAAGGCTTGCCGGGTGAAAACATTTTACGTCAACCCATCATTTTTAAAACAAATATTAAAGAGGGTGTTGTTTCTGTTAATCTTAAAAATTATTTGATTAATACCGACGATGATTTTTTTATGAGTCTGGAATGTTTGGAAAATGAAATCGATAAGGAAAAACTATGCTTTTCCGGTTCACTAAGCGGACCATGTTTTATGAAAGCGGCTACGTTTATGGATTGGACAAAAATTCCTTTTGGTGGAATTGATTTTAACGTAACGGTTTCTTATCAGAAGTAGTATGTTCCGTTTTCTGTTTTTAATTTTATTGGTTGGCAAACTGAAGGCTCAGGTTTTATTGAGTGGTGTTGTGACTGAATCTAAATCAGGTTTGCCTATTCCTTTTGCTTCCATCGGAATTTCCGGAAAACATTACGGTACACTTAGTAATGAAAACGGTAATTTTAAACTTACACTTCCTTACATTACTGATAAGGATACTTTGAAAATTTCGGCGGTTGGCTTTGAAACGGCAACGTATACAAAAGCCGACATGAAAGCTTTTACCAATAAGATTATTTCATTAACGCCAATCACTTTCGATTTGTCTGAAGTAAAAGTGAAACCCAAATCGATAAAGAAAAAGATACTGGGAACAAAAGATTATAGCACGCGTAATTGCACAGCCTTTATGAGTGAAGAAGGGAATTGGTTAGGTGCTCAGGCCGCTATTAAAGCAGGTAATAAAAAAGGCCAATCGGTTTACATTGAAGATTTTAGTTTTTACATCATTAAAAATACAAGTGCCGATTCCTTAAAATTCAGATTAATGTTTTATTCGGTGGGACCAAAAGGCTATCCTGCAAAAACCTTCTTAAAGCGTCCCATTATTTTTAAAACTAGCGTAAAGCAAGGTGAGGTAAAGGTAGATTTAAGTAATTATTACATTACTACCGACGATGATTTTTTTATTAGTTTGGAATGTTTAGAAGAACAAATGGATGTAACTAAATTTTGTTTTGCAGGTTCAATTTCCACACCGTCATACGCTAAAACATCTACATTTAATTATTGGAAGTTTGTTAAGGGTGGTGGTGCCGATTTAAATGTTACGGTGTCTTATATAAAGTAAGAAATTACTTCTTCATACGTAACCTTAACTGGGTAATGATTTTCTTTGTATAAAGCGGAAAGTCACCGTTCATCATCCAGCTATAGTACGATGGTTCTTTTTCAAACACTTCTGTTACCGGTTTGTCTTTGTGTTTACCAAAAGCAAACACTTCCTGACCTTTTTCGTTGTATACAATGCGTCCGGCTAAATCTACATTTTTGGTTTTAGCGGTTAACTCGCTAAGCACAGTCATGTCGTTTTTTACAGGTGTAATTAAATTCCCTTTCCCATCGTCAATTTGTTTGTTTTCGTATTTTTCGAGCTGAGCTAAAAATACTTCGTAGGTCGCTTTTATATCCGCTTCCGCGCTGTGTGCGTTCTCAATAGTTTTATTGCAGTAAAATTTATAAGCGGCCGATAAGGTGCGCGGCTCCATAATATGGAAAATATTCTGCACGTCAATCAGGCGGCGGTTACTTAAATCGAAATCTATCTCGGCGCGTAAAAACTCTTCCACTAATAAGGGAACATCAAACTTATTGGAGTTGTAACCGGCAATATCCGCATTGCCAATAAAGTTGGCTAATTGTGAAGCGGCCTGTTTAAACGTAGGACAATCTTTTACATCGGCATCGTAAATTTTATGGATGCGCGACGATGCTTCGGGAATTGGCATGCCCGGATTGATGCGCATAGTTTTTACTTCGCTGCTATTATCTACGTTTACCTTAAATATGCTGATCTCAACTATACGGTCAATGGCAACATTAATACCGGTTGTTTCTAAATCTATAAATGCCAGTGGCCGTGTTAAGTTAAGTTGCATCTTGTAATCAATTAAAAGTATTTATGTTTTTGAGTACATCTTCTAATGGATGTACGTTGGCATAAAACGAATTTATTTTGTGCATCACTTCATCCAATAGCGAATCCGGACAAGATGCTCCACTGGTTAAAACAATTTTTAAAGGTTGATTTTCCGGTAAAAAATTGGCCGTATTCAGCATTTTTTTGTTAGGATAATCAAAATGATGGATCATACTTTTGCTTTCTATTTCTTTTGCAGAGTAAATAAAATAAGTCGGGAATTTCTTTTCGCATAATTCTACCAAATGCGAGGTGTTACTGCTATTGTAACCTCCAACCACAATGGCCAGGTGCGCATCAGTACTTAATAAGCCATACGTTGCGTCTTGATTTTCATTTGTGGCATAGCATAAGGTATCATGAGTGTCGGCAAAATGATTTTTAATTTGTTCAGCACCATACTTTTGTTCCATTACTGATTTAAAATAATTTGCTATTTCCTCAGTTTCAGTTGCCAGCATTGTGGTTTGATTGATTACCCCTACTTTATCAAAATCTTTTTCAATTGAAAAACCTTCTGAGAATTTTCCGGCAAATTGTTTTTCAAAATCCTGCTGTGTTTTATTTTCCAGAATGTATTTAGCAAGTTCTTTGGCTTCACTGAAATCTCTAATGATTATCGCCCGGCTATGTTGCGCGCTCCTTGAAAATGTGGAGCGTGTTTCTTCGTGGTTGTACTTTCCGTGTATGATGATGGTGTGATTGGTTTTCCCAATCTGCTCCGACTTCTTCCATACACGTTCAACAAACGGACAAGTGGTGTTATATTTTTCGGTTTGAATTCCTTTTTTTTCCAATATTTCAATTACATCCAAAGGAGCGCCAAACGCAGGAATAATAACAACATCGTCTATTGTTAATTCACTGAATGGAATTAATTGTTCGCCATGCGTATCCTGTAAAAACTGAACACCCCGGTCATTAAGATCCTTATTCACCTCCGGATTATGGATCATTTGGCTTAATAAAAAAATACGCTTACCTGGGTTTTCATCAATCGCTTTAAAGGCAATTTCTATCGCGTTTTCTACGCCATAACAAAAACCAAAATGACGGGCAATGTAGTATCTTACCGGGCCGAAATCTAAAACGGAAGGAGAAGTATCTTTTTTGCGCGGATCCTGTGTTTTGCGGTAATTTTTAACCACTGAAATAATCGGGCTACGGTAAAACTCAGGAACATTAAATGTTTTCATGTGTTCGTTTCTAAATAAATTAATGCCGCATGTAATTTGCCGTTTTGCCTGTTATAAAATTGCAATCAGACGTATCACATAAGGTAAAATTAAGTATATATTTTGCTTATTAATACAAATGACAGCTCATTTTGTTCTGAATAATCAACAAAATAGCTATTTCTTATTACGAGGATGATAACTCAATATGTTATCGCGGAGGTACTGTCTGTCGATATGCGTATATATTTCTGTAGTTGTTATGCTTTCATGCCCAAGCATTTCCTGTACGGCACGCAAATCGGCACCGCCCTCTACTAAATGAGTGGCGAATGAATGGCGGAATGTATGCGGACTCAACTTCTTTTTAATTCCGGCCTTGTCGGCCAAATCTTTAATTACATAAAACACCATTACCCTTGAAATAGGACTGCCGCGACGGTTAAGAAAAATCACATCACCCGCATTTTTTTTAACTGGCAAGTGTACCCGAACGATTTGGATGTAATTATTGATTAGTTTTTTCGCCAGCTTTCCAATAGGAATCAAACGTTCTTTGTTGCCTTTGCCTACTACTTTAATGTAATCCTCATTAAGGTGTAAATCGCTAATTTTTAAATTCACCAATTCACTTACCCGCAACCCACAACTGTACATGGTTTCAAGCATGGTCACATTGCGTTCGCCTTCGGGAGTGCTGCGGTCTATTTGGGCAACAAGTTTGTCAATTTCCTCAATACTTAGGTATACAGGAAGTTTACGTGCAGTTTTTGGAGCTTCCAGTAATTCGGCCGGACTTTGTTGGATTTCATTTTCAATAAGCAAAAACTTATAAAAGGTTTTGATTCCGGAAATAATTCGCGCTTGAGAAGTGGCCGAAAAACCCATTTCTGAAATCCATTTTACAAAAGCCTGCAAGTGTGTTAATTCAATCTGAACGGGAGTTCTGTTGTTTAATTTCAATTGCGAATACTGTTCAAGCTTATTTATGTCATCGGCATAGGCTTCAATAGAATTTTTAGATAGTGATCGTTCCAATTGAAGATACTGCTTAAAACGTGTTTTATAAGATGTCCAGTTACTCAAATTAATTGTTTATTTTTATAACGAAATTATCACTATGAAGTTAATCATTATTAACGGACCAAATTTAAACCTTTTAGGAATAAGGGAGAAAGACATTTACGGAAATAAAACCTTTGATGATTATTTTGAAGAATTAAAGGAAAAATACCCGCAAGTAGAATTAGATTATTACCAAAATAATGTAGAGGGTGAATTGATTAATGAAATTCAGGAAAAAGGATTTTTATACGACGGAATCATTTTAAATGCCGGAGCTTACACCCACACTTCCATTGCTATTGCCGATGCGGTAAAAGCTGTAAAGGCACCGGTGGTGGAGGTTCATATCAGTAATATTTTTTCGCGCGAAGATTACCGTCATGTTTCTTATCTGGGTAAAAACTGTTTGGGAAGTATTTCGGGTTTTGGTTTAAAAAGCTATGATTTAGCTATTGAGTATTTTACTAAGAAGTAATCAGCCCAATACATCCAGATTGCCCAACCCTTCTCTTATTACTTCTATTTCCGGTTTTGTGCAGTCAATAACAGTGGAAGCGTAAATGTTGCCGTGTCCGCCATCAATAACCATATCCACAATGTCGGCGTATTGCTGGTAAATAACCTCAGGGTCGGAAAAGTACTCAAGAATGTCATCAGCGGTATCAACTAAACTGGTTGACACAAGTGGATTGCCAAGCGCATTAATGATTTCTTTACAAATGGTGTTATCCGGAACCCTGATACCAACCGTTTTCCGTTCTTGCTTAATAATTTTTGGAACATTACTATTTGCTTCCAGAATGAAAGTATAAGGACCCGGTAAGGCCTTTTTCATGATACGGAAAATGTGATTGGGAATTGGCTTAGTAAATTCGGATAGATGACTTAAATCACTGCAAACAAAAGCGAATTTTGATTTTTCAGGCTTTATGTTTTTAAGTTTGCAGATACGTTCCACCGCCTTGTTTTGGGTAATATCGCAACCCAAAGCATAAACGGTGTCAGTAGGGTAAATGATAATTCCGCCATTTTTTAAGCAGTTCACAATTTGCGAAATGGTTTTACTATTAGGATTCGTATCGTTTAGGTGCATTAACATTCTACAAAGATAAGTCTAATAATGATGCTTTAACCATTTAGTTGGCTTATAAAAAATAAAATGTTATAAAACTCAAATAATCTTTAATTAACTACGGAAATTAGTTTTAATTTTAGGTAGAAATTTTTTAAAAACAACTCTATGAAAAAAATCTACAATTTAAATTTATTGGCTGCAGTATGTTTAGTGTTAGGAGTAAGCACTAACAGTAATGCACAGTGTACAACACCGCCAACACCGGTGGTAAATAATCCAACTATTTGTACAGGCAGTTCAGCAACAATTACCGCAACAGGTTCTGCTTCTTTAATGACAGGATGGTATGCCAATTCTTTTGGAGGAAATGCAGTTGGAATGGGTTCTTCTTACACAACACCTACCTTAAGTGCCTCTACAAATTATTATGTGGCTCAATTGCAACCAACAGGTACAGCATCTTTACAAATGCCTGTACAATCCTCTACCTTCAGCGGTAACGTTCGCGGATATTGGTTTGTAGCACCAACATCATTCATGATAACAGGTGTTCGTGTACCAACTGATGCCAGTGCAGGTAACTCAAATATTGCTATTTTAAAATTACCGGCAACACCTCCTGTTTACTCTTCAACAACAAGTGTATTTGATTTGTTGTATTTAACTCAAAATAATGCTTCAGGTACCGGTACAATTAGTGTTAATATTCCTGTTTATGCCGGTGATATTATTGGTGTATTAGGTAATCGCGCTGATGTTAACTCTTACGCTGCCGTAGCGCCTTATACAGCTGCCTTAGGAACCTATACTACTTCATTAAGCCGTTTTGGTATGCAGTTTAACCTTTCAACAACAGCGCCTCAGGCAGTATGGACTGAAACAACAACTAATGCAAGTATTTCTCGCATTGAGCTATACACTACCTTAGGTTGCTTAAATTCTTTAACTACAGCTTCTGTAACAGTTAATTCATGTTCAACCGGATTAAACGAGTTAAATGCTGCATCGGTTGAGGTTTATCCTAACCCAAGTCACGGCAACTTAAATGTGTCAATCCCTTCTGTAAACGATAAACCAACAATCGAAATATTTGATGCAATTGGTAAATCAGTGTTTGTAACTGAAATCATCAGCGCTGAAAGCAATTTCGACATTTCATATTTAGCGAACGGTGTGTACATGTATAAAATCAGCAACACCAATGGTAACATTAAAGTTGGAAAATTAATTAAAGAATAACCATTTACTTTAATTAAGAAAAACCCTGCTTCGGCGGGGTTTTTTTATTTAGGGAGTTGCTTCCTATTTATCAATTAGTTTTTTATCTTTAATTAAAATTTATACTCATGAATCGTCGCGATTTTTTTGTAAAAGGCGCAAGTGCCACAGCTGGTTTAACCTTTCTTTCTGCGATTGACAAAGTGTATGCAGCTGAACTCGATAATCAGGTAAACCGAATTGAAGGTTTAAGCGCCTGTGACGCTGCTGCCGATGAGGATTTTTGGGGTTGGGTGCGCGAAAGTTATACGGTATCGCCCAATGTTATCAATTTTAATAACGGAGGTGTTAGTCCGCAACCTAAAGTTGTGCAAGACGCACATATTCGTTATTATCAATACAGTAATGAAGCGCCTTCATATTATATGTGGCGTATTTTAGATCAGGGCAGAGAAGGTTTACGTGAAAAACTAGCTGAGTTAAGTGGTGTATCTCCTGAAGAAATTGCCATCAACCGTAATGCTACTGAAGGACTTAATACCATCATATTTGGATTAAATTTAAAAGCGGGAGACGAAGTAGTTTTAAGCAAATATGATTACCCCAACATGATGAATGCCTGGAAACAACGTGAGAGACGTGACGGTATAAAACTTGTTTGGATAGATATTCCGCAACCATGCGAAGATGATAAGCAAATTGTAAAACTATACGAAGATGCTATTACTTCTAAAACTAAAATCGTTCACATTACTCATTTGATTAACTGGAGCGGCAATATTGTTCCGTCAAAAGCGATTGCGGATATGGCTCATAAAAAAGGGTGTGAAGTGATTGTGGATGGCGCTCATTCATTCGGGCATATCGATTATAAAATTGAAGATACAGGCGCCGATTATTTTGCTACCTCTTTGCATAAATGGATGTGCGCGCCGTTCGGTAGCGGACTGATGTATGTTAAGAAGGATAAAATAAAAAACATTTGGGCTTTACTTTCGGCAGGAGAACCAGACGGAAGTGACATTCGTAAATTTGAAGTGTTAGGAACGCGCTCATTCGCCTCGGAAATGGCCATTGGCGCTGCAGTAGATTTTCATAATGTGATTGGCGCTAAACGTAAAGAAGAGCGTTTGCGTTATCTGAAAAATTATTGGTACGAAAAGGTGAAAAATTTACCTAACGCAAAATTCTGGACTTCCAGAAAAAATCAATATTCGTGCGCTATTGGTGTAATTGGTTTTGAAGGCTGGAAAGCTAATCAGGTAGAAGCTAAGTTGATGGAAAAACATAAAATTCATTCGGTTTCCATGATATATGAAAAAATAGACGGAATTCGTGTTGCGCCTAATGTGTATACTTCACTGCGTGATTTGGATTTACTTGTAAAAGGATTGACCGAAATTTCTAAGATGGAACCCCCAAAAGATTCTAAATAATGATTCGACTACTTTTTATTGTTGTTTTAGTAATAGCAGGTGCCTTTACTTATTTTTTTGGTAGTGGCGATACCGAGCGTGATGTGATTTTTACAGCATCTGCTCCAATGCCTATTGGTCCTTATAGTCAGGCAATAATTGTTGGGAATACTCTGTATGTTTCAGGGCAAATCGGTATGGATACAAATGGCAAGCTGGACACTACCAGTATCCAGGCGGAAGTGATGCAGGCAATGAAAAACATTGAAGCGATAGTTCAGATGGCAGGGATGGAAATGAAACATGTTGTTAAAGCTACTTTATATGTAAAAGACATGAGTAATTTCGCTAAGATTAATGAAGTATACGGACTGTATTTCCCAATTGATCCTCCTGCGCGTGAAACAGTTCAGATAAGCGCATTACCGAAAGGAGCTCGGTTTGAAATATCTGTTGTGGCTGTTAAGTAATCAGGCAATTTCTTCAAACTGCATGTCGTAGAGTTTTTTGAAGTATCCGTTTTTCTGCAGTAATTCCTGTTGCGAGCCTTGTTCAACCAGTTCTCCCTTGTCAAATACCATAATTTTATTGGCATGTTTAATTGTTGCCAATCGATGCGCTATAATAATTGAAGTACGGCCTTCTGTTATTTTATCTAAGGCTTTTTGTAATAAGACTTCGGTATGTGTGTCGATGGTAGAAGTTGCTTCGTCCAGAATAAATATTTTAGGATTGTATACGTAAGCACGAATAAACGCGATTAGTTGTCTTTGTCCGGCCGATAAGGTAATACCCCTTTCTTTAACCACGTAATCGTATCCTCCCGGAAGTGTTATAATGAAATCGTGAATACCAATTTTCTTCGATGCTTCAATAACTTCTTCGCGGGTGATGGTTTCGTTATGTAAGGTAATGTTGTTGAAAATAGTGTCGTTGAATAAATGAACATCTTGTAATACAACTCCCGTATTTTTTCTTAATTCTTCTAATTTATAATCGTTAATGTTAATGCCATCAATACAAATTTCTCCCTTATTTATTTCATAAAACCTGCTTAATAAATTAATCACGGTAGATTTTCCGGCACCTGTTGCGCCTACTATGGCAACGGCTTGTCCTGCCGATAATTTGAAGGATACGTTTTTTAAAACATAATGCTCATTTGTATATGCAAACCATACATTTTTAAATTCAATTTCTCCTTTAGTTTCAGACAATGATTTGGTTCCCTTGTCTTCAATAACTTCATTGGTGTCTAAAACTTTAAATACGCGCTCGGCCGCTACAATTCCCATTTGTAAAGTGTTTAAGCGATCGGCCAACATTCGTATTGGTCTAAATAACATGTTTACCATCATTACAAAAAAGGTGATGTCGCCTAAACCCAAGTTCATCGTGTTGTTTTTTGCACCAATAAACCAAATTATTAATGCGATAGAGGTGGCAGAAAGAATTTCAACTACAGGAAAGAAAACGGAATAGTACCAAATGGAGCGGATATTCGCCTTTCGGTGTTTATCGTTGATCTCGGTAAATTTGTTATATTCCTGTTCTTCGCGGTTAAACATTTGTACAATGCGCATACCGGTAATGTGCTCTTGTGTAAATGTATTTAGCGCCGATACGGCATTTCGAACTTCATTAAATGTTTTTTTAACGCCATTTTTAAAAAGATTAGTTGCAATCAGTAAAAGTGGAATGGTACTAAGCGCAATGAGGGTAAGCACCCAGTTTTTAGCAAACATAACGGTAACAAAGGTGAGTAACATTAGAATATCACCGCTAATAGTTATAAATCCTTCCGAAAACATATCGCTTAGGCTTTCGATGTCAGATACCGAACGCGTTACCAGTGTTCCAACCGGTGTAGTATCAAAATATGAATTTTTTAAACGTAAGATGTGTTTGTAAACCTGATTCCGTAAATCTTTCACTATGCTTTGTCCAATAAAATTGGTCAAGTATATGTTAGCGAATTGCATTAATGCTTCAAAAAGCAATGCACTGAGTATTAAAAGACCAATGGTGTTCAGTGTGGAAACTGAATCGGGGCCAGTGAAATTATTAAGTGCGCGGTTAATTAATAAAGGTCGAACAATTGCGAAAATTGACAGTGTAACAGTTAAAAATAAAGCTGTAAAAAAAAACTTTTTATACGGCCTGGTATACGATAAAATGCGTTTTAATAAAGCAAGATTAAGTTTATTTGTCTTTTCGCTCACCAAAAATATGTTTAGGATATTGGATATCGGTTAAAAATAAGGCGTGCGCGGGTGCCGACATGCCGGCTTCGTTACGGTTTTTCTCGTTTATTATTTTTTTAAAATCATCCAATGTGATTTTATTTCTTCCAACTTGCATAAGTGTTCCGACTACAGCCCGCACCATATTGCGTAAAAAGCGATCGGAAGTAATAACAAAACACCATTCGTTTTCGTCGAGTTGCACCCATTGAGCCTCCGAAACGTAACAAATATTTGTTTTTGTTTGCGTATTCACCTTACTGAAACTGGTAAAATCTTTTGTTTGTAACAAAATATTGCCCGCCATGTTCATTAATTCAAAATCAATATGGCCGTATTGGTACCAGCTGAAGTTTTCGATGAATGGATTTTTATGCTGATGTAAAAAATAATGATAGGTGCGTTGTGTGGCATCAAATCGGGCATGGGCATCATCTGCTACCCTAACGATATTAAATATACTGATGTCGTTTGGTAAAACAGTGTTGAGTTTATAGATCCAGTGTTCAATTGATTCTTCAAATCTCTGGATATTGCAATCAAAATGCGCGTAATAATTGCGGGCATGAACGCCGGTATCGGTTCTTCCGCAGCCAACCACCTCGGTTTTGTCTTTTAAAAGCATGGTTAGTTTTTCTTCTAAAACCTGCTGAATGGTATTGGGAGTATTATGTTGCGTTTGCCATCCGTTATAGCGGGTGCCGTTGTATGCTAGTTGAATGAAATAACGTGGCATTTGTTTAGTTTAAAATCGTTTAATTATTAATACCTTTGTGCACCACAAAGAATGAGTAAAGTTAGTAAGAATATTGTTTTAAATGATGTTGAAATTATTGATACATCGGCCGAGGGTAAATCGGTAGCCAAGCACGAAGGAATGGTGATTTTTTGCGATGGAGGTGTGCCGGGTGATATTGTAGATTTAAACATTTACCGTAAAAAAAGTAAGATGGCCGAGGCAAAGGTCATTGCTATAAAAAAACCATCAAAGAACCGGATTACACCTATCTGCAGTCATTTTGGTGTATGTGGCGGTTGTAAATGGCAAACAATGAGCTATGAAGCTCAGTTAAAATTTAAACAGAAATTTGTAAGCGACGCGCTTATTCGTATCGGTAAGCTGGATATTCCTGAAATTGATCCGATTTTTGGAAATAAGGAAGATTATTTTTATCGAAATAAGCTGGAGTTTTCGTTTTCCAACAAAATGTGGTTAACCGATGAGCAGATCAAAAGCGGAGAAGAAATCAGTAATCGCGATGCACTTGGTTTTCATATACCCGGACGATTTGATAAGGTGTTGAATGTGGATAAGTGTTATCTGCAACCCGATCCTTCAAACCAAATTCGTAATGCAGTGCGAGATTATGCTCATAAACATAATTTGAGTTTTTACGATATCAGAGATAAGGCCGGTTTTTTAAGAACCTTAATGATTCGGATTTCAGGTATAGGAGAAGTAATGGTATTAGTAGGGGTTTATGAGTGGTTAGAGCAGGAATTATTTGCGATGCTGGAATTTTTAAAGAATGAATTCGCGCAAATTACTTCCTTACAATACACACACTCTCATAAGGCTAATGACAGTCTGGAGGGCTTGGAAATAAAAACTTATTCGGGCCGACCATTTATTTATGAGGAAATGGAAGGATTGAAATTTAAGATCAGTGCCAAATCGTTTTATCAGACCAACTCTAAACAGGCTTATAATTTGTATAAAATTACCCGCGATTTTGCCGGATTAAGCGGCAACGAACTGGTGTATGATTTATATACCGGAACCGGCACCATTGCAAATTTCGTGGCGAGAAATTGTAAGAAGGTGGTAGGTGTAGAGTACGTTGAAGACGCAGTAAAAGACGCGCGCGTTAATTCGCAAGAAAACGGAATTGCCAATACATTTTTTGTTGCAGGAGATATGAAAAATATTCTCACTGACGAATTTATTGCACAACAGGGTAAGCCGGATGTGATAATTACCGATCCCCCTCGTGCAGGTATGCATGAAGATGTGGTAAAGGTGCTATTGAATGCAGCCCCCGAAAAAATAGTTTATGTAAGTTGTAATCCATCTACACAAGCTCGCGATTTAGCCTTAATGGCGCATAGGTATTCGGTTGTAAAAGTGCAGCCGGTAGATATGTTCCCGCAAACAGCACATGTAGAGAATGTTGTGTTATTAGTTAAAAAGTAAATCAGAATTCATCAATCATAATTTACTAGTATTATGCTTGGCTTAAAATTGGAAACCGATCATCGTTGGATAAAATTAGTGGAAAGTAACATCAGTGAAATCCTAACCGATCATGCCTGGTGCGAACAAAAAGCAGCGAGTAATGCCATTTCAATAGTAATAGGCTGGCCTGAGCATACTGACTTAGTGGATACCATGCTAAGTATAGCTAAGGAAGAATTATCGCATTTCGAAATGGTACACGCTAAAATAAAAGAACGTGGATTTAAACTTGGTATGGAACGCAAAGATGATTACGTAAATGATTTGTATAAATTCATGCGTAAAGGTTATGTGCGTGACATCGTTTTGATAGATCGTTTGTTATTTGCAGCCATGGTAGAAGCCAGAAGCTGTGAACGTTTTCGGATTTTGTCGGAACAAATTAGTGACGATGATTTAAGAAACTTTTACCGCGAATTAATGATCAGTGAAGCCAATCATTATACCACATTTTTAGGCTTTGCGCGTAAATACGGAAATGCAAAGGAAGATGTAAACAAACGCTGGCAACAATGGCTCGATTACGAATCAGAAGTAATACGTAATTACAGTAAGAAGGAAACCATGCATGGTTAATTAGCAACAGGTGTTGCAGAATTCTCAGTTTTGAGAAGTTTTATATCGGAAATTAATTTGTTCACCTGAATACTGTCGGTTCCATCATACATGCCGCGAATTCGTTTTTGTTTATCAATCAATAAAAATAATTCGCTGTGTAAAAAACCTTCCGGTGTTCCGTCGTCTTCCAAGGCATTTACCAGATAATCGTTTTTAGCTAAATCGTAAATCGTTTTTTTATTACCGGTTAAAAAATGCCATTTATTGGGAATAGCCTGATATTTTCTGGAGTATGCAAATAGCACTTCAGAAGTGTCGTGAGCCGGATTAACAGTATGAGATAAAATTAAAAAATCATTATCGTCTTTAAATTCATTTTGTACACGTACCAGTTGCGTGCTCATTTGCGGACAAATGCTTTGGCAGGTTGCAAAAAAGAAATCGGCAACATATATTTTGTTATCGATGTTATTTTCGGTTATGGTGTCTTTCGTTTGATTCACCAATTTAAATTGGTCTATGGTGTGATAAATGGTGTCATTGCCACTTCCTCCAAGTTTTTTAGGTCCAATTACAGGAAGTAAAAAACCATTTGTTGTAACAGAATCGTTTTTTTGTGAGCAGCTAAAGCCTAAAACAATTGTTAGTAATAAAAAACAGTTAGTGCGAATTTTCATTCTTAATTTCATTTTCTTTGATCAATAATTTCTTTTCTTCCTTTAAACGCAGGTGTTTGTATTCTGCTAACAATCGTTTTAACTCAGCAGAGTATCTTCCGTCGTAAAAACCTCTGATGTTACGTTTTTTATCCAGCAATATTATAAAGCTGTAATCAATGTAAATAGGTTTCTCTTTAAAGAAGGTAACATTTAAGCTGTCGTACGATTTTATGTTCCAATAACACTGATGGATGTTATCCAATTTAATGTCTAAACTGTCACGCAAATTAAACGGAGCAGTATGGAGTGAGTCAATTATTCTTGGATAAACAATTAAAAATGGAATTTTATCAATGTCTGCACGCTTGTGCATGGTGTAATCCAATAATCCCTCCAATCGATAGCTTTCATTAATATAGCGTTCTCTGATAAATGTTATAGCTATAATGGGGTAATTAACGGTATCAAATAATTTGGATTGTATGCCTTCATTGGTAATGGTAGGCAATTGAATATTTCCAATCGAATAGTATTCGGTATCGTGACCATTAAATTTTTTTGGACCGTAGAACGGTAATTTTTTAGAGTTGATGGTACTTGTTTCCAGTATTAACCAAAATACAGAAGGAAATAGCACTATCATTAGTAATAACCACTTTTTATTTTTCATGCATTGCAAAGGTACAAAAGAGAATTCAAAAAAAAACCGCTTTGTTAATTTAACAAAGCGGTTTTTATCAGGTTGGTTTGATTTTATTCTTTAATCAATTTTTTAATGGCGGTTTTATTACCAACTGTTGCTCTTAAAAAATATACACCGCTATTTAAATTTGAAATATCAATTTTCTTACCATAAGCAGATACCTTTTCTCTGATTAACACCTGACCTAACTGATTGTAAATTTCAATTTCCGACGATTCATTATTGTTAAAAGATACAGTAACATAATCGGTGCTTGGATTAGGGTATACTGTTACCAAATTATCAATGGTATATTCGTTAATACCGGCAAACACATCGTTATTAATAGACACAGTAGTGTTTTTACTGTTAAATGCTGCAGTAGGTGTTGTAATGGCAGTTGTATTAACAGTTAATACCGGAAATTTGAAGCTAGCATGATAATAATTATAGCTGGTTGTAGATAAAGTAGCGGTTAAAGTAGTAAAAATGATAGTAAACGATGCAACACCATTTAATTCGTTTTTAATTTGCAAGCAATTATTTAAAGTGATTCCATTTGGTAATTGTAAAGTTCCGCTTCCTGTAGCGTTAGTTGTAACACTTCCGGTAACAGGACCGTTTAACGTAAGCGTGGTTGATATTTTTGCAGTACCGCCAAAGGCATCAGTATTTGAATAACCATAAGCCACCGGCCAAACAGCACTTACAGCCGAATTAGTGAACGTTAATGTTACAGAAGATTGTTTCGATCCTAATAATTCGTACTGTGTTGAAGTTGATTTAAAGAACTCATTGTTTGATCCGTCTGTTCTAACAACTGTACATCCTGTATAAGCTGTAGCACTAGGCACTGTTGAAGGCGATACATATGAATAAGTGGTTGACTGAACTGTGTTGGATGCTAAACTTGTAAAATTCCAGGTTTGATTGGTTCCGGTATTACGGGGTACAGCGGTAGTGGTATCATACGACTTTCTACGTTCGAAATCACCAATGGCCGGTTCGTAAGCAGCTTTTGTAAGCGATAAGCTTTGTGCTTTAATTACCGGAGATGTTAATACAAGTGCTAAAAGTAAAGTGTAAAGTTTTTTCATGCAGGTTAGTTTTAAAAATTTGCTTAACAAAAATAGAAATATTTCTGAGATAAGCATTCCGGATTACACAAACGGCGGGACTTTATTGGTTTTTAATTGATTTAGTCTTCTTGTTAATGTAATTATTAATGTTAAACATCATTAACAGGGTCACCATCATGCTACCGATAACAACGTAACCAAGCGTATCGTAATTTTCAATGGCCTTGCCTTCGGTTTGTACAACGATTAAACCGGCTACCGCTGAAGCTACTCCACCTGAAATTTGCTGAATGGATGAATTAACACTCATAAATCCACCTCTGTCTTGCGGATCAGGAACCGCGGTCATTAATGCTTGAGCCGGTATTACCCTCGATAGTACTCCTGCAAATAATAATATATTAACGATGGTTACTACCCATAATTCTGATGGGGATAGGTTGCAATAAATCATCACCATGGTCATGGTTAAAAGGCTACCAAAGAAAAATACTTCTATTTTTCCGAATTTATCACTGAGTTTTCCAGCAAGCGAATCGATAATCATTGAGAAAATCCCTGTAAACATATACAGCAATGGTAAATCTGTTAATTGCAATCCTAAATTGTTCACACAATACGCACTGGCAAAAGGCATTAACATAAATCCACCGGTAGCTAATAATACCGTTGCACCAAAAGCCTGTAAGTAGCCTGTATGCGAAAATATTTTCAGTAAATGCTGAAACGCGCTTTTTTCTGATTTAAGTTTTAAATGGTCACGTACCGGTTTCATTTTAAAAATGATAATGATGCCAACAACAATGCTTAAACCAACTATCATTAGAAAAGGCGAATGCCAACCATAATGGTTAGCTAAATACAATCCGATAGGAATACCTAAAACCTGACTACCGGCAAACGACATTTGTACAAAACCCATTACGCGTCCGCGTTGCTGTATACTGAATAAGTCGGTAATAATAGCAAAGGAAATGGATGAAATAACGCCGCCAAATAATCCGGTTACAATGCGAGCCATTAAAAGAAACTCGTAATTAGGCGCGATACCGCATAAGAAAGTGCCTATTACAAAACCTACGTAAAAAAACAGGAGTAATTTTTTTCGGTCAAATTTGTCGGCAAAACCTGCAGCCAACAAACCTGAAATGCCGGCACTAAACGCATAAGCGGAAACAACCAAGCCAAATTGCTTAGTGTTAATGGATAATTCTTTCATTAGCACTGCGCCTAAAGGAGAGAGTACCATAAAATCCAACACAACGGTGAATTGAATTATTGATAAAATTGCAACCATAAATTTTTGGTAGCCGTTAAATTTTTCCGGGGAAGTTTCCTTTTGCATGTAAGTTCTAAAGGTACAGCTTTGTTTCAGTTAGACGATAGCGCGTTTGTTAAATTATTTCTTGCTTTTGTAATAGCGAATCATTTCGGGGTAACCCTTTTTTAGTTTTAAAACGTTAACGCTTTGCGCGATGCGTTTCGCTTTTGTGGCATCCGTTTTAGCAGAGTCGATCCATTTGCTGTAATAATTTTGATGGGATTTGGGAAGAGTATCAAAAAAAGCGTTAGCTGCTTTATCGTTTTTTAAACACTCTAAAAAATCAGATGAGATTTTTAATTCTTCTTTATCTACTTCCAGTTGAACCGTAATTTTTTCACCCTTTTTTTTTAGGCCTCGGCGCATTTGGGCGTTGATGGCCATAATAAAATCGCCTTCACCCATTGGCAATAAACTCACGCCTTTAATTGGGAAATCATCCAGTTTACCTTTTACCCGAAATGATTTTTTGTTTCTGGTTTTAGTTTGGTGGCAATTTCGGATCGGACGTTTATGTAGTTCCAGCCTGTTTTTTCGCCCATTTTTCCGAATTTTTCGATTATGGCAGTGAATTTTATCATGCTTTGTGCCTTTGCAGGGCTATTGAAATTAATTTTTCTAAATTTAATCATCTTAAAAACATCAGAAACGGAAAAAGAATATAAAATTTGCCAAAGCTGTAGTATGCCTCTTAACAAAGACCCAAAAGGCGGAGGAAGCAATACCGATGGTTCTAAAAGCAAAATGTATTGCAGCTATTGTTACGATAACGGCAAATTCTTACAACTCGATATTACAGCTAAAGAAATGCAGGCCTTTGTAAAAAATAAACTGAAGGAAACCGGCGGTTTTATGGCTTTATTTCCTGGCTTTTTCATCAGCGGCATACCAAAACTGGAGCGTTGGAAAAAGAACTAACCAATCTATAAGCCAAAACATTACAGTCTTATTTGTCTGATACAAAAGGAATAATTGCCATTATGGCTAAAGAAATTCTATATTTTTTTTGTGGATAATAAAAAATGCTATATTTGCACTCTCAATTTTTGAGGAGTTCGGGGTGTAGCGTAGCCCGGTTATCGCGCCTGCTTTGGGAGCAGGAGGTCGCAAGTTCGAATCTTGCCACCCCGACAAAAAAAGCCTTTCACGTAGTGAGAGGCTTTTTTATTTATGAGCATCAAAAGCTCGGGTTTTAAGAGCTAAGAAATCTACGGTGTTTTCAAAAATGGATTTAGTGTTTATCCATTCTTAAAAATTAATTCTTTTTGGCTAAAATTACCTCTTAATAAATTGTATTTTTGCTCATTACATTATGCAAGAACAAATTTTAATCCTCGACTTTGGTTCTCAATACACGCAGTTAATAGCCAGAAGGTTACGTGAACTTAATGTGTATTGCGAAATTCACCCTTATAATAAAGTTCCAAAAATCACTTCCGATATTAAGGGAGTTATTTTATCGGGTTCACCTCACAGCGTGCGCGAAGAGAATCCACCTAAACCGGATTTGTCTGAAATAAAAGGCAAATTACCTCTTCTGGGTGTTTGTTATGGCGCACAATATTTGGCGCATTTTTTCGGAGGAGAAGTAGGGAAATCGAATTCCCGTGAATATGGTCGCGCGCATTTACAATTTGTAGACAACAAAAATAAATTATTCAACAATATTTTTGAAGGTTCACAAGTATGGATGAGTCATGGCGATACCATTCTTCAAATTCCAAACAACTATAAAATTATTGCCAGCACACACGATGTGAAGGTGGCAGGTTACCATATTGAAGGCGAAAACACCTACGCTATTCAGTTTCATCCGGAAGTGTATCACTCAACCGACGGACAACAATTACTCAAAAATTTTGTTTACGATATTTGTGGTTGCAGCGGAAACTGGACTCCCGCATCGTTTATCGAAACAACTATTCATGATCTAAAAAAGCAAATTGGCGACGATAAAGTTATTTTAGGTTTATCGGGAGGGGTTGATAGTAGCGTTGCGGCGGTGTTATTGCACAAAGCCATTGGCAGTAATTTACATTGCATTTTTGTAGATAATGGTTTGTTGCGTAAGGATGAATTTAATAGTGTATTGGATTCATACAAGCACATGGGATTAAATGTAAAGGGTGTTGATTCGAAGCAAGAATTTTATACTGCTCTAAAAGGAGTTTCTGATCCTGAACAAAAGCGTAAAATAATCGGTAAGGTTTTTATTGATGTATTCGATAAAGAATCGAAATTAGATAAAGAAGCGAAGTGGTTAGGACAAGGAACAATTTATCCGGATGTGATTGAAAGCGTATCGGTAAAAGGTCCTAGTGCAACCATCAAATCGCATCACAACGTAGGTGGTTTACCTGATTTTATGAAATTACAAGTGGTAGAGCCATTGCGTAGTTTGTTTAAAGATGAAGTAAGACGTGTTGGACGTGCTTTAGAAATTGACGATAATATTTTAAATCGTCATCCATTCCCCGGTCCTGGATTAGCCATTCGTATTTTAGGTGACATCACGGAACAAAAAGTAAAAATTTTACAGGAAGTAGATGCAATTTTCATTAACGGATTAAAAACACACGATTTATACAATACAGTTTGGCAAGCAGGTGCTATTTTATTGAACGCTCAGAGCGTTGGTGTAATGGGCGATGAAAGAACTTACGAAAATGTAGTTGCGTTAAGAGCAGTTTCTTCAACCGATGGAATGACGGCCGACTGGGTACATTTACCTTATGAGTTTTTGGCTAAAATGTCGAACGAAATTATCAATAAAGTACGTGGTGTGAACCGTGTTGTGTACGATATCAGTTCTAAACCACCGGCAACCATTGAGTGGGAGTAGGCTTGGAGAAAATATTAAGTAGAAAGTATTAAGATTAAAGCAGGAAGTAGTAAGCGTTTGAATGAAAAGAAATTTTTTTAAATATCAGAAAGGTGTTTTGTCTTTCATCTCTTTACTACTGTCTTTTTTCTCGTTTGCTCAGGAAAAGTCGACCGACTTACGTACCATTAACAATAAGAAATACTACATCCATAAAGTTGAGAAAGGACAAAGTATTTATGCAATTGCAAAACTTTACGGAACAGATGTAAATGTGGTTTTAGCAGACAACGATGAAGCTATTGATGGAATTAAGCCCGGTCAGGAATTAAAAATTCCTGTTGACTTAAAACCCGCGAATGTGGTGAAGCCAATTGCGAATACCGGTGCTATTGATACCAACCGTTATGTTTATCACAAAGTAGTTAAGAAAGAAACCATTTATTCAATTTGTAAGCAATACAATATTACAGATAAGCAGTTGGAACAATACAATCCGGGATTAGCATTAGGTATTAAACCTGATCAGATGTTGATTGTAGGTGAAAAGGCTAATGTGAAAAAACAAACTGCATTATCGAATCCGGTTAATTTTAACACACCCTCACTTAAAGTTTTAGACGACACTACAGCCACAAAACCTCGTTCTAGAAAAAGCACTTACAATATTGGTTTGATGCTGCCATTTAAAATAGCAGAGTCGGAATTAATTGACCCAACGGTTTTAATTCAATCAAAAGCAAGCTTTCCTCAACTACAATCTTATTCTGTTGATTTCCTGATGGGTTTTAATAAAGCTTTGGATTCTTTAAAAAGTGAGGATGTGAAATTTGAAACGTTTGTTTACGATGTTGATGATAAAGACTCCGCTAAACTTGAAAATTTATGCCGATCAGAAGAGTTTAAAAACCTTGATTTGATTATTGGTCCGGTATATCCTTCCGGATTTAAAACTGTTTCAGCTTACGCGAAGCAATATTCCATTCCATTAGTTTCACCGTTTACTCAACAGAATAAAATATTATTCAAAAACAACATGGCTTCTAAAACCAATCCGTCTCAATTTACACTGATGGAAGCCTTGGCTGATTTTTGCATTGATTCATTAAAAAGCAGCTCTGTGATCTATATTATCAATAATGGTATGGCTAAGGAGCAACAATATGTTAAAGCTTTTAAAACGTATTACAACGAACGCATTAAGCAACTGAATCAGCCTTTAAAGGATAGTATAATTGAAGTAAGAGGATTAGGAGGAGCGAAAGAAAAGTATGTTGCCGGTAAAAAAAATGTTTACGTTTTGTTTAGCAATAATCAGGTTTATTTGGCTGATTTCATTACTCAGTTAGCCGTATGGTCGGACAAAAAAGACGTAATGCTAGCTGGATGGCAAAACGTAACACAAAGTGATAACATCGATCAGGAATATTTAAATCGTTTGTCGTATTTATTCCCTTCACAGAACAATATTAATAATATAAAAGCTTATTCCGGGCCTATACGCAATTATCAAATTCAAATGGATTCCGACCCAAGTGATTATTTCTTTATGGGTTTTGATATTGCACAATATTATATCACAAACTTAAAGCTAAACGGCCCTGAGTTTGTATCGCAACTTGATAAATATCCTTTTGAGGGAAATTTTTTGCGTTTTAAATTTTATCGTCCGGATAACGCTACCGGTTTTGAGAACCGCGGCGCATATATTTTCCGATATAATAATTTTCAATTATACCGCAGCTTGTGGAAATAAATCGTGATTTCATTGCCAACTGGCTAAAGCAGTTACAGGATTCAATTTGTAAATCTTTGGAAGATGCCGATGGTAAGGCAAAATTTCTGGAAGAAAACTGGAATCGTCCTGAAGGAGGCGGAGGAAGAACACGTGTAATGAAAGATGGCGCTGTAATTGAAAAAGGCGGTGTTAATTTTTCGGCAGTGCACGGTAAAACGCCTGACTTTCTTTTAAAAGATAAAGAACACAGTGCGGCTAAATCAAATGCTTCTGAGTTTTTTGCTACAGGAGTATCAATTGTTATTCATCCGCAAAGTCCAATGGTTCCAATTATTCACATGAACATCCGTTATTTTGAAATGACAGGCGGTGTAAAGTGGTTAGGTGGAGGAATTGATTTAACACCCCATTATGTGGTGGAAGAAGACGCACGTTATTTTCATAGCGAATTAAAAAATGTTTGTGATCGCCATCATCCGAACTATTATACCAAGTTTAAGAAATGGGCGGATGATTATTTTTTTATTCCGCATAGAAATGAAACGCGTGGCATTGGCGGAATTTTTTTCGATCGTTTGAATGAAGGTGATGGAATGAATTTTGAAAAGAACTTGTCTTTTTGGAAAGAAGTGGGCGAGGCGTTTGCGCCTATTTATGTTGAGCTGATAAACCGCAACAAAAACAAATCATATACAGAAATAAATAAGCAATGGCAGTTATTGCGAAGAGGACGCTACGTTGAATTTAATTTGGTTTACGATAAAGGAACAAAGTTTGGATTGGAGACCAACGGGCGCATAGAATCTATTTTAATGAGTCTGCCGAAATTCGCAAGCTGGGAATACAACTTTCAGCCCGAATTAAATTCTGAAGAACAGAAAACACTTTCACTTCTTAAAAAGGAAGTGAATTGGATAATTTAATCCTTAAACCGCATCAATTCACTTTTCTTAAAAGACCATTCAGGAGTATCTAATGTAAATCCAAAATTGGTGCTATACCATGGACTAATCATTATGGAGTTGAAATTCTTAAGCACATGAATATTTTGGGCAGGCATGTAGCTTTGTGCAATCATGAATAGCGTCAAATTAGTTTCGGGGTTTTTTGCCACATCAATTACAATAACGGCATGACCGGGAGATCCGCCTTTAATGAATACATCTCCGGGTTGTATATCATTTACATTGTTAACGGGTACAAGCTCCTTACTGAGCGATAATGATCCCGCATAGGTAAATACCAGCTCTAAAAATTTCTTAAAGGTTTCGTAGGTATAATCCACTTTTGCTGTTTTATTCCAGCTGTTTGTTTTTGCGTTATAGCGGTAACCTTCGGCATATTTTACATATTCGGCAGTGCTACCGTTGGTGAAATTAAAATGTATTCTATCGAAATGAATGGTGTGGTATAAATATTCGGCTCTTATTCTCATTACTGCATCAGCGCATTGCTGCAAATCTTTGTTACCTACTTCTATGTCAATAACCGCTTCGTGTACATCTTGTCTGTTTTTTAATTTCTTATCATATAAGTAAACTTTTGAATCGGCCGGTTTTAATTTCAGGTTTCTCAGGTAATCATCATAGGTTGTGTTTTTATTGTCGATCCGCACAAAACCCGATGGTAAAAGAAACCTTTCAGCAATTGTTTTACCGGATGTATTAATAATCTGACTATTGTTTTGTGATTGAGATATCAGAACAAAAAAACAGAAAATGATGCTGTGTAAAATGCGCATACCCAAATATAGTAAAAACGGATGTTTACATTGTTGGGTTCAAATAAAAAACTTCCCGCGTTGAGGCGGGAAGTTCTTACACAAAACCGGAATCAGACAGGTTAATTAAAACCAAGTAATCTAATTCCTACACTAAACGGATAAAGTTGCGGACCTTTATTTTGTTTAAACAGTTCGTTTAATCCGTATTGAGCATAGATGGTGAATCCGCTGTAGCCTATGCTGGCGTACGCATTAAGTTGAAACGGATTTAAATTGTAGCTGTCGTTTCTTGTAACGTTGTACTCTTCGCCGTTTCTATGAAGTTCCTGACGGGTGCGGGCTCCCAGTAAATATTTACCTACTACACCTGCGCTTATGTGGAATGCTTTTTTAGGATTTGAACTTGTATTAAAATCGAGTAAGAGTGGGGCGGTGATATAATAAGTGGTTAGTCTGTTTTTCTTATAACTAAAGGTATTAGTGGAGTCAACATTTCCCCAGGTAAAAGTACTGTCGGCATTTAATTTTACTTTGTTTTCAAATTGGTAGCGATTAAAATCGAAGCCGATACCTGTTACCAGATTAATATAGTTTTTGTAGATGTGAATGTTTTTTTGAAACAAATTTAGTTGCCAGTTAAACGAACGGGTGTAATCCAATTCCATGTAATTATAAGGCTTGTTGATGGAGAAGTTTTGTTTAGCATCGGTATAACCGTTTACACCCATGAAAAAGCCATTCCAATGACGAAACTTTCTGTTTTTACGTCTCACATCTAGAATACTGTCTCTTTTTGTTTCGCTATCACTGATTATTATTTTTTTATTACCCCAGTTAAATGAAGTGCTGGTGGAATCATTGCCATTCATTTTCTTTTGTGAATCGTCGCTGGCAATTTTTATAATTTGCGATGAGGTCGATCCTTCGGCAGAAACTTCTTTAGGTTCGCCTTTAAACTTTATGGTACTGGCGCCAGTTGCGTTTGCAATTAATTTATTGCTTGAAAAAACTTTTGCTGTAGATGCTCCGGATGCGGTTACTGATACATTTTCTGCAATGAGCTTATAGGCTTTTAAAGATGATGCCCCGCTAACATCTGATTTTAGGTTTTGAGTGGTACCGCTTAAATTTAATTCAGAAGCGCCACTGGCATTTGTATTAAGGGAGCGTGTTACCACATCAATGTTTACATTACCGGCTCCAGCCGTTTCAAAGTATAAAGAGTCGGCTTTTAAAACACCACTTGTTTTAAATACTGAGGCTCCGGATAAAGAAACACTGTTTAATCCGTTTCCGTTAATTCTGATTTTTATCGACGATTTGATACTGCCTTTTGGTTTAATGTATAAAGTGTTATCGGAAACTTTAGTTTCGATTTTTTCTACATCTGCCGCATCACCATTTACAATAACTGATAACGTATCGGATTGGCGATAAATAATGCTTGCGGCACCGGAAGCGTCAATTTTGTTAAACGAAGCAACTTCGCGGGTTTGATTAATTTGAGCGGTAATTGCTGTTGAAACAATTCCTGCTGCTATACTTAGGATATATTTTGCTTTCATAATGTTTTTAGTTTTTTATTTAAATCGGCCGTTTTAGTAATAAGACGGATATTGAATTAAAAAAGTTACAGCTACTCCTGAATAAATTTATTTTTTTGAATAGAAATATTTCCAACCGATAAGTTGTACTGTTCGGTATTTTCCGATTTTTTATCGGATACATTTACTGATTTCACGCCAATTTTATTTAAACCAATTACTGCTTTTTTTGCTTTTTGCCAGAAATTAGCGCGATCATTTGACGCCAATACAATTTCGTCTTCATCAAATGCTTTTTCGGTAATAATAAAAGTAGAATTGGTTTTAGTTTCATTAGCGGGCTTAACCAATTCTTTTGCAACTGCGCTTATCGTAGAAGTTTCTGATACTGTTGTGTGTGTTGTTTCTGCAACTAAGCTTGTTGTAACTGTGTTTGAAGCAATTGTTTCTTTAGAAAGCGTATTTTCTTTAAGTGTATTGTTTTTTCTTGATGTGCTTTTCTTTTCAGTGCGATGAGCAGCAACCAGACCAGCTTGCTGTGTTTGTTCTTCAGTAAAAGTATTTTTACTTGTATTTTCACTTGTATTTTCAGGTGTTTTTGCAGAGGAGTCAGCAACAGTATTGTTGTTGTTGCTAATTATTGTGTTGTTTGATTTAGATGAATATAAATTATCTGAAGAGTTGTTTGTGTATAATCTGAATATAACAATGAAGCCAACAATAATTGTAACAGCAGCAGCCATGGATAATGTTTGACGACTTAATAACCAAATTATTTTCGGCTCTTTCTTTAATGATTGTTTGTCTTCAAAAATTATATTTTTATCGGCGGATACGATTGTATGTTGGTATAAGTTTAGTTCTTTGTTTATTTCGGGGTATTTGACGCGAAAAGCATCTAGTTTATTTTTTTCTTCAGGAGAAATAGTTTTTTCAATATAGTTGATGTAGTCTTCGTCAGATACTAATTGATCAGCTGACTTTTTTAAAGCTGCTTTTCCTTCAAATTTTAAAGAATCATCTTCCAGTTCTACAAGTTCTAATTCTTCCAAATCAATGTTTAATTCAGGGTGTTGCGAGGCAAAAGCTTTTAATAGAGTAATTTCTTCATTACTTAAATTACCTTCCATGTAATCCAGTAAATAAGCTTCGTAATTATCGATATTTATTTTATTCGCCATTATATTACGGCCTCCATTTTACCAATGTAATTTTTCAGAAATTGTCTGCCTCTGAATATGTAAACTTTAACCTGACTTTCACTTAAATTGGTTATTTCACCAATTTCTGCGTAATCATACCCTTCATAATCACGTAAAAGAATAACTGTTTTTTGAATTTCAGGCAATTTATCCAACGCTTCATTTAATATGGATTTCAGATCGCTGTAATTTTTCTCATACGTTAAATTATTATCATGTACTTCATTAAAGCTTCCCTGTTTCTTTGCTTTACGTGTATAATCAATTAGCGTGTGATAACCGGTAGTGAATAAATAAGATTTCGCTTTTTCGGCTTCTACCTGATCAACTTTGCGCCACATTTTTTCAAAAGTATCCTGAACGATGTCGCGTGCGGCATCTTTATCTTTAATGTGTTTCAGAATAAAACGGTATAAGCCGTCTGAATGCTCTTCAACACAATTATTATAATCGGATACTGTCATTTTATAGTAATAAGACGAATAAGGCCCTTTAATGTTACAGCAAATTTACTTTTTTATTGTAATTTATTTAGCTTAAAATCAGCTAATTAACCTAAAATCTTTATTTAATACTTCTTGTAGCTTAAAATAAATTGAGTGAAGGGTTTTGTTTAGGTGTAGGTTGAACATAAATTTGTTTTAACCCTAAGCCAATTAAATGAAAAAGCTATTTACTTCAATTTTTTGTATCTTTTTTATGTCACAATTATTTTCTCAAGCTTGTCCGAATATAAATTTTGAGAATGGTAATTTAAGTAACTGGAACGTTACTGGTGGCACAGTACAAGTTGCAGGTAATAATCTGAATATGCTAGGTTGTTGTCCAACACCAGGTAGCCTGGAAGCACCAATAATCACAACTCCATTTACTGAGCCTTATGCCGGTCTATTACCTCACTCACCCTTAGGAGGTACAAAAGTAGTTCGATTAAACGATAGTGACGCAGTAAGTGTTCATTTAGGTCAAATTACCCGTATTACTTATCCAATTGCCGTTACATCTACGGCTAGTGTTCTTCAATATACTATTTCGTGATACGTTAGTGGATTAGGACATTCATGCACAGATTATGCTTATAATAATGTGAGGGTGCAAGATGGAGTGGATAATTATTTTTATACGCAGTATAATTCGCCGTTTGCCGGTACCACCAGTTGTGGTAACAGCACCGCATTTAAAAATATAGTCGTATCGAGGAATCTGGCTTATTTCTGTTGGAAAACCTATACAGTAAATTTAGCGCCTTATGTGGGTCAAAATATTTTCCTGGAAGTTACTGCAGGTGATTGTACAGGATGGGGACATGCAGGCTATTGTTATTTTGATGCAACCTGCATACCGGTTACACCAACTGTTTTAGCTTGTGGAATCTCAACCAGAGTTGAAAACAATAATGAATTAATAAATGAAGTAAAATTTTGGCCAAATCCGGCTAATGATGTTTTAAATGTTTCATTTTACACGCCTGACAATAACGCGGAAATAATGGTTTATGATGTTGTAGGTAATTTAGTGCAACGTTATCAGCTTGACCATGAAAATTCGATAATCGATATTAAGTTATTAAACGAAGGTTGCTATTATTATGTTATAAAATCGAACGCACTAACGATTAAAACCGGAAAATTCATTAAACAATAAAATAAAAAACCCCGATAATTTATCGGGGTTTGTTTTTTAAGATTTGTCTTTGCTATAGCGTTGTTTTCTGCTGAGTCCATCGCGTGAGCCAAATGATTTCTTTTCTTTGAAATCGCTTCCTTCACGTTTTTTGTCGCTGAATTTTTTATCGCCAAAACTACGGTCACCGGATTTTCTGTCGCTGTATTTTCTGTCACCGCCTGATGATTTTCTGTCGCCGTATTTTTTATCACCACCAAACGATTTGCGTTCTCCGTATTTTCTGTCGCCACCACCGGATCTGCGTTCGCCACCAAATTTTCTTTCGCCACCGCCACTGCTTTCTTTCATTCGTTTTTCAGAAATCTCTAAAGAAACTTTACGGTTGTTGAATTCAAGGCCGGTTTTGTTTACCGCCATAAAATCATCAACATGTTTACTTTCTGTTTCAAAGAAAGAGAAGGAATTTTTCACATCCACATTAAATACCATTCTTGAGTGTACTTTAGCAGATTCCGCTAAAAATTCTTTTAATGAATTTTTATTGAAACCATCCATCATTCCCATATTTACAAAGAAACGTTTAGTGCGGTTGTTAGATTGTCCGCCTTCTTTTGCTGAATTTAAGTCAGGAGCATTCTGATAGTAATCGTAGAATCGGTTGAATTCTTCAGAAACGAAACGTTTAATAATTTCTTCTTTACTTAAGTCTTTTAGTTCTTCGTAAACTTTTGGTAAGTATTTTTCAATATCCTCATCACGAACTTCCACATCGTGTAATTTTTTCACTAAATGGAATAATTGTTTTTCACAAACTTCAACACCATCAGGAATAGAAGCGGTTTCAAACTTTTTATTTAAAATACGTTCGATATCTTTTATTCTTCCTGTTTCTTTAGGAGTAATAATAGCAATTGACATACCTGAACGTCCGGCGCGAGCTGTACGGCCACTGCGGTGTGTGTAATTTTCAACATCTTCAGGTAAATTATAATTGATTACATGTGTAATGTTATCTACATCAATACCGCGTGCAGCCACGTCGGTAGCTACTAACATTTGTAAAGTGCGGTTACGGAAACGTTTCATTACAAAATCACGTTGTGATTGCGATAAATCTCCGTGCAAAGCGTCAGCACTGTAACCGTCTTTAATCAAAGCGTCGGCAACTTGTTGTGTTTCGGCTTTAGTACGGCAAAACACCATTCCGAAAATTTCAGGATAGAAATCGGCAATACGCTTAAGTGCTAAATAACGATCGCGTTGATTTACCAGATAACAAATATGTTTAATGTTTTCAGCACCTTCATTACGTTTACCTGCGCTGATTTCAGCAGGTTTATTCATGTAGTTACGTGCAATACGTTCTACTTCTTTTGGCATCGTTGCGCTGAATAACCATGTGTTTTTTGTTTCAGGAGTTTGTTCAAGGATAACATCTAAGTCATCTTTAAAGCCCATGTTTAACATCTCATCTGCTTCGTCTAAAACTACGATGTTTATGGTTTGTAATTTTACTGCGCGACGCTCAATTAAATCAACTAATCTTCCTGGAGTAGCCACAATAATTTGTGTTCCGTTTTTAATATCGTTAATTTGATTAACAATACTGGAACCGCCGTACACCGCAGTAATATTTAAGCCTTTTACATATTTACCAAAGTTTTTTAAGTCGTTGGCAATTTGTAAACATAATTCGCGTGTGGGTGCTAAAATTAATGCCTGTGTGTCTCTGTCGCTCGCATCAATTGAATTTAAGATAGGAAAACCAAATGCAGCTGTTTTACCGGTTCCTGTTTGAGCTAATGCAACTACATCGGTTTGTGTAGTGGTTAGTAAAGGAATAGTTTGTTGCTGAATGGGTGTTGGATTTGTGTAGCCAAGATCTTTAATGGCATGCATAAGGCTAGCATTAAGCCCTAATTCTTCAAAAGTCATAATTTTTATTTTAGATTAAACATTAACTGCTTCAGAAAATTCAACTTTGCAGTTAATGCCTTACGGCGGACAAAATTCGCAACAGTTAAACTCACTAAACAGTGATTACAGCTGCAAATATACGTTAATAATTCGCAAATACCTAATCTTTTACGTTTTAGAAACATTTTGCCAATACGAAAAGGATAAAAAATTTGTATTTTTACATGCTGAATTTATGAAGAATCATTACGCAATAATAATGGCAGGTGGTGTTGGTACACGCTTTTGGCCTATGAGTACAAGCTCGCACCCTAAACAGTTTATTGATATTTTAGGAACCGGGCGTACATTATTGCAGCAAACTTACGATCGCTTATTGAAGGTTTGTCCGAATGAAAATATTTATGTAGTTACAAGTACAGCGTACGAAGAGTTGTGTGCTACACAATTGCCAAAGTTGCCTAAACAAAATATTTTGTGCGAGCCATCAAGAAAAAATACCGCACCATGTGTGGCTTATGCTTCTTATAAAATTCATAAGCTAAACCAGAATGCTGTAACCGTTGTAGCACCCAGCGACCACCTGATTTTAAAAGAAGAAACTTTTGTAAAAGCGATCAATTCTTGCTTTTCAAAGGCTTCTGCTGAAGATTGTTTAGTAACATTAGGCATAAAGCCAACCCGTCCGGATACCGGTTACGGGTACATTCAGTATGTAGATTCTCCACAAAAAGAAAAGGACAAACGTATATTTAAAGTTAAAACCTTCACGGAGAAACCAGATCATGATATGGCTAAGTTTTTTATGGAGAGTGGCGACTTCTTGTGGAATTCCGGTATTTTTATCTGGAGCACCAATAGTATTATTAAGGCTATGGAAGCACATGATCCGGAATTGGCCAATGTATTTAAAGAAGGTTGGGATGATTACAATACTGAAAAAGAAGAGGCGTTTATTAAAAAAGCCTATAATGTTTGTAAAAACATTTCTATCGATTATTCGGTGATGGAGAAAGCAAAAAACGTGAATGTGCGTTCTTCAAATATCGGGTGGAGTGATTTAGGAACCTGGGGTTCGTTATATACTCACTTAAAACACGATGATAATAAAAATGCCATTGTTGGAAAAAATGTCATGCAGTATAATTGTAATAATTGCATTGTTCAGGTCCCAAAAAACAAATTAGTAGTCTTGCAAGGTTTGGAAGATTATATTGTAGTGGAGTCGGAGGGCGTATTAATGATTTGTAAGAAACAAGACGAGCAACAAATACGAAACTTTGTTAATGATGTGAAAGTTCAGAAGGGCGAGAACTTTGTGTAGATCTGAATTTAGTTAAGTTACTACTCACACATAAATCACTAAATCTTATTGGAAATAGAAATTTACCTGCTTTAGCGGGAATTAAACTATTTCACCCACATAAGAACTTTTCCGTTTTCATTGTAGCTTTCAAAATCTTTATCAAAGATAATCGCAAAGAAATCAATTAAAGGTAAAACGCCAAATATGCCACCAAGCGTTGCAATGTAAACAACGGGAACATAAGGTTTTGTTCCAAGATAAATGCGATGCAATCCAACAATTCCAAAAGGAAAGGGAAAAGCTAATATAGCAGCTGTTAGTTTACGGTTATTGATTTGTTTTTTATAGAAAATCTTAAAGAGTGGATTAGGTGCCTCAACTGATTTTTGTAACACTTCGGTTTCAACTAATTGTTTTTGCAAAACAGTTCCTGTACTATCAATTAACCAAACTTCCTTTTTTTCTGAGAATGTATTCAGGGAAAGCAAAAGAAATATGAGTGTTATGTATCGCATGTTTAAAATTAGCACCTATAATGGAGTTATGATGCGTTAAGACAAAATTAAAAAAGGGATTATCGTTTCCGACAATCCGTTTTAATAAAGATTAAACATAATAATGTTATTCAAAGGCATTTTGTATCTGCCCTGAACTTGTCGAAGGATTATTTCTTAGCGGCTAAGTAAAGCTCGTTTACTTTATTCCAATTGATAACATTAAAAAACGCGCTTATATAATCCGGACGGCGGTTTTGATAATGCAGATAATAAGCATGTTCCCAAACATCCATTCCTAATACAGGCGTTCCTTTACAATCGCTGATATCCATTAAAGGATTATCTTGATTCGGTGAAGAACATACGCATAATTTTCCATCGGCTTTTACACTTAACCAAGCCCAGCCAGAACCAAAGCGGGTAGCGCCTGCTTGTGCGAACTGAGTTTTAAAATTATCGAAAGAACCAAATTCCGCTTCAATCGCCTTACCAACTTCGTTAGTTGGAATTCCACCTGCATTTGGAGCCATAATGTTCCAGAATAAAGTGTGGTTATAATGACCACCGCCATTATTTCTTACTGCAACAGGATATTTTGAAATATTCTTGCAGATTTCTTCAATGCTTAATTTTTCAGCATCAGTTCCGGCAATAGCATTATTTAAATTGGTTACATAAGCCTGATGGTGTTTTCCGTGATGGATTTCCATTGTGCGCGCATCAATATGCGGCTCTAACGCGTTAAACGCGTATGGTAATTTTGGTAATTCAAATGCCATATAATTTGGTTTTAAAAGGTTAATAAAAATTCTACCCGAAGTTAGGTAATAATTGAGTTTTAAAAAATTAAATAATTGTTATTTTTCAAGAATTTCTATTGCTTTTTTAATGCTGTTGTCTGTAGCGTTGATGATAGGGTAATAGGCATCCTTATCATATAAATTGCGACCAATTAGCGCTTTAAGTAATTGACGCAAATTCGTTTTACTTTTTTCTAACTCCAACGGAGTCCCTTCAACTTTTTTAGTTTCCGCGAATTTGAAAAACTCATTCAACATTTCATCGTTCAATGTAAATGAATTGACAAATTTATCTGCACTGTAAGATTTATGTATTTCTGCACGGTGTTTATCACAAAATTCAAAAGCGTATAAATTAATAACGCCTGCATAAAAGGCGCGGTTAACATATGGTGTGTATTTAGCAGTATCTAAAGAAACAAAAATATCCGGCATAATACCACCGCCACCATAAACAATCTTACCGCCGGGCGTAATGAATTTTTTGCTTTTATCTAATTTAGAACTGTCTGCGTTAATTAATTCGCCATCGCTATAACGCTCAATTTCTTCGTTGTAGTATGCTTCGTTACCTTCATCATAAGGTTTTTGTATACATCTGCCTGTAGGAGTATAATACCTTGCCACTGTTAAGCGGATTGCCGATCCGTCAGGCAAGTCTAATTGATCCTGTACTAAGCCTTTACCGAAACTTCTTCGGCCTATAATTGTTGCTCTGTCGTTATCCTGTGCGGCGCCGGCTACAATTTCACTGGCGCTAGCACTGCCTTCGTCAATTAAAATCACTAAAGGATTATTTTCGAAGCTTCCATGAGTAGTGGCCTTATATACTTTTTTAGGATTCGCTCTTCCTTCAGTATAAACAATTTGAAGGCCGTTCATCAAAAACTCATCCGCGATATCTACAGCTGCTTTTAAAAATCCACCTGGATTACCACGTAGATCAAGAATTAGTTTTTTCATTCCTTTTTTACTCAAATCATTAAAGGCCTGCAGGTATTCTTCATAAGTTGTGGATGCAAAACGGCTAATTTTAATGTAGCCAATACCGGGCTTTACTAAATAAGAAACATCAATACTATACAAGGGAATTTCATCACGCGTGATACTAAAATCGATAGTTTTTTTAACACCACTTCTTAAAATACTTACTACTACAATTGACCCTTTTCCCCCTCTTAATTTATTAAATACTTCTTTGTTGGTAATGTTAACGCCGGCAACATTTTTTCCGTCAACTTTAATTATTTTATCACCGGCCTTAATTCCAAGTTTTTCAGAAGGACCGCCCATTATTGGTGTAATCACACGGATGGTGTCGTTATAAATATTAAACTCGATGCCAATTCCTTCAAAATTTCCCTGAAGCGATTCGTTCACTTGTTTAAATTCTTCAGCAGGAATATAATCAGAGTGGGGGTCCAAACTCTTTAACATAGAGCTTACTGTTTTTTCCACCAATTGTTTTTTGTTGATCGAATCCACGTATTGCTCTTCAATATAATCTAATAGGTTGTTGATTTTTCGGTAAGGATTGTTTTTGCCTGGAAGCTTGTTTGATTCAGTAATAAATGTATTTTCAAACGAAAAAAAATATCCGGTGAATATTCCTATTACCAAAACAATTGAAAAGTACAAGGGAAGAAATGGATTATTTCTTTTTGGTTCAATATTTTGGTTTCCGTCCTCCATTTCAGTAAATTTGTGTAAAGGTAAGGCTTTATTGCCATGATGGGATCAATGTTTTTTACTAAAAAAATAAAAATAGTTTTAGCAGTTTACATTAGCTTAATGGCTTTTTCGTGTAAAAAGGCAAATGAAAACAATAATAGTAATGTGCCATATTCGCCGTTAAATCTCACAATTTACCCAAACGATCCATTAAACTTTAAAATTCAAACTCCTGGAGGCTGGATGTATTTTAACGGTGGAGTTAACGGGATAATTGTGTACCGGAAAACTGCTACCGATTTTGTGGTGTTAGAACGCACATCTACCTATGATCCAAATACCTTTGATGCCAGGGTAAAAGTCCAGTCGGATAACTTTACCTGTAAGGACACCATTAGTGGTTCGAAGTGGCAAATAGTTGACGGCGCAGTTACATCCGGGCCAGCTACCTTTCCGCTTAAGTTGTACACCAATACTTATGACGGTAACGCCTTAAAAATTTATAACTAGAAAATCACGACTTTTTGTTTTGACCTGGTAAATCCTTCCATTTAAAGGTTTTAACCATGTGTAAAATATCTTCCCGAATAAAATCAATTACGATTTTAAGAGAATCGATATTTGGAACTGAATTGAAATAAAGGGCACCGCGTAGAAAATGATGGGTACTATCGGTTAAATAAAACTGAACCGAGGAGGCGGTGTTACCTGCAATATCGTACACTAAACCGTACACTTTAGCGCTATCTCGAACAACAATCGATTCATCTAAACCCGTTGCCTTTATCTGGTGTCGGATAGCAAAATTCCTTGAATCCTCTAAAAACACATTTAAATCATTATTTACGGGCTTGTAACTTAAATGAATTGTTGCTCCAAACTTTGGGAATTCGATGTTATACCAACAAGGTTCCGCGTTTTTATGTTTATCTGCGCCAATTATGGCGTATGTAGGTATTTCAAACGAATATGGACAAGAAGTATCTAATGATATATACTTTTTTTCAGGGAAGTCAATGCGAAAATAGCCTCGTGGTTTAGGAGAAAATATTTTTTCATCATCATCTTCACAGGATGCAAAAGCAAAACCAACACAAAGTGCTATTGATAAATATGTAAGTGTTTTTTTCAATTAGAAAGGTAAATCACCGTTTCCCGAATCATTTCCCTCGGAAGAGTTTTGTTGATTAGGTTCTCTGCGTTGTAATATTTTGAATGTTTCAGCAACCACTTCCGTAGTACTGCGTTTATTACCGTCTTTATCGTTCCACTGACGGGTTTGCAATTTCCCTTCAATATATACTTGAGTTCCTTTTTTTAATAACTTTTCTGCTGTTTCGGCCAGTGATCGCCACATAACAATGTTGTGCCATTCGGTTTGATCAACTCTGTTACCATTTTTGTCTTTAAATGACTCGGTAGTTGCTAAACTAAAATTTAAACGGGCTATATTACCTTCTAGATATTTTAACTCAGGGTCTTTACCTAAATTTCCGATTAATATTACTTTGTTAACGCCTGCCATAGATGCAATGAAAAATTGAATAACACAAACAACAACATAAAATTCTTGAAAAGCAAGTAATTCCCGTTAAGAAGCTTTAAACCCTCATTTAGTACTGGTTTTTTTTAAAAAGTCATCAAAATATTTGTCGATTTATTGCAACAATTAGTCCTTGGTTTTTAAGCATTTGCTCTAAAATTCTATTTTTTTCAAATTATTTTGTCAAAAAATTTTGCAGAATCAGATTTCGTTCATACTTTTGCCACCCCGTTTTACACGGACACGTTAATTGAAGTATTGAAGTAAAGAAATTTAAAGATCAGGAGCCGGGATGAATAGTCCTAGAAAAGCTAACCGTTCTGTAAATAGAATTACTTTTTTATATACACGTTCATTGAAGGAAATGATTGCCAAAAATGTAGCAGGTAATTTGTTGTAGAAA
>JBBAKL010000017.1:0-48321 GCA_040403535.1 Bacteroidia bacterium
TCAGGATTGAGTCTTCGTGCTATATCCTTATCCGCTGCATTTAAAGAAGAAGTTAAAATAACAATTTTGCTTTTCTCCACAATCGGAGAAGGCAACTCATAAAACTTTTCTATAAACTGAAAGCCATTTAAAATTGGCATGTTTAAATCAACAAACACTACATCCGGAATCATTTTATCCAGCATTTCTTTTTTAACATAAATATTCTTAAGAAATTCTATTGCGCTTAAGCCATTGGTATTGGTATAGATCTTTTCAGCAAATCCATTTGCCTCAATTATTTTCTGATTGATGAAATTGTCCATTTCATTATCATCAATTAGCATGACTGTGCTAAAGCGCGTAACAGGTTTTTTAAGTTTAAGCGTTCTTCTCATACTCTAACAAAGATATATATATTTTGTTACTTGTCAAGTTTCACTTCAAACTTTCTAACTACTTTTAAAAGTTATAATGTATATATTTTATATACATAATTGTAGACCATTCCCAGATTCTACACGCTTACTTCACTAAATACCAGCTGTTATTGCATATGTAAGATTTTAGCGTTTTTAGCATTGGGTATACTTTTAATTGGCTGTTACTTTGTACTAAACTTATTAATATGAATTCTAATATTACCAAAAATACAATAACTAAAAATACTTTTTTTGTTGAAGACTTGCATTCACCAAAAGACAATCGTTTTCTTCATAACAACTCCCTTTTTGAAGACAAACTAGGTAATGCGCTAACTATACTAGACGCCGGAATCTGGGAATACGACCCCATAATTAATAAAGTGCTTTTTACAAGAAGTTATGCTAGCCTGATTGGTGTTAATTACACCAAATTAAAAGATATGGACGGGTTCTCTTTTCTGAGTAGTTATGTACACAAGGACGACCTAAAAACTGCTATTGACTCGTTTACATTACTCAATCAAAAGCAAGAAGGTAAAATAGAATTTACTTTGCGCGTTAATAACGACTTAGGCCAAGAAAAACACATTCATCATATAATAAAGTTAACCACTAAAAACCATAAGGGAGTTGGAACTTATTATTCAGGCATCGCCAGAGATATTTCTGAAACGGTAGCACTAAGCAATAACTATACTCTGACACAAAATCAACTTAATACAATTCAACTGAAATATACAGAAAGAATTAAAGAGCAGGAGTTGCTTTATACGCTTTTTGAAATTTTCAACAAACATAAAAACATCCATATAGTATTAGGATTAATTGCAAAGGCGATACCTAACGGATGCCAGTTCAGCGACAAAATATCTGCACGTATCAACTATAAAGACAATGTGTATACGAGTGATTTATTTTTTGAAACAAAAACTGAACTCAAATCGACTTTTACAACCTTAAGTAACTATACAGGAAAAATAGAAGTTTTTTATGATCTTCCGGAAAATCAAACCGAGTTAGGTCCTGCTTGTCTGGAGGCTCACAATTTAATAAACGCATTATCATTTATGTTAAAGGCATGGCTCGACAAACGGGAAACAGAAAAAGAACTGGAAAACATGCTGGTAGATCTTGAGAATAAAATTGAAGTTAGAACATTAGAACTTACTAACGCAAATAAAAAATTAAGTGAGGCTCATAAAGACATAAATGACAGCATACGTTACGCAAAAAACATTCAGAGTGCCATGTTACGACCTAAAGAATATTTTAAAAATTACTTTGAAGAGATATTGCTGTTCTACAAACCAAAAGATATTGTAAGTGGTGATTTTTACTGGATCCATAAACAAGATAATAAAACATTCATAGTTTCTGCCGATTGTACCGGTCATGGTGTACCGGGCGCACTTATGTCGATGATTGGTATGCAACTCCTCAACTTTATTGTAATAGATAAAAAAATACAGGAACCCCGACTTATTTTACATGAAATAGATGCCTCCATAAACAACATCTTTAATCAAAATGAAAACAAAATGCGTGATGGAATGGCTATCTCTCTATGTGTTATAGATCATAAAACAAACAAACTCACTTTTTCCGGAGCGCAAAATGATGGTTATATATTCAGAGAGCAGTCTTACACTACTTTAAAGGCAAATAATTTTCCTATAGGTGGTGGGGATTTGGGTACTGAAAAAGTATTTTCAGAAACTGAATACTCATTAATGCCAGGGGATACCCTGTACCTTTTCACCGATGGATTACCGGACCAATTTGGAGGATTAAAAGGCAAGAAACTCATGAAAAAGAATTTACTTCAGTTTTTACTTTCACTTCAACATCAACCCATGAAATCTCAAAATGAAAGTGTAGAAAACTTTTTTGAGAATTGGATAGGTGATAATTTCCAGGTAGACGATGTCACACTTCTGGGAATAAAATTCTAATCTATCGTCTTTTGATAATGTTTATAATGCCTTTAGCTGCATTAACAACACCTCTTTTGCCACTTAAAACCAACAACAAATTTATTGCAATTCTTACATACGTAAGCAATAAAAGCTTATCAGTTTAATATTTCCTATTGGGCAGGGTAATTTTGATTTAAATAATTAATCAACGATGAAAACATCAAAATTACAATACAGTATTCTTAGAATAATCTTATTAGTAGTATTATCACAGGCCGCCATCGCACAAAAGGAATGGAAAAAATATATTGTTTCCGGTTCTTCAGCGTTTGCATCAGGTTTTCTTGACGGAACTATCGAAACCATCAGCTATCATTACTATAATGGATTTAAAACACGTTTTCCAAATGCTAACGATCAGTTTTGGAATCCGGAACTGAGCTGGAGAAACAAATACAAAAACGGCGACCCCACTCTGGGACCAAAATTTACCGGCAGCACAACTTTCTTTGCAGCCACTACTGATGCTTACCACTTGTTACGCACTGCCAAAAGAACACTTGATGGCTTTACAGTTGTACACTATATGAATTCCAACCGACAAGTGAAGATGAACAAGAAAAAGCGCATTATTAAAACCGTTAAAGACTTCGTCATTATCTCCGCAATAAGAAGCGTTGGGTTTCATTTGAGTTACTCTCTACTATTTAAACCGACAACTACCCGTTAGACCATCATTTTACCAAAATGCCGCAAATCTTACACGCGAAAGTTGATTAACAATATGGATTTAAAAAAAAATAACAAGCAAAATACCTTTGAATCATTAAAATAAAAAAACACAAGTCATGATAACCACAAACAAACTAACCGTCCTAATCTCGTTTTGCTTAAGCTTATCAGTATTCAAAGCACAATTGCCTTATTCAGAAAAATTCGATAACGGCACTTGCAACACATCTTTCCCATCCAACTGGAATACTGCATCAACTACTTCCGACTGGGCGATTGATGATAACAGTACAACTTGCTCCGGCTGGGTAATACAATGCCCTTTAGGAACGGGTGGAAGCGCTTTAACAGGCTTTGATTTAAGTACCGGCCTCGAAAGTGCAACTTCTGCATCTTTTTCTACAATTGGATACAATAACATTACAGTTCAGTGGAACGGATACCGCTCAAGCGGCGCTCCATCAGTTACACTTGAATATAGCTTAGATAATATTAATTACACAACCGTTCCGTTTACTGATGTTGCAAGTGATAACGCATGGCATACATCTCCTACAATAAGCTTGCCATCGGCTGTTAATAACAAACAAACGGTTTACCTTCGCTGGTCATACACCGGATCAGGAAACGGTTTCTTTGTTTCATTTGATGACCTTTTTGTAAACGGAACTCAAACCGGAATTTATTACTGGAACGGAAGCGCTCCTAACTTACTTAGCTCATGGGGATCTAATCCTGATGGAAGTGGCTCAAATCCGGTTGATTTTACAACTTCAGGACAAACATTTAACATGTATAATTCTACTACTAATATTCAAAGTGCCAGTCTTACCGGTAACTGGGCAGTTAGTGGAGGAAATGTTTCAATCAACTTAGGTGATGGTAATACAAAGCGCACACATTTTACAGTTCCTGCAGCATACCTATTGAGTTTAAATAACGCCACGCTTCAGGTTGTTTCCAATTCAACTTTAAGTCTTGCTAACGGATCTTTACCTGCTAGTAGTAACATCAACATAAATATAGGATCAACCATTGAGTTTGCTCAAACAATTCCTATATCCATCTATGACAAAATCTATCATAACCTTGTGCTATCAGGCGGTAGTGTTAAAAATATTTCAGGTTACACTACCATCAATGGCGAACTTATTCTTTCAGGAACAAATTTAAAAATGAGCAACAACAATATGATTAGCCTTAATTTGAATGGCACTGTTTCAGGTAATGGCATGATTTTAACGGGTAATTCTATCTTAAACATTGCCGGTAGCGGTAACTTTGGAACCTTAACATTTGGTATTGGCTCTTCTATGTTAACTATAAACAAATTAAACATTAACCGCGTTTCTGGTTCTATTATTCTTGGAAGCGACTTAACTGTGAGCGGAAACTCTGCTTTTAATAACGGATTAATTTATTTAAATGGCAAAACACTTACATTAAACGGCGCGATTACTTTTCCTGCGTCACAATCTGCCGGTTCATTCGCCGGTTCTACAGGTTCATCTTTAAACATCAGAGGCAGCGGATCAATCGTTAACAGTTTGTTATTCGACCAGTCTAATTCTGCAAACAAAAGCATGAAAGATATCTATATCAACAGAAGCGGGTCTGTATTATCTTTAGGAAATCCTGTTGACGTTTACGGAAGCATTACGCCTACTGTTGGTACTATTGCAGCAGGCAATGGAAATTTAACTTTGAAATCAACTGCAACCGCTAAAGGAAGAGTTGGAGAAATTGGTCCTAATGGAGCTTTAACAGGCAACGCTGTTGTAGAAACACTAGCAAAAGGTGGTTCTACTGGTTATAATAGTTTATCAGCAGCTGGTGTATACGGAGCAACCTTCAATGACTGGAATGACGATTTCTCTATCTTATGCCCTAGTTGTCCTGACGGCAATATGCTTGGCAACACACTATTTAATTCAATTAGCAGTTACGACGAGAGCGCTTTTACCGGCGACACTTACAATGCACTTCATTTTGTTCCTATAACAAGTATCACTAATACAATTGGCGTAGGTAAAGGCTGGTGGGTTTATTTAGGAAACGGTCAAACAACAACTACAGATATTTTGATCGACCTGAAAGGTTCCGTTGTACAAGGCACTTTACCTGCCATGCCTATTACATTAACAGGTTCAGTTTCTAATGATAATGGATGGAACTTAATCGGTAATCCATATCCATCACCAATTAGCTTCAGCAAAGTAATAAGCGGAAATACAAATAATTTAGAAAACACATTGTATGTATGGAATCCGGATTTAAATGGCGGAAACGGTGATTATGCAATTTATACGCCAAATGTAGGCTCTGTGCCTCCGGTTAATGAAGGTGGTGTGGATGACAATATCCCAACAGGCCAAGCCTTCATGATTCGTGCATTAAACAACTTTAGCATACATCCTGCCGAAAACTGGAAGTCTAATACTTATAACACAAATGCAATGCTGAAGGTAAACAACAACGCAAACCCATCTATGTCTAATATGTTTATTTTAAACTTAACAGGTGGTAATAATGTAAAAAACTTTAACACCATGGCAGCTATAAATATTAATAGTAATGCCACTAATGGTTACGACCAGAGTTTTGATGCTGTTCATATCTCTAACCCTTTTGGAAATGCTGAGATTTTCACAACCGCAGCAAATACCAAATTAAAAATCAACAGTATTCCTCCCGTTTCTGGCTCTTATACAATTCCTGTTTCAGTGAATTCAAGTTATAATGGAATTTATAAAATAACTCCAATAAACATTAACAACTTTGCTACCGGGGCATGTATTCAGTTACATGATCGTTTAAGCAACAATGTACACGATTTGCGTTCGGGCAGCTACACCTTTAATATTTCAGATAGCACCTACGAAAACAGATTTTTTATTACAATTGGTCTTAACCCATCTGTAGCCACCACCTCTTTGATTAATCCATTGTGTAAAAATTCTTCAAATGGCGCAATCATTGCTTCCTCTTCTTTGAATGGTCCATGGGATTACTTTTGGAAAGATAGTACCGGCAATGTAATCAAGACTTCATATAACAAAACCACTGCCGATACATTAAATAATTTATCAGAGGGCTTCTATCATGTGGATATTACTTCTGCCGGATCTTGCAGTAACGATTCAAAAGACATTATTTTGACTGCCAATAACACTGTACCTGTTGCTTCATTTATTTTAAGTTCTGACAGTATAAATGTTAATAGCAATACACCACTAAATATCATTAATACATCCATTAATTCCACTACTTTTGTTTGGAACTTTGGAGACGGAAATACTTCAACTGCCGTTAACGCAACTCATAGCTATACTGTTCCTGGTACGTATCAAATTGTATTGTTAGCAATTAATGCTTGCGGTGATACATCATCAGTTACACATACAGTGAAGGCCTATAACAACGTAATTACAACCTCTATTTACCAACAAATTTCTGAAAATGGCAACGGCAATGTTATTGTTAGAAAAACAGAAGAAGGCATTGTAATAGACATTCAAGCTGAAATAAAATCAACTAACAATTATTACGAAGTTTATAATTTAATCGGACAAAAATTAATGGAAACTCAAAAAATAGAAAACAATACAAGAAGAATAATTGTGCCAATTCAGTCGAATGAATCAATCTTGCTAATTAACACTTTTATCAACAATAAAAATCAAACCAAGAAAATTATGAATTAGAAAAAAATCATGAGTTGTTTAAAGCCTTGCAAACGCAAGGCTTTTTTATTAGGTTAAATTGGCCAAACCTATTTTAAAAACAGTTCCAAATCCCGGATCACCGACAAATGAAATATGACCACTCATTTTTCGCACAGCATGCTTAATAATAAACATTCCAAAACCACCGGTATTAAAATTATTTTGTGCACTAAAAAACAATCGGAATACATCTTTATGTGCCGCTTTAGGAATACCTATTCCGTTGTCACTAAAAACAATTCGAACGCCAAAGGCATTATCCACAACGTTTATCGTTTTCTGAGTAGATGCTTTGTTATGGTCGCGGAATTTAATAGCATTAGTCAAGAGATTTTGAAGTATCAACTTCGTTAGTTTTTCCGAGCCTTTAAAAGGCTTAGTGGTATTATTATTAACCTTGGCATGGATATTAAAGGTTTTAAAGTCAAGTTCATGCCCCTTTAACATTTCCTTACATAACTTTTTAAGGTCTATTGGAGAGATTTAATGAGTGGAAAAATCAAGGTCAACTGAAAGTTTTGTAATCAAGCTATCCTGAATTTCGCCTTGTATTTTTATAAAATTAAGTTACGTTGTTTTCTGATCTGCATCATTCTCTTTCCCTGAAAGTGCCGTCAATCCTAAGATGGTAACCAACGGTTCTCTGAAGTAGTTGGCCACTTTGCGCATCAAAACTTCAAGGGCGTCAATAATCTCAACTTCTTCTGTTATGTTTTTACACATAATACCTAATACATCATCCATTTTGAAAGCTCTAAGTCGAACGTAAATACCTCCATAATTTTCTCCTAAGTTCATTTCGTCAATCAAAAAAGTTTCCCCGGTATTTAAAACATTCTTGAGTAACTCCATTCGTCCGGAACTAACAAGATCCGGTAATATTAAATTGGCCGATTTTCCTGATACATTTTCCTTATTAAGATTAAAACCCTTTCAAAAACGGGATTTACATCAACGATATTTAATTGTTCATCACATAGCAGAACAATCATCTCAGTATTATTATACAAATATCTATAATGCGATTCCTTTATCATACGAGTGTATCACCAAGTTAATAAAAGGGAGTTGGAAATTAAAAAAACATTTGAGCCTATTAATTATTATCATGAAAATGATTAAACAAGTGAAGTTGTGATCAAGCACTTAGAAATTTACGTAAATAATTGTATATCTGAATCTTAATCGGTTCAATTATTCGTTTACAAACGGTTACAAATGTTTTCTTCCGAGTATAATCGCTTACTATACGACTCCGGCTTTTTAGTGGCTATACCTTTGTCCTCGTCAAATCCAAACAAGCGTTGCAACCGGTTAAGAAATGACAGAAAACAAAAAAGTAAAAACAATTAAAAAATCAAATCGTATGAACACAATTAAAAATCGCGTACAGTTAGCAGGAAATTTAGGATTAATGCCTGTAGTAAAAAATTTAGAAAACGGAAGCAAGGTAGCGCGCTTTTCAATCGCAACAAAAGAAGATTACTTAAATAAAAAAGGCGAAAAAATCACCACCACACACTGGCATCAGGTTGTTGCCTGGGGAAAATTGGCTGAAATAGCCGGACAAATTTTAAAGAAAGGCGGCGAAGTAATAGTTGAAGGAAAATTAAGTAACCGCCAATACACCGCCAAAGACGGAAGCAAACGTTATTTAACAGAAGTAGTAGCGCAGGAGTTACTAGTAAATAAAAAATAAACGTTTATCAGAAAATCATTAAAAAATAAAACAATAAAAAAGTAAAACATAAAACAATTAAACATTAAAATTATGAATTCAATTAAAAACCGCGTACAATTAATAGGCAATTTAGGGTCAGCTCCGGAAGTAAAAGATTTAGACAATGGAAATAAAGTAGCGCGTTTTTCACTGGCGACTTCCGATTATTATGTTAATCGCAAAGGCGAAAAAGTAACCGAAACACATTGGCATAACATTGTTATATGGGGAAAATTGGCTGAAATTGCAGGCCGTTATTTGGAGAAGGGTTCGCAAGTGGCGATAGACGGAAAACTAACCACCCGCAATTACACCGATAAAGAGGGAAGTAAAAAATACTTCACCGAAATTGTTGCCGCCGAAATGTTAATGCTGGATAAAAAATAAAGTGCAGAAGGCAACAACAAAAAGCCCCGCAATCTCGGAAGAGATGCAGGGCTTTTAATTTTATAACCACTGACTATTGATTGTGATAAATCTTCTGAGTGAATCGTTTTTCGTTAGTTGTTACAGTTACGAAAATTATTTGCTCTTTCGCATTTAAATCTAAATAGAACTTATCAGCAACCGCTTCAACACTCATTGGAGTTATTAAAGTCTGACCTAAAATATTGCTAGCGCTGATAGTTGCCTTAGTCATTTTATCGAAAGCTACTTCAACAAAAACACCACGTGCATCTTTTCCTACCTTAATTGAGTTGTCATTGTTATTATATGACATTACACTTTGGATGGTTGGAGAGTTTAATGCATGAACAACAAATGTTGATTTTGCAGTATCACCACAAACCGTATTAATTGCATTTAAGCTAACATTGTAATGTCCGATTGTAGCATAAGCATGAGAAGGATTTTGTAAAGTTGATGTGTTACCATCTCCAAAATTCCAACTGTAAGCGTTAGCCCCGGTTGAATTGTTTGTGAAGTTGATTGGATTAGCTAAGTTCACAAACATGGTATCGTTACTTGCTGTAAAGGCTGAAACCGGTAATGGTGAAGTTTGAGTTAATGTGAATGCAGCATTTGCATTATCACAACCACCAACTGTATTTACATCTACCTGATAAGCACCCACACCAATATTTTTCAATGTATCTGCTGTTGCTTTGTTTAATACGGTTTTAATTACATTGTTATTTGCATCTTTCCAGGTATAATTCCAAGGACCAGCAGAAGAAGTTCCTTGTGCGATAACCGAACCATTATTGCCTTTTAAACATAATGGGTGATTAGTTGTAGATGCTAAAGTACCAGGTGTTACAGTGATTCTTAATTCGTATTGAGGGGTAGTTACATTAGCGCTTACTGTTGCATTGTAAACTCCCGACTTCAAATCAAATGAAGTAGCACTGGCATAGTGATATAATGTTACACATGCACCTGCAGGTAATTTATTAAAGTTCTTAGCTGTAATTTGGAATACACCTGCTGTAGCGGTAGTAATAGTTAAAGGAATATTAACTGTTCCTGCTAAAGTAGGTAATGCATTACGAACATATTTTTGTCCGGTTGTTGAACTATAAATAATTGGTAAGCCAGGTAAAACTGAATTGCCGGTTAAACAAGCATCCTGTCCGTTATCAAATCCGGTTGAATAGTTTGAACCAAAAGTGAAATAAGTATTTGCATAAAAAGGCTTACCAAACGTTGTGCTGGTTAAGTCTAACAAGAAATCATCGTAGAAATAAGCCGCAGCTAAATTTTCTTTTAATACTTCTGAATTATTGCTTCCGCTAAACTTCCACGATTCATCAGAGGTGAAAGTTACAGGGTTAACCAATGCACGTACTGAAAACGCCTGACCCATTGGGATAATGCTGCTTGAGCTACTAGCACTGAAAGGTACGTTTGTGTTTAAGTTAGAATCGTAAACCCAAAATGTTTGATCAATTTGAGTAGATTTTGTGCCTATTGCATTTAAAATATTTCCAACTGAAATTGGAGCAGAATAAGGGTTTGAAATTAAATTCCATCCATTGGTGGTTGCAGCCCCTCCTGTTAAACTTAAGCTATAGTTAGCAGAGTTTTTCTGATTAACTGTTCCTGTTAAAGGAATAGTAATTGCTGTTGTATTAGGGAAACCGTTTCCAACAAATACCCAGTAACCTTCTTTATCGTCGATGCTGGTTAGTCCGGTAATTTCAACGTAATGTAAAGCATTCGTCTCATCACCAACAAAAGCTGTCTCGTCATAAGTATAAATCGAAGTGAAAGTAACACCACTTACTTGAGAACCATCTGGACAAGTCTGACACGTAATAGCGAAACTTGAATTCCAGCCACTCATGTGTCCGCCTATAACACCACCTGAACATAAGTTAATCCAGTTGGTGATACCTGCTTTTTTAAAAACCTCAACTGTTACGTTTCCGCTTAAAGAGCCTGAAGAGGTCATTGCTCCAACACGACCTTTATTAGAAGCATCGCTCTTAATAGTTAAATTACCATTAGCACCAATGGTTCCTACACTTGGAGTAATTGTTCCCCAAATCTCTAATGGGTTACCTAAATTAACCGACTTTGTACTTCTGTTAAAAGTAAAATCACGTAATGAACGGGTAGCGGCAGTGGTTTGATCCATTAACATGGAATTAGTAATGTTATTGATGCTTGAACCATTAATAACTAAAGACGATGTAGTTGAGCCACTAAATGAACCATTAGCAGTAGAAGCAGGGAATATAATTGCACCATTTAGTGTAAATTGTTTTCCATTCAAATTTAAAACTCCATTACTATGTGAGAAACTGGCATTTGTTGTTACAGTTAAAGCTGTACCTAAGGTAACTGTACCACCACTTCTATTTAAAGTAAAGTTATTTACGGCCAGAGGTGTATTTCCGGTTCCAAAATTTAAAGTTCCAAGGTTTCCTGTTCCGGTAATTGCTAAACGGCTATTGCTGGTTTTAATTAAACCACTTCCGCTCAATGTACCATTTATAGTTAATTGTGCTGTAACGTTATTACCCATTAGAATGTTGCCAGTCAGATTTAAAGCACCATTAAATGCTGTATTTACACTCGTCATACAAAGCTTATCACCACCGCTAATTGTGGCATTATGGTGTGTGGAAGGCAATATACTGGAGGTTCCTGCTGCTGAATAAACTACAGTTGAATTTGCAGACAAAGTTACTGCAGTAGCAGTGGTAACAGGTAATGTTGTGTTTTGAATAGTTAAAGTTGAACCACCAAAAACTTGTAAAGCAGCGTTATTAGTAAGTGTTAAAGCCAAGGTAGAAGGAATAGTTAAATTAACATTATTGGCTGTACCATCACCAATTTCTAATATAGAACCATTACCCTGAATATTCCATGCAGCTACTAAAGTTTCAGCAGCCGTGTTATGTAAACGGAAAGTCTGACCATCATTCACAAAGTTTGGTGGACGAGTACCTGTACCATCTGTATTAGAACCCCAGTTGTTTTTGTCAGCTAAATCACCGCTACCATCATAATAGTATACCGGGAATGAATTTTGAGCAACCACATTAATATCATCAAATGCAACGAATTCGTTTAACCCAGTTGTTGTGTAAACCCAACGTAAATAAACTGTTGATTTACCCTCTGCGCCAACTGGTAATGTAATAGGTGATATTGATGTCCAGTTAAATGCGTTGGTATTGTCTGTAAAAGTTGAAACAACATTCCAGCTTGTTCCGTTTGTAGAATATTCAAACGATACAGCACCTGACCCGGATTGTCTCCATTCTGTCCAAGTAACAGTAATGGAAGTAAAACCAACAGTACTAAAAGCCTTTGTGGTTGCACTCTGAGTTGCAGTTGATCCAATGTCTGTACACATCATAAACGCCTGAGGTGTAATTGGAGGATGTGTACTTAAAATTCCTCCGTCATCGGTTTGCCACTCAGAATCAGTATTAACTAAATCCCAGTTTGCTCCATTAAAAGTTCCTACATCCGCTAATCGGAAGGTATCTGTGAATAATGTAGTCTGCGATTTACCAACAAATGCAGTTAATACAAGTATAACTGCGAATAATTTTTTTGTAAAATTTTTTACCATAGTACTAGGGTTTGTATAATCTTTTAAAGTAAATATATGATAAAAGGTTTCCATTTCAAAGCATTTTATTTGAACATTTTACTTATTTCTTCTAAATCGCTTATTTTTCGATGAAACAAGCTAAATTTTTTAGATTTTTGAAGTTTGGCCGTTTTCCAGAACAATAATTGGTAAATTAGCCGTTTTTATAAAATGAAATTTACTCTAAAACAGACACATATAACCTTTCTGGCAATGGTGTTTTTATCGGGTGTACTCAACTTTGTTGCCGCACAAAACACAGGCGCTATTAGGGGATTTGTATACAATAAAGAAAATGGCGAATCGGTTCCATTTAGTAACGTATTCTTTAAAGGCACCACCATTGGCACTAATACCGACCTCAACGGATTTTTCAACATTACCCGTATTCCTCCCGGCAATTACGAATTATTAATTACCAACCTTGATTTTGATACCATTTCTGAAAAAATAACAATTAATGCCGGCGACCTGCTCAGTAAAAAATATTACTGTGTTAAAGGCGGCATTAAACTGATAGAAGTAGAAATCAGCGCTGAAAAAGCTGAAAAAATTGAAAACACCACTGTTGCAGTTCAGAAAATCGACCCAACCATTATCGCAAAATTACCTAGTGTTGGTGAACCCGACCTAGCACAATACCTTCAGGTATTACCCGGCGTTGTGTTTACAGGCGATCAGGGCGGACAACTCTACATTCGTGGTGGTTTGCCTGTTCAAAACAAAGTATTAATGGATGGCATGCAAATTTATAACCCCTTCCACTCCATTGGTTTATTTTCTGTATTCGATAACGATATCATGAAAAATGCGGATGTCTATTCTGCCGGCTTTGGAGCTGAGTATGGAGGACGTACTTCTTCGGTAATGGATATCACTACCCGCGATGGAAACAAAAAACGCATGAGCGGAAAAATTGGCGCTTCCACCTTTGCCGGAAAATTAGTTTTAGAAGGTCCGTTTGTAAAGCTTAAAGATGACGGGAAATTAAGCGCCTCCTATATTGTATCCGCAAAACACTCTTACCTTCCCCAAACATCCAAGTTGCTTTACCAATACGCTAATAAAGACGGATTACCTTTCTACTTCACGGATATCTATGCTAAATCATCTATTAATTCTGTTAACGGAAGTAAAATAAGCGTTTATGGTTTCAGCTTTAATGACAAGGTTGACTATCCCAGCATCGCAACTTATAAGTGGAATTCATACGGTGCCGGATCCAATTTTTTATTAATTCCTAATGGATCTAATTTATTAATTGAAGGTGTTTTTGCCTACTCTAATTACACCATTAAATACAACAATCCTTTAATAGAAACGGATGCTAAATCAAGTGGCATCAGTGGTTTTAACGCCGGATTTAATTTTGTGAAATTTGTAGGAAGAAGCGAAGTAAAATTCGGCTTTGAAGGTATTATTACCAACACCAGTTACGAATTAAGCAATCCGTTTTTTACAAAAGTTAGTGCGCAACGCGCAACATCAGATGTAGCAGCATTTGTAAAATATAAATACGTTCAGCCAAAAAAGAAATTTATTCTCGAACCAAGTTTCCGCTTGATGTATTACGCTACATTAAATGTATTCTCACCTGAGCCGCGTTTAAGTCTGAAAGTAAATTTCACACCTAAAATCCGTTTCAAAGGTGCGGCCGGTTTATATAGCCAAACTTTAATGAGTGCCAGCTCCGACCGAGATGTTGTGAATTTGTTTTATGGTTTCATTAACGCTCCTGAAAGTGAACAAATGCCAAAAACATATTTAGACCAGAATGGTGCCGTTCAAAATGTTAATTCTTCGGTACAAAAAGCAAATCACATTGTTGCCGGTTTTGAATTTGATGTTTTAAAATATGTTGACTTAAACATTGAAGTCTATCAGAAAATATTTAATCAAATCATCAACACTAACCGCGATAAATTATTTGACGATTCTCCTGTAAATGCAAACAAACCGGATGCGGTTAAAAAAGATTATGTGGTTGAAGAAGGTAAAGTTCAGGGATTGGATGTTGTATTAAAATTCGAATTCAAACGTTTTTATTTGTGGACAGTTTATTCCATTACTTATAATAATCGCTGGTATGGAAATACCTCAACAGGAGTGGTAACCAGCTACCCGCCAAACTTCGATCGCCGTCACAACGTAAACTTAGTGGCCTCTTATACATTTGGTAAAAAACGTAATTGGGAAATTAATGCACGTTGGAATTACGGATCTCCTTTCCCTACAACACCAACACAAGGATATTATCCTCAAATCAACTTTAACAATAACCTTAACTATAATTATACGACCAGTAATGCTACTCTAGGATATTTACCGGGTGATTTAAATTCTAAACGCTTACCTGATTTTCACCGTTTGGATATAGGTATTAAATACCGTTATAACTGGACTGAAAAAGTAATTATGGAAATTAATGGCGGGGCTACTAACCTTTATAACCGTGAAAATATTTTTTACGTTAACCGATTCACATTCCAACGCATTAATCAATTACCAATTCTTCCGAACTTAAATATTACTTTAAGTTTCTAATTTGTTTTTGATACCTTTAACTATGGCTTTTAAAATTTATACTAAAACAGGTGATAAAGGTGAAACTTCTTTGATTGGAGGAACACGTTTACCTAAACATCATATTCGCATAGAGGCATACGGTACCGTTGATGAATTAAACTCTTTTGTAGGTTTAATACGTGATACGGTTTCTGAAAAAGATGTTTTTGATTTATTAATCGAAATTCAGGACCGCCTTTTTACTGTTGGTTCTTTATTGGCAGCGGATCCGGAAAAAAATAAAATGCAATTACCTCAGCTTAAGGAGACAGATATTGAATTGCTGGAAAAGGCAATTGATAAAATGAATGAAACCTTGCCTGAAATGAAACATTTTGTTTTGCCGGGAGGACACACTACCGTTTCTTATTGTCATATTGCGCGTTGCGTATGCAGAAGAGCCGAGCGCGCTGTTTTAAAATTAGCCGAAAATGAAAAAGTGGATGAGATAATTTATAAATATTTAAATCGCCTCTCCGATTATCTGTTTGTTCTTTCGCGAAAGTTAACACAGGATCTAAACACAAATGAAATTCCCTGGAAACCCAGATTATAAAATGAAATCGCCTAAAGAAGTTGTTGATATGATGATGGCTAAAGATTATTTTAGTCAGTGGTTGGGCATTCAGGTATTGGAAACAGGTCATGGTTTTTCAAAACTAACTATGACAGTAAGAAAAGAAATGCTGAATGGTTTTGCTATTGCACACGGCGGTATCACCTATTCATTTGCCGATAGTGCTTTAGCCTTTGCATCTAATTCTCATGGTAAAAAATCTGTTTCTGTTGAAACATCTATTTCTCATCTGGTTTCATTATCCGAAGGTGACGAAATAATAGCCGAAGCAAAAGAAGAAAATGTTTCCAATAAAATAGGTGTTTATACCATAAAAGTGTTTAAAGCTACAGACTTATCAGTTGTTGCCTTATTTAAAGGAACAGTTTATCGCACATCCAAAGACTGGTAAATAAAATTTAAATTTGCTTTTAAACCTTTTTTTAAAAACAGCGTCTAACAATAAACTATTATTATGACTTTCGTTAAAAAAATGATTCCTTTTATAATAGGAATTCTGCTATTAGGCAATTTTACTGCGTCAGCGCAGAAAAAGGGTGGTCATCACCACCATCATGGACATCCCAGAGCACACCGACATGCAAAAGTTGTTGTTAAACGCAGTGCTTTCCGTCCGGCTAAAGTTATCGTTTATCATCCCTACTGGGGGCCTAAACGAGCCATCCATCGCCGCTGGGTGTTTTTTCCTAAATACAATTTATATTGGGATAACTGGCGTAACCATTATTATTTCTATAACGGTTCGGTATGGATTTCCCAACCAACTCCTCCACCTGTAATTGTTAACGTTAATTTAGATAACGAAAAGCAATATGAGTTAAAAGAAGATGAAGATGATGTAGATGATGTGTATAAGGGAAACGACACTCATAAAACAGAATATAAGCCCGAATAAATTAAAACCCCGACGAAAAATCGGGGTTTTTATGTTAAACAATTTCAGTACTTTAGTGCCACTAAATTTTCAACATGAATCAAGCATATATCATTAATGGCGTTAGAACTGCCATCGGAAATTTTGGAGGTACTTTATCTGTTGTAAGAACCGACGATTTAGCAACTATAGTTTTGAAAGAACTTATGAAAAAGAACCCAAGTGTTGACTGGACACATGTGGGTGATGTTATTTTAGGTTGTGCCAATCAGGCTGGAGAGGACAATAGAAACGTAGCGCGCATGGCGGGTTTAATGGCGGGTTTACCAATCAATGTTCCGGGTCAAACTGTTAACCGATTGTGTGCTTCAGGATTAAGCGCCAGTATTGATGCCGCAAGGTACATACAGTTAGGCGATGCTGAATTAATGATTAGTGGTGGTGTGGAAAATATGACGCGTGGTCCATGGGTGATGAGTAAAGCCAGCAGCGCTTTCGGACGCGACCAGCAAATATTCGATAGCAGTTTCGGATGGCGTTTTATTAACCCAAAAATGAAAGAACTATTTGGTGTAGACGCAATGGGTGAAACAGCTGAAAATGTTGCCGAATTACATAAAATAAACAGAGAAGATCAGGATAAATTTGCCTTATGGAGTCAGCAAAAAGCTGCTAAAGCTATGGCTGCCGGACGTTTTGCAAAAGAGATTGTAGCAGTTGAAATACCACAGAAAAAAGGTGATGCGATTTTATTTGATAAAGATGAATTTGCTAAACCAAACACCAACCTGGAAGGTTTGCAAAAACTAAAAGCATCTTTTAAAAAAGATGGAACCGTAACAGCAGGAAACGCCTCCGGATTAAATGATGGCGCTGCCGCTCTATTAGTGGCCGGTGAAAAGGCCATTAAGCAATTTAATTTAAAACCACTTGCACGCATTGTGTCGAGCGGTGTAGTTGGTGTTGAGCCGCGCATTATGGGACTTGGACCGGTTGAAGCAGGTAATCTGGCACTTAAAAAAGCGGGATTAAGCTGGAATGATATTGACATTATTGAATTAAACGAAGCCTTTGCCGCACAAAGCTTAGGTTGTACACGTAACTGGAAATTAGATGACAATGATCCCCGAATTAATCCTAACGGTGGTGCCATAGCTCTTGGTCACCCATTAGGTATGAGTGGAGCCCGCATCTTAAATTCTGCCGCTATTGAATTGCACGAACAAAACAAAAAATACGCCTTGGTAACCATGTGTATTGGTGTTGGACAAGGTTATGCTGCCGTAATTGAGAAGTGCTAAAATAAGCTCATTTGAATATTTCCGGCTTTTGGATTGAATGCTTCAAGGTTATATTCAAACTTTACATCATTCTTTAAAAAACGTAGTTTAGATAAGGAGAAAAGCTGACGTATACTTTCAGCCATATGCCCCTGCCCTCTCATGCGCACACCAAAACGAGAGTCTTTTACATCTCCACCATGCGCATCGCATATCTGATTCCAAACTTTATCGGCTCTGTCAGGAAAATTTTTTGTTAACCAGTCTTTAAAAATTGGTCCGATTGCTCCGTTTAACCGAACCATACTGTACGATGCGAATTTTGCACCTGCCTTTGATGCAATTTCTAATATTTCCGGAATTTCATGATTATTAATTCCGGGAATTACCGGTGCAATCATCACGCCACAAGGAATGTTATTTGCACTTAATACTTCTATCGCCTTAAATCTGTTTTTATAAGTAGAAGTTCTTGGCTCTAACTTCTGACGCATCGACTCATCGGTTCCGGTGACAGAAATCATTACTGAAACTAAGTTATGCTTAGCTAATTCGCTTAACACATCTAAATCGCGAAGTATTAAAGCGTTTTTTGTGATGATGCCAACAGGATGTTTGTACTTTAAACAGGTTTGTAAAATTCTTCTCGTAATTTCAAGATCCTTCTCAAGAGGTTGGTAGCAATCGGTATTGCCGGATAACATAATGGGAGAAGGCTTCCATTTTTTATTACTAAAATGTTTTTCTAGAACTTCAACCGCGTTTTGTTTCACAATGATTTTTCGTTCAAAATCCAAGCCGGCACTATAGCCCCAGTACTCGTGTGTATTGCGCGCGTAACAATAAACACAGCCATGCTCACAACCCTGATAAGGGTTTAATGAATACTCACCGGGAATATCCGGACTATCCACTTTATTAATAATAGTTTTAGGATGCGTGTAAATGACTTCGGTTTTTTGGTTGAGTAGAAATTCTTCGTCCAGCATTTCACTGTACTCCTGCACATATTGGTAACGATCGTATCGGTTGTGTGTATTTATTTGCGAACCGCGTCCTTTAAAATAAGTTTCTGTAACCTGCATCATAATGATCTTCTTTACAACAAAGTTAGTACAGAACATAGCAAGTGATGGCTACAAATTATAGCAAATAAAAAGGCCCGGATTTTGAAATAATCTTGTCCGGGCTTAGAGAATTAAATTTTACAGTTTAATACTTTGGAATCATGCCGCGTAGACCCATATCCACCGGGAACTCGCCTGCCATTGGCTCATAATAACCATTAAAGTTTACCTCTTTCCATTCAAAACTCTTATTGGTAGATAGGGAAACGGTAATTACAATATTACTGGTTTCGGTTCCTGTAATGGTTAATGGCATATTTAAACCCCCAATCGTATTAAAAAATTCGCCAGTTACCAAACAGCTGCCTGCAGGAATTGGTGAACTTGGATTTGGATTAACAACTGTAGTGGCACCTGCAGGTGGTTGTCCGTCGACTGTATAGGTTAAAGAAGAAATTTGTGTTTCAAAACCCCAATAACCTTGAAGGTGATTGCCTGGGCCTCCTAAACTAGAAGATGGTGTTGCCATCACGTTCTTGATTTTATACTTGGTGATGTAATTATTAAACCCTACAAAAGAAGCAATGGTGCCCCATTGTGTTACACTTCCGGTGGAAGTGCTTAAGTAAGGAATATCATAATTTTGATAGGCTAATGAAACGCGCAGCCATTTGTATGAGCCGGGAGTTACAGAACTGATTGGGACTGCAAAAAATGTTTGGCCATCACGTGCAACAATCGACTGGCAAAAAGTAATGGCATTATTACCGCCACAGGTAGTTTCCGGTGCACGATACAAAACTTTACCTCCGCCAACCGGTGTTAAATCTGTTTGTGCCATTTCAATATAATGCGCGCTCATACGGTTAAACTTTGGCGATACCGCTGCATTAGTAGACGGAATGGTAGATGGCATACCAAGATTATTGAGACGAGCCTGAGTAGAGTCGAATTTGAATTTAAAAATAAGGTAAGGTCCGCCACCCGGTAAATTAAAAATTGTATCGGGTTCTATGCAGGTAGAAGCCGGGCAATTGTTAGTTGGAGTTGGTTCAGGGGTTGGTTCTTCATTCACGGTATCTTTTTTACACGATGCCAAAAAAACGCAAATGAATATAGCAAGAATTAATTTTTTCATTTTTAATAATTAATTGGATAAACGTAAATTTAAGAAATTATTTTAAAAATGCGTTTAGTAATTCAGAGAGTAAGCAAAGCTTCAGTCACCATAGAAAATTCCATTTTTTCATCCATTCGGAAAGGCTTAATGGTTTTAGTTGGTATAGAAGATGCCGATGATGAAAAGGATATGGAGTGGTTAGTTCAGAAAATGGTGAACATGCGCATATTTTCAGATGCTGAAGGAAAAATGAATTTAAGCGTGAAAGATGTAAATGGAGAAGTATTAGTGGTGAGTCAGTTTACCTTACATGCCTCAACTCAAAAAGGCAACAGACCTTCGTTTATAAAAGCAGCCAGACCAGAAAAAGCTATTCCGCTTTACGAAGCCTTTATTAAAAAAACCGAAACCGAATTAGGTAAAAAATGCGCCACCGGTGAATTTGGTGCCGATATGAATGTAGAATTGATTAATGACGGACCGGTGACCATTGTGATGGATAGTAAAAACAAGGAATAATCATTTCAAGAGATGACCTAAAACAGAAGATTATGATATAAGAATCTTAATTTGGTCCCATGAAAAAGATATTCATCATCTTATTTTTATTTTATTCTGTAAGTTTTTTTTTCACAAACTTGTACAATTACTGCGAGTAAAAATCCGGCATGTATTGGTGATACAGTTTGGTTAATTACGACTAACAGTTTCTCTGCTAATACGTTTAACTAGTCGGGGCCTAATGGTTTTACTAGCATAAATGATACTGAAAGGGTGATTATTAACTCCACCTCTAATTACGGGAATTATTTATGTGTAATATCAACCGGCACCAATATTTGTTATACGAACATAAATTTTATGGTTGATCCTATTCCAATGGTAAGCATTTACGCTTCATCAAACATGGGATGCGCACCTCTCTGATTAAGCCTAACAGCAATGAGTCCAAATACTATTTCTTCTGTGACATTGTTATAACGCCACCGGAGTTTTAACAATAACAGCAAATGCAAACATGTTAAATGGATGTAAAAATGCTACTTCAACCATTATGGTTCAAGTATATCCAAAGCCGTCTGCCGCATTTAATTATTCGATTTCTACAAATGGTTTAGTTAATTTCTTTGATGCTTCATCAAATCCTTCAATTATTAGTTGGAATTGGTGCTTCAACGCAACAGCGAATACATCTAACGAACAAAACCCTTCATATACTTGTGTAGATACAACAGTAAATTATAATGTATGCATGGTAGTTAATAGTGAAAAAGGATGTAAGGACACGATTTGCAAAACAGTATTCTTTAATACGGCAATTGGAATAAATGAAAACAGCACTGATAATAAATTTAAAATATTCCCTAATCCGGTTACAGACATTTTAACCATAGAAATAACTCATTCAGGAATATTAGAGGTATATGACGTGATTGGCACTATAGTATACAGACAATCAATTAATCCCGGTAATAACACTATTGAGTGGCGGGATAAATTTAATAAGAATAAAAAAGATAACGGTTATTTTTTCAGCAGAAAAACAATAAAGTACTAATTACCCCAAATAGGCCTTTAGTAATTTGCTTCTTGAACCGTGCTTTAATCGGCGTACAGCTTTTTCTTTTATTTGACGAACACGTTCGCGGGTTAAATCAAATTTTTCGCCAATTTCCTCCAGCGAATGTGCATGCCCTCCGCTTAATCCAAAATACAATCGCACAACATCAGCTTCCCGACCTGTTAAGGTTGACAATGCTCGCTCTATTTCTTTACGTAAACTCTCACTGATTAATTCGCGGTCGGGACTAATAACGCTCGGGTTTTCTAATAAATCATACATGGTACCGCCATCTTCTCCGGTACTTAACGGAGCATCCATACTCAGGTGACGGTTATTGTTTTTAAGCGTATCCATTATATCACCGGGCAACATTTCCAGTGCTTCCGCAACTTCATCATAGCTGGGCTCACGCTCCAAATCTTGTTCCAGTTTAGAAAACGTTTTATTGATTTTATTAATGGCACCAATTTTATTTAATGGTAAACGTACAATACGGCTCTGTTCGGCTAATGCCTGTAAAATACTTTGGCGTATCCACCATACTGCATATGATATAAATTTAAATCCACGTGTTTCATCAAAACGTTGTGCAGCTTTTATTAAACCTAAATTACCTTCGTTAATTAAATCAGGCAAACTCAATCCCTGATTTTGATATTGTTTGGAAACCGACACAACAAATCGCAAATTGGCTTTAACCAATTTATCCAATGCACGCTGATCGCCGGTTTTAATCTTCCGCGCCAAATCCACTTCCTCATCGGCGGTAATTAATTCTACCTTACCTATATCCTGTAAATACATATCAAGGGAGGCTGTTTCACGATTGGTGATCTGCTTGGTGATTTTAAGCTGACGCATATTATTTATTGTTTTTTAGGTTTAACTCTATTTATTACGTGAAAAAAGTGGCTTGGTTACATAAATAATTAACCTGTTTTTAACAAATTGAGTGAAAATAGCCCCTCCATGAGTAAATAAAAAACCAACTGTTAATAATATCCTGTTCGCTTTCCCCTTATTATTTCTGAAATTTAGCCTTGTATGTTAAAACGATTACATATTAGCAATTTTGCCTTAATTGAAGAGGTAAAGGTTAATTTTCCGTCTAATTTAACAATTGTAACCGGCGAAACAGGTGCCGGTAAATCTATTTTTCTGGAAGCGCTATCCTTAGTTTTGGGTGCCCGTGCCGATGGAAGTGTTTTACAGGATAAGTCGAAAAAGTGTGTAATTGAAGCGGAATTCAATTTAAAACATTATAAACTGAATGACTTTTTTGAAACCCATGAACTCGATTACGAGGATGTTTCCATATTGAGGCGAGAAATTAATCCGGAAGGTAAATCACGCGCATTTATTAATGACACGCCGGTAAACATTACTATTTTAAAGCAACTCGGTGAAAAGCTGGTTGATATCCATTCGCAACACGAAACCTTAATGCTTAACGAAAGTGTTTTTCAGTTTGATGTGATAGATGGTGTTGCTGCTACAATTCCTTTATTTCAGCAATATAAAAAACAATACCAGTTGTTGCTTCAAAAGAAAAAACAATTGGCCCAACTTGAGGAACAGGAATTACAAGCCAAAAAAGACCTCGACTACTACCAGTTTTTATTTAACGAACTCGAAGAAATAACCATTCAACCGGGTGATTTAAAAATGTTAGAAGAAGAAAGTGCTGCTCTGGAAAACGCTGAATTTATAAAAACAGGATTATTAAAATCGGCGGCTGTGATTTCGGAAGAGGAAACAAATATATTGTCTTCTCTCTCCTTAGTAAAACAACAACTGAATCAATTATCCAAATTTGGAGACACCTATAAAAGTTTAGCCGATAAAGCCAACACACTTTACATTGAATTAAAAGAATTCTCAAATGATTTGCAGGACAAAGAATCCGATGTGGTTTTTAATCCTCAAAAACTGGAAGAAATAAATTCTAAACTTGACAAATTAAACCGATTATTTAAAAAACACAATGCCAAAAGCGAAGAAGAGTTACTGTTTACCAAACAGGAAATCGAAAATAAACTTCAGCAATTTGGCTCACTTGAAAACGAAATTGAAAAATCGAAAAAGGAAATTGAATTACTAAAAAAAGATTTGCTTCAAATTGGCAATGAACTTCATGTTAAACGAAGCAAAGCCTTACCCGGGCTTGAAAAAAGCATAAAGGATGTTCTTTCTAATTTAAGTATGCCAAATGCAAATTTTAAAGTTGAATTGAATTTGCAAAATGATTTTGGAGCCTATGGTTTAAATTCGATTAAGTTTTTATTCAGCGCGAACAAAGGCGGCGATTTTAAAGAATTACATAAAGTTGCTTCTGGTGGAGAATTATCACGATTGATGTTAAGCATCAAATCCATTATGGCAACAAAAAAAGCACTGCCAACAATTATTTTTGACGAAATTGATACGGGAGTAAGTGGCGATGTTGCTGATAAAATTGGGCAAATCTTAACGGGAATGAGTGAGAAAATGCAAGTAATCAGCATTACGCATTTACCTCAAATTGCAAGTAAAGGACATTTTCATCTGTTTGTTTACAAAAACGATGATAAGAACAAAACAATTTCACATATAAAAGAATTAAACAAAGACGAACGGGTAGTTGAAATAGCGAAAATGCTAAGTACAGGTAATCCAAGCGCATCAGCAATAAAAAACGCGAAAGACCTGTTAAATCAGAATTAGCTTAAAATTGAGCAGCAAAAAGAATTATCTTATATTTGTAAAACTAAAAAAACACATTATGGCATACAATTTATTAAAAGGTAAACGCGGTATAATAACAGGAGCTTTGGATGAAAATTCAATTGCTTGGAAAGTTGCACAACGTTGTCATGAAGAAGGGGCTACATTTACCTTAACCAACGCCCCTATTGCCATGCGCATGGGTGAAATTAATAAGCTTGCAGAAGCAACCGGATCTAAAATCATCCCTGCTGATGCCACTAACATTGATGATTTAACAAAACTATATACCGAAAGTATGGATGTTTTGGGTGGAAAAATTGATTTTGTTCTTCATTCAATTGGAATGAGCGTTAATATTCGTAAAAACATTCCGTATACTGAACTGAACTACGATTTCTTTAACAAAGGCATTGATGTGTCGGCTATGTCATTTCATAAAATGCTTGCAGTGGCGCACAAATTAGATGCGTTAAACAATCACGCATCTGTTGTTGCTTTAAGTTATATTGCCGCACAACAAGTATATCCTTTTTATACGGATATGGCTGATATTAAAGCCATGTTAGAAAGCATTGCGCGTACTTTTGGTTATCACTACGGTAAACAAAAGAAAGTTCGCATTAATACCGTTTCTCAGTCGCCAACCAAAACCACAGCAGGAAGTGGCATAAAAGGCTTTAGCGAATTCTATGAATTTGCCGATGCACAATCGCCATTAGGAAATGCAAGTGCTGATGACTGTGCTAACTATTGCATCTCCTTATTCTCTGATTTAACCCGTATGGTTACCATGCAAAACCTTTATCACGATGGAGGCTATAGCACAACCGGTGTTAGTCAGGAACAGTTAAATATGATCGCTAAATAATTTATAACACAAACTAGTCATTAAAACCCCGCAATCGCGGGGTTTTTTCATATACTAAATTTTTGATTTGCTCGTTAAGCAATTTGACAGTACATTTATGTATACTAGTTATTGGTTTAACAGATTATGAATATTTACTCCCAAAAACAAAAATGGAAATGGCTGCTTTTTTCAGTAGCTATACTAATTGTTTTTACTTCATTGTGGTATACCAATAATCTGGTAAAAAGTATTGCTGACGATGAGAGAGCTAAAGTGAGATTATGGGCTGAAGCAGTTGAAAAAAAGGCCAATTTAATTCGTTTCACCAATGATTTGTTTACTAAAATTAAGCTAGAAGAACGCAAAAAAGCCGAATTGTATGCCGAAGCCACCAAAGAACTGGCTACAATGAACGATAACGCCGACATCAGCTTTGTTTTAAAAGTATTGCAGGATAACACTACTGTTCCGGTTATTTTAACGGATGAAAATGGCAAAATAGCCGCGATGCGGAATTTAGACCCGCTTCAAGAAAAAGATACAGCCTACGTAAACAGAGAATTAGCCATCATGAAGGAAAACTATGCGCCTGTTGTTATTAATACATACAAAAACCATCATAATTTTTTATACTACAAAGACAGTAAAGTATTTGCTGACATCAAGCTTGTTTTTGATAAACTTACCCGCTCTTTTCTTGACGAGGTTGCACTTAATACAGCGGATGTACCTGTAATTTATACCGACTCAAGTAAAACCATTGTTCTTCAGAAAAACGACAAGATTGATTCATTGTCTGTTTTGCCAAATAAACTAAAAGAGACCTTAGAAAATCTTACTAAGCAAAACCCTCCTATTGCGGTGAATCTGGGGGAAGGAAGTACTAATTACATTTTTTACGCCGAATCGGAATTGCTTACCACACTTAAATATTATCCTTACGTACAATTTGGTGGAATTGGTTTGTTTCTGCTAATTGCTTATGTGCTATTTAGTACGGCGCGTAAAGCGGAACAGGATCAGGTATGGGTTGGAATGAGTAAGGAAACCGCGCATCAGCTTGGTACGCCATTATCTTCGTTAATGGGTTGGAATGAACATTTGAGAAGCATTGGCGTTGATGAATCTATCGTTAATGAAATGAACCGCGATATACAACGATTGAATACCATAACTGACCGCTTCTCAAAAATAGGATCGCAACCTACCTTACACGATGAAGATATCTCTAAGGTGATTCAACACGCAACCGATTATTTAAAACAACGTACATCAAAAAACGTAAAGTACGAAGTTATTGTTCCGAATAAAGAATTACACGTTCAGCTTTCGGTTCCTTTATTTGAATGGGTGATTGAAAATCTTTGCAAAAACGCAGTTGATGCCATGGACGGTAAAGGACAAATTACAGTGGTTTTGGAAGAAATTCCTGAGGGAATTGCCATAGATATTTCAGATACCGGAAAAGGTATACCAAAATCGAAATTTAAAACAGTTTTTGAACCCGGATATACTACCAAACAACGCGGATGGGGACTTGGCCTCTCTTTATGTAAGCGAATTATAGAGAATTATCATTTAGGTAAAATTTATGTTTTAAATAGTGAAATTAATAAAGGCACTACTTTTAGAATTTTACTTCACTAATTATTAGAACAGATTTACCTTGTTTTCTTGAGGCATTTTTATATCTTTGATTAGGTTCTGCAAAGCGAAATTGTCATGCTGAAAAAACCCATCCACCTTTTACAGGAAATAGATAGCATCTCAAAAATTCATTTTACGCATCAAAAAGATGTGGATGAAATGATGATTGAGTTTTCCAAACACGTATTAAATGTTTTAAAAATAGAAAGAGTAAGCATTTGGCTTTACAATAAAGGTGAAGATGCCCTTATCTCAATTAGTGAGTACGATTTAAGAAACAACTTATTTAATAAAGATTCGGTACTTACAAAGCAACAGTTTCCTGCATATTTTAATGCAATCTCCAATAACAAAATACTTCTTGCCGAAAATACGTATACAAACGCTTGCACTGTTGAGTTCACAAATGACTATCTTATCCCAAATGATGTGATTTCATTAATGGATATACCACTTCGGATTTCCGGTGAAATTATTGGTGTGATGTGTTATGAAAAAACAGGTAAAAAGGAGAAAATATTTACAACTGAAGAACAGGCATTCGCTTTTAGTATGGCATTACTTCTTACCTCTAATCTTGAGGCACGTCACCGTCAGGTAACACAGAAAAAACTAGAAGAAGCTTTAGAGGAAAAAGAACTGCTTATAAAAGAAATCAATCATCGGGTTAAAAACAACTTCACGATTTTAATTAGTTTGTTACGCATTAAGAAACATCAAAGTGAATCCAATGAAGTAAAATCACTTATGGAAGAATATGAGCAACGTATTTTTTCGATGATGAAGATTCAGGAAATGTTGTTTCAGTCTAAAAATTACACAAGTGTTAACCTCTCCGGATATCTGCATGAACTAGCGGCAGAGTTTAAATCATCACACCGTGAAATCGCAAATAAAATTGAACTAAATATTGAACAATCTGAATATTTACTTCCTACTAAATCCGCAATACATCTGGGCCTAATTATCACAGAAATATTTATCAACTCCTTAAAATACGCTTATCCTAATACAACGAATTATAAATTTAAACTTCAATTTCATTTCAAAGAAGATGCCATTCATTTAGTAATTGGAGATAATGGAAAAGGTTTTGATTTTGAGAAAAACGTCAATAAAAACGGATTGGGCTTACCCTTAATTAAAGATCTGTCAAGCAATTTAGTAAGCGATACGGTTTTTCCGATACCCGGTAACGCGTATTACCAATTTACTATCCCTCAATAATAAATTTAAAAGACTTTATACAAAACCGGCTTGCTCGGACTTGCATCATTTTCGAAGCTGGCAATTTGAATGTTTAATAAATAAGTCCCGTCAAATACTTCATTCGGAACATAAATAAACTCTGTAATAGTTTTATGAAATTGCGTATTATGCGGATACTGCCAAAAAATGTGATGAGATGCTAACACGCCTCCATCCACTTCTTTATCTACACTTGGCAAATCAATAAGCAGGTGTTCTATGCCTAAATCCATAAGATATTGCATGGCATCAGGCAAAACATATGGAGGATTAGTATTTGAGTATTGCATTCTTGTTTTAGCTAATCCGTTGGTAAGTGTACGTATAACTATAGCTTCAGGTTTTGTGTTTTCTAAGGCAGCTTCAAACGCACTTTTGGTTAAAACAAAATCTCCGTTTTCTAATTCTTCAGGCAATATAGTTACCACTTCAGCTACAAATAAAAAGCGCTTCAGACATTTGTTTATAGTGATGAATTCTTTACTAATATGTCCAACACATTCGGTATGTGTGCCATTTCCGTGAGGGTTAAACGTTATGTTTCTAAAATTAACGCCGGCACCTTGATTTACATCACCCACCCAATCCCCCATTCTTACAGGGTCAATAGTCATAGGTTTAACATACCACGCACTTACACAATCTGAACCAGTGTGAAGTGATAATGAAATATCAATTGGATTAAAAAAATCCGTTTTATATTCTTTTCCTCTATGAAATACGGTTGCTATCATTTATAACACATCCTTTAAAATTTCCAGTTTCATTCCTCTTGATCCCTTTATCAAAATGGTTTTTTCTTTTGGTTGATGACCCTTTAAATAATCGAGGGCCTCATTGGTGGTGGCAAAAGTGATGAAGTGATTAGCGGCAGCTTTCTTAAATTCAGAACCAATTAATATTACCTGTTCAATTCTCTTTTCACTTATTAAATCCACCACTTTTTTATGCTCCTCGGCTGCATATTCGCCTAATTCAAACATATCACCTATGATTAGTAATTTATCTTTTGCATCGAGCGAAGAAAAGTTTTCGATAGCTACTTTCATGCTGGAAGGGTTAGCATTATACGCATCCAGTATTAAGGTATTATGATTTGTTCTTTCGAGCTGAGAGCGATTCATGTTTGGCGTATACTCCGAAAGGGCTTCGTTAATTAATGAATCCTCCACTTTGAAATAATTTCCTACACAAGTTGCACATAGTAAATTAATAAAATTATAATGTCCGATTATTTTTGTTTTCACTAAAGGTAATTTGTTCCAGTCTTTTTCTCCGTATCGTGATGTCCATTTAAAGCTGACGTATTCATCGGTATTAACAGCTTTGCCAATCACATCAAATATTTTGGTAGTACCGTAAGTAATTTTGTGGTTGTTACCTGCAAGGTTAACCAAAACATCATCGTCGCCATTAACGAAAATTTTGCCGTTTTTTGAAGCGATAAAACGATACATTTCACTCTTTCCTTTCTTCACTCCTTCTATTCCTCCAAATCCTTCCAAATGAGCTTTACCAATATTGGTAATTAATCCAAAATCCGGTTCGGTAATTTTACATAACGCGTCAATTTCGCCTTGATGATTTGCGCCCATTTCAATAATAGCAAATTCGTGTTGTTTTGTAATTGATAAAATGGTAAGTGGTACGCCAATATGATTATTTAAGTTTCCAAATGTGGCAAGTGTTTTATATTTCTTTGAAAGAACGGCATTTATTAGTTCCTTATTGGTTGTTTTTCCGTTACTACCTGTAATAGCCAAAAAAGGAATGGACAATTGCTTTCGGTGATAATTTGCTAAATTTTGTAATGCCGTTAATACATCTTTAACAAAAATGACACGTTCACTCACAGCAAATTTTTCCTCATCAACCACTGCATAGTGGCAACCTCCTTCAATAGCTTTCGAAGAAAATTCATTTGCATTAAAATTCGCGCCCTTTAAACAAAAGAAAATACTCTCGGGAACTAATTTTCTGGTATCAGTGCAAATTTTTTGATCACATTCAATAAATGCTTGATATAACTTTTCAATTGATGTTTCTTGCATATTGCAAATTAAAAACCCCCGGCGTATATGCCGAGGGTTTAAAGTTTATTTTATTAACAGATTTATTTACCCATTCCAACAGGGCTACCCACACGGGTCATTGAACAACGGAAACCTAACCAAGCGGCAGTTTGACGTTGATCCAAATAACGACGGGTACCTGGATTCAAGAAGTAAGCACGGTCTCTCCAGCTACCTCCCTTGTATACGCGGGATTTATCATTAATTAATGAAGTCTTTGAGTATTCGTACATTAATTTATCTGCTTTATCAGAATAAGCATCTTCACCCTGTGGGTAATAAATACTAGACTGAACATCGCCGTCTAAATAATTGATATAATCAGCAGTTTTGTAATTTCTTCTTTCATCTAAGTTATCAGCAGCAATAGCAGCAGAAACTTCACGCCATTGTACACGTCCCGGAATATCAGACTTACCTTCAGCAGTAACGTTCTTATTACCGTTCATATCATCGGCGTTTCCTGGAGTACCAGTCATGCGAGTTAAAACTGAATCAGTTTCTTCTTTCACCTCAGATGTTACACCATGTAAGGTAGGCTGACTAACTTTATGCTTGAATTTTTGATAAACCGGACCATCCACATTTGTTAAGATGTCGCCACCTAAACCACCAACTAATGTTGTACTATCACGTTGCTGTGTTACGAATACGTTCCCACGGAAAGGACGGAATTCATCCGCATCTTGCGCAGTACTGTTACGATAAACGTCCATTACCCACTCAGAAACGTTACCGGCCATGTTATATAAACCATAATCGTTAGGCCAATAAGAGTATACGGGAGCTGTTACGTCAGCGTTATCATTTAAGAAACCTGCAGTTCCCATATAGTCACCGGCACCACGAACGAAGTTAGCGTTAATCTGTCCCATATAATCGTCAGTTGCATTACGAACACCATGTCCATTCCATGGATATATACGACGTTCCGAAATACGTTCACCAATTGTGTTACCAATTAAACCATAAGCGGCAAATTCCCATTCAGCTTCTGTCGGTAGGCGGTATTTTGGTAAGAAGATACCATCTTCCATACGCACATCACGCTCTGGATTTTGCTCATCAAATGAAGGTAACTTTTGTTTTAATTGTCCTTGCCATTTTCCGGCTAAGTATGCTTCCGTACTAAAATAATCCTGATCAGAAGGATTTGGAACGTGCTCCAATAAACCTTCACGAATTAAGATAAACTCGTTAACACGGTCTGTTCTCCATGCGCAAAATTCGTTAGCCTGCAACCAGTTTACACCAACTACCGGGTAATCGCGGTAAGCAGGATGACGTAAATAATATTCAACGTAAGGTTCATTATACGCTAACTTTTCACGCCAAACTAATGTATCAGGCAATGCCTTATAATATATATCCGGAAAAGTTGGTCCGAAAACACGAGCAGTCCAGTATAAATATTCTAAATAAGAGAAATTGCTTACCTCTGTCTCATCCATATAGAAAGAAGAAACAGTTACACGGCGAGGTACGTTGTTCCATTCGTATGTAACATCGTGCTCTATACGACCCATGGTAAAGGTTCCACCTTCAATTAATACAAGACCAGGTCCTGTTTCCTGTTCTTCATAAGGTACTTTTTCAAAACCGCCATTGGTTGGGTCGTTGTAGGCCCAGCCTGTAACCGGAGAACGCTCTTCGGCACATGAAACCAATATTAACGCCATTAAGGCTGTCAAGGTTTTACGGTTCTTTATTATGTTTATTCTCATATTCTTTTGAGCTTAATGTAAGGCTATAACGAAAAAAAGTTAATAAGGTTACAAATATTATTAGAAAGATGGACAGCTAATTGTTCTGTATTTTTTCTTCTTTGGTTTACATTCGAACTGAATTTGTAAGGAAACCTCGTGCGAACCCGCAGTGTTACCTGCTAATTTTGATACAGTTACGTCATAACTATAACCGAACTTAAAGGCCTTATTTTGAATGCCGACAAGTGCCATAACCGCATCTAAATTTCTATACCATAAACCGGCAACAAAAGCTCCTTTAACATAGTATAAACCTAAATTTAACTGAATAAATTTTTGTTGAGCTTGAAACAAAACATTTGGAGATAAATAACTTGCTCCGCCTTTTTCTAATTCAATAACCGCACCACCATGAACTGTAAATTTTGCCGGTAATTTAGAAACCCCTAACAATCCTTCATCAGGCTGAGTAATATGGTGAGCTGCGAAACCAAAGAAATAACGCTTGCTATATCCTAAAATACCAGCTGAAAAATCGGCATTTCTTTTAGTTTGAGAAGGTACAATTTCATTGGTGTTCCATACGAAACCACGACGTGGATCAATCATGTCTCCGAAATTCAACTTGGTTCTGTCTAATGTTTTCTGGAAGTATGTAGCTTGTAAACCGAATTTCAAAGAGAATTCACGATTAACAGCCAAATGATAAGAATATAAGCCGCTTGCGGTTGTTGTTTTTAAAGTTCCGCGCGCCTGATCATCAGTGGTTACTAATAAACCTATACCACCCGCTAATGCATCAAAATGCTGATCGTATGAAGCACTGTAAGTTACATACGTACCTGATAAATTAGGCCACTGGTTACGGTAGTTTAAACAAATTCTAGGGCAACGGGCAGTACCAGCAAATGCAGGATTTAAATACGTGGGGTTCGCGTAAAACTGGGTAAATTGCGGATCCTGAGCCTTAGAATCGATAAAAATTCCAAGGATTAAAATCAAAAATAATCCAAATCTTTTAGTCATAAAGGAAGTCAAGTCACTCTTATGGTTAGACAAATTTAATAATCTATTTTTAAATACAAAAAATTTATTTGAACAATATTTTATCCAGCTTGTCGTTATTTTTGTATCAATTATCATGAAAAACAGTAAAATACTACATACTATTACGTTAGTTTTATGCTTTGGGTTACTATTTAGCCAAAAAGTCGGGAAAATAAATCCATCAACCGGCATTTTACCTCAAATAAATAAATCCGGTACCGAAATCATCGAAAATACCGCATTTCCCATTAAACTATCTAACGCCCAATATGATGCGGTTAAAAAAAATCTGCCTTATTTTTCCCGCAGCATTCAAAGCAGATTAAATCAGAAAGCTAAACCTGTTTTGAGTTCTGTAAGTTTCCTTCAACTTTCATCAGAAGTTTCTCAAAAAATCAAAAGCGTATATAATAATTACCTTACATCTACTTTTCAGATTGACGCAACCGAATTAAATGAAAACAATGCCAGAACAACGTTTATTAAGATTATTCCCTACCGACTTAATAATTCAGGTTTAATAGAAGAGTTACTATCTTTCGAGGTGAAATGGGAATTATCAGACTCTGAATATTCAAATCAGAAAACCATTTCCGCTAATTCATTTACAACTAACTCGGTGCTTTCAAGCGGCAATTGGTTTAAAATAGGGTTAACTAAAAGTGGTATTTATAAACTGGATAAAAATTATCTTCAATCGATTGGGGTTGATATATCAAATCTAAACCCTAAAAACATACGTATTTACGGAAATGGCGGGCATATGCTTGCACAATACAATAGCGATTTTCGTTATGATGATTTAAAAGAAAATGCCATTGAAGTTGTAGGCGAGAATGACAACTCCTTTGATAACAACGATTTTGTTTTGTTTTATGGCCAAGCAACAAACGAGTGGATATTTGACACGGCACATAAATTCTCTTGTTTAGATTTTTTCAATAAACTCCATAATTACTCCGATACCACTTATTATTATTTAACAACCGATTTAGGAACGGGTAAACGTATTACGCAAAAACCATCTGCTTCTGTTGCTCCTACAAATGTTACTAGCACTTACGATTATTATGACTTTCACGAGGCAAATTCAACTAACTTTATTAAATCAGGAAGCGAATTTTTTGGCGAGTATTTCGATTTAAACACTTCGTATACGTTTAATTACCCAGTTCCAAACTTAGTACAAGGCGATACCATTTCGGCATACATTAAACTTGCCGCCCGAGGGTTAAGCACTTCGTCTTACAACTTTTCTTATAGCGGTTCATCAACTACGTTTACCGGTGCTGCAGTTAATTTAAATGATTACCTGGGTGATTATGTTTCTATTAATTCTGTTTGCAACCGCACTTTACTTAATAGTAATTCCATAATCAACTTTAATATTACCAAACAAACTGCAAACGCCGTTGCATGGCTAGATAAAATAATATTTAACTGTCGTAGAAATTTAACTTTTAACAACACACAATTTCAATTCAGAGATTCCAGAACAATTGGTGCCGGCAAAGTAACTCAGTTATCTTTAAACACAAATGGTTATTTAAACTTACGTATGTGGGATATTACTGATGTAATAAACCCAAGTGAAGCTCAATATAGCATCACCGGTAACACAATTGATTTCAAATTTAACCACGATTCGCTACGGGAATTTATTGTTTTTAATGGCAGCGATTATCTTACACCAATTTTTATTACCAAAGTAGCTAATCAAAATCTACACGGTATTAATCAGGCTGATTATATTATTGTAACGTATCCCGGTTACCTTAATCAGGCCCAAAGGCTGGCTCAAATACATCAACAATACGACACGTTAACTACAGCTGTTGTTACCTCTGACCAAATTTATAATGAATTCTCAAGCGGAAAGCCTGATGTAACTGCTATCAGAGACTTTGTACGCATGCTTCACAAACGAAACCTGAGTACAGGAAAGGAAGTGAAATATCTTTTGTTATTCGGTGACGGCTCATATAAAACAAAAGACCGTTATTCTTCCGGAAATACCGCTATGTTACCTGTTTACCAAACCGGCGGATATCCACTTGATAATTCCTGGAACCCAACCTTATCAACTGTTTGTGATGACTATTTTGGCTGGTTAGATGATAATGAAGGAGAAGATTGGCAGAACGGATTAGTTGATATTGGAATTGGACGCTTTCCTGTTAAAACAACTTCAGAAGCTATAGCTGCAGTAAATAAAGTTGAAGCGTATTACAAAAAGAACTACAACTTCAATGTTAATTCGGAAGAAAGCATTTGCTCTACCAACAATTCTACCTATCCTCTCGGTGATTGGAGAAATTGGGTGACATTTATTGCAGATGATGAAGACGCGCAACAACACCTTGCTGATGCCGATAATTTAGCCATCAAACTAAAAAACAACCATCCGGAATACAACATCGATAAAATTTATTCAGATGCATATATCCAATACTCAACTCCGGGTGGTCAAAGATATTATGATGTCAACAATGCCATTGATCAACGTGTGAATAAAGGCACCTTGGTAATGAATTATACCGGACATGGTGGTGAGGTTGGGTTGGGTCACGAACGTTTTTTAGAAATAAGTCAGATTCAATCTTACAACAACAAAAACAACATGCCTCTGTTTATTACCGCAACATGCGAGTTTAGCAGATTTGATGATCCGGACCGAACCTCAGCTGGTGAGTTATGTTTTTTAAATCCTAACGGTTCAGCCATTGCTCTTTTAACAACAGTTCGCTTGGCTTTTTCCAATACCAATTTTATCTTGAATTCTAATCTTTACGACTTTGCATTTGACACTTTGCCAAACGGAAAAATGCCTACACTTGGCGATATAGTTAAATTAACAAAGAGAAAAACAATGATAGGATTTTATTATTTGAATTTTCATTTACTTGGCGATCCGGCATTGAGATTAGCATATCCCAATCACAGCGTTTATACTACCCAAATAAACAACAAACCTGTTACGAGTACAACTTTTGATACTTTAAGTGCTTTATCAAAAGTTACGATTAAAGGTTATGTAGGCGATAAAAAAGGTAATAAGCTAACAAGCTTTAACGGTGTTTTAAACCCAACTGTATTTGACAAAGAACAACAAATTACCTGCTTAGGAAACGACCCTGCCTCTATTAACAGTAGTGGCAATTTTAAATTTACAACGCAAAAAAACATTATTTATAAAGGAAAAGTGGAAGTTTTAAAAGGCGACTTTTCATTCACGTTTATTGTTCCAAAAGATATTGCCTATAATTTGGATCTGGGTAAAATAAGTTATTATGCACAAAACGGAACAGATGACGCCAACGGCTATAATAAAAACATTTATATTGGAGGCTCTGCTACAAATGTTATTCCAGATAACGCCGGACCAAACATTGGACTATTTATGAACGATAAAAAATTCGTTTCCGGCGGTACAACTAATGAAACTCCTAAAATTTATGCTGAGGTATCTGACTCGAGTGGAATTAACACTGTTGGTACAGGTATAGGGCATGATATTACTGCTATTTTGGATGAAAACTCAAGCAAGCCAATTGTATTAAATGACTATTACGAAGCAGACCTGAACTCTTACCAATCCGGTAAAATCAAATATCCTTTCAATGAATTATCAGAAGGAAATCATCGATTAAGTTTAAAAGTATGGGATGTACAAAACAATTCAACCGTGGCTTATACCGATTTTGTTGTAGCTAAATCGGCAGATATGGCATTAACCCATGTATTAAATTACCCGAACCCGTTCACAACACGAACACAGTTCTTTTTCGAAAACAATCAGTGCTGTCAAAAACTCAATTTAAATATCCAGATTTATACAATTAGTGGTAAGGTTGTGAAAACTATCACTCAAAGTGTTACAAATGAAGGGTTTAGATCGACCGGGATTGACTGGGATGGCAAGGATGATTACGGTGATAAATTAGCCAAAGGCGTTTATGTTTATAAGCTAAGCATTACAAATACCGATGGTAAAAAAGCCGAAAAAACAGAAAAATTAGTAATATTAAATTAGTACATTTGAGACTCACTTTTTGTGAAAAAGATTATGCACATAAGAAACACCATTATACTTTATATCTGCTCAGGATTTTTTATTAAAGGCTTTTCGCAAGTTACAACGCAGCAATTAACCGGTGGAATAAATCCAATTACCACTTCTGTTCCTTTTCTTTTGATTGCACCGGATAGCCGTCAGGGCGGAATGGGAGAAGTTGGTGCGGCAACACCTGCTGATGTAAATTCTATTCATTGGAATGGATCAAAGTTGGCCTTTGCTGAAAAAAATATGGGTTTTGGTATTTCTTATACTCCTTGGCTTCGCCAATTAGTCCCGGATATCAGTTTATCTTACATAAGCGGATATGGTAAACTAGGAAAGATGGGGGCTATTGGAGGTTCGTTAAGATATTTTTCATTAGGAAACATCACCTTTACTGATATAACCGGAAACACAACCGGTCAGTTTAAACCCAATGAATTTGCCATTGACTTAGCTTATTCACAAAAACTTTCACAAACATTTGCGGCCGGCTTAGCCATACGCTACATCAACTCTAACTTAACCGGAGGTGTAACATTAACTAACGGTCAGCCTACCAAGGCAGGTCAATCGGTTGCCGTTGATGTTTCCATGACTTATAAAACCAAAAAAGGCTGGGAGCTTGGCGGGAAAAAAGCAACCGGAACTATTGGTTTGGCTATTACCAACATTGGTTCTAAAATATCTTATACAACAGTTAAAAACTTCATCCCAATCAATTTGCGTTTAGGTGGTGGTTTAAAGTTTGATATTGATGATTTCAACTCATTTGGAATTTATGCAGATATTAATAAACTTTTAGTGCCAACTCCACCGGTATACAAAAAGATGAAAACTATTAACGGCACCGATTCAAGCGCTGTTGAAATTGATCCGGCAACCGGCTCACCTGTAATTGAAAGCGGAAAAGACCCTAATCGCAGCGTAGCTGCTGGCATGTTTGGTTCATTTAATGATGCACCGGGTGGCGCAGCTGAAGAATTCAGAGAGTTAAATTTTGCTGCAGGTTTTGAATACTGGTATGCAAAACAATTTGCAGTTCGTGCCGGATATTTTTATGAGGACAAAACCAAAGGTGGACGTCAGTTTTTCAACATTGGTTTAGGTGTACGCTATAGTGTTTTTGGTTTAGATATGGCTTATTTAATTCCAACCACATTGCGTAACCCGTTACAGAACACATTGCGATTTACTTTAACTTTTGATTTTGACGCATTTAAGAGTCAGAATAAAGAAAGTGGTTCTGCCACTACTCCTACTCCTTAATTTTTTCTTTCAGGTATTCGTAAAACTTAAGTGCAGTTAATGTATCCAGATTACAATAATCTATTAATTGCTGCCTAACGTCTTCCCGCAAAATCTGATTTGGCTCATTTAGTAAGCCTTCGTATTTATACATAGCGATTATACCGCTTTGTACTTCCAGTTTATTATAATCAGCTGTATCATCTAATAATTCCGAAATAGCTTTTAAAGAAAAATTGCCTTTAAAATTTGGGTGATAGAAATAAAAATTCTGTACCAGATCAGCTAAATCAATAATCTTTAATCGTAATTCGTTTATTGAATTTGAATATTCCGGCATCAAATGCTCAATTTTAGCCAACACTTGTAATTCCAGATTTTTATCGTAAAGAATTATGTTTTTAAATGTAGCGGTTGAATTTATTAGAGATTCAATAAAACTTTTTAAGTCATTTGTACCTTCCTCAATTATATAATGATGGTGACGGATTTCCTCATCAATTCGGTAGCTTAACGAATAAAGAAATGGAAGCTGCTCAAATGGTTTGTGTCCTTTGAATTTTGGGATCGCGGGCGACCATACTTCCATATCCATAAAACAACTGTTGATACTGATTCCTTGAAGGAATTTTTTAACCTCAGCTTTATTAATGTACTCAGTTTGAGAATTAATACTCTCCAACTGAATTTTTACATGAGGTTTCATTATCGTTTCAATCGGCACCAAGTCTGTGGTTTTGTACCCTTCATAAAACCATTTAAAAATGGTTTCCTTGTCTGACTTCCCTATATTAAACACCGATTTATCACCTATAATATTCTTCCAGCAGGTACCCATAAAATCGCAACTGTACGGAGAAAAACATTGCTTTCCAATTGCTACCTCCGGAGTAACATTTTTTTCTAGCAGAAATTGCATCTCCGAGATTTTATGACGAAAGAATTCGAGATTTTTTTCTCCATCAATCTTTACGCTTTTCTTCTTAAACAATTGCTGTATGTTTAACTTCTCTTCTAAAACATAATCGCTGTTTAACGTCACTAAAAACAAATCGTTAAACTCCACTAAGGAATTCTTTAATACATAGTATTGAAGACAAGCGTCCTTAACATATACCTCACTTATTTTTAAAGAGCTTTTTACTTCGTAAGCATTCCACCTTTCACCGTCAAAATGTAAAATATCTACCATTATTAGCACACCGTTAAATATGAATGTAGCTTCATAAATGGTGTAGGTTTTGTTTTGAATTAATTGTTTTGTGATTTCGGCACCTTCGCCTGCCGATTTAGTTTGCTTCGAAACATCAATTCCCCCGGGAAATAACTCTTGAGCTAATAAACCAACATCATGTCCGCGATTGAAGGTGAATTGCTTTTCTTTAGAAATGGGATCACGCAGATAAGGGAAATTTTTATAAAGGAAAAATGCTTTTGGACATTGATCATATTTTATAAAACTTGTTTTGCTGATCTGATAACTGCTCATGCATTCTGCTTAAAAAAACAATAGTACTCTTTTGAAATTTATTTTTAATGCTAAACGCAAGAATATTTTTTTCTAAAATATTTTAGATTTTTTTAGCTATATAATTAGTTTTTCGTCGATAAAATCAGATGATTAGTCTTAAGTGTTGAGTAAATATGAATAAATAAGACTTAAATAAGTGCTTTTGTATAAAGTTTATGTTAATTTAATTCGCAAAATTGTAAAGTTATGACAAGGATTATCTCTCTATTTTTCTTTTTATCATTTGTGCTTAAGGCAAATGCTCAAGAAATTACACCAAACGACCGAATACAGGAAAAGGTGATTTTATACCTTCCCAATCATACTAAGGCCCAATTGGAAAATTTAGGAGAGGATTTAAAAAAAATCCGTCAAATTAAAACAGCTGTTTTTGCTCCTAGTGAACACAATTGTTTACTATTAGATATAAAAACCGATAACGAAATTCAATTTTATTCTGATATCATTAAAATTGTGAGTGCGCGCATTCCATTTAATGAAATTAAATTAAAAACGCCTGCAGCCTACGATCAAATTAATGGCAAAGGCGACAACAATACATTTATCATATTAAAGAAATAAAGAATGAAAAAACATTTACTTATTGTTTTAGTGGGTTTACTTTCCTATGGTATTTCCAAGGCTGCTAACTACAATATGGCTAACTCCTCTGTAACCGTTACATGTCCGGGTCCACATAATTTTTATGATTCGGGGGGTAGTGGTGCTAGTTATGCCAATAATGAAAACCTTACCATGACTTTTTATCCTGGTACTGCAGGGCAATGTTTACAAATCACTTTTTCTGCATTTAACACAGAAGGTTGTTGTGATTTTATGACTGTATACAACGGACCAAACACCACCAGTCCGGTTTTAGGTAACTTTTCTGGAACAACTATTCCTCCTGTTCTTACTTCTACTGGCGGTCCTATTACTATCCGTTTTACATCAGACGGATCAGTTGTAGGTACAGGTTGGGCTGCAACCATTAGTTGTATTGCCTGCGCTTCTCCTCCTACTTATATTACGATGGCCAATGCAACTCAAACTATTACTTGTCCAGGACCCTACCAGTTTTATGACAGTGGTGGACCAACAGGTAATTATTCGAATAGTGAAAACTATACTATGACTTTTTATCCTTCAACTGCAGGTCAATGTGTTCGATTAGCCTTTTCTGCATTTGACACAGAAGGCTGCTGTGATTTTATGACTGTTTATAACGGTCCTAATACCGCAAGTCCTGTTTTAGGAACATTTGCAGGTACTACAGTTCCTCCGATTGTAACTTCAACCGGTGGTCCAATTACGATCCGTTTCACATCCGACGGTTCAGTTGTAGGTACAGGTTGGGCTGCAACGATCAGTTGTATTGCCTGCGCTTCTACTCCTACTTATATTACGATGGCCAATGCAACTCAAACTATTACTTGTCCAGGACCCTACCAGTTTTATGACAGTGGTGGACCAACAGGTAATTATTCGAATAGTGAAAACTATACTATGACTTTTTATCCTTCAACTGCAGGTCAATGTGTTCGATTAGCCTTTTCTGCATTTGACACAGAAGGCTGCTGTGATTTTATGACTGTTTATAACGGTCCTAATACCGCAAGTCCTGTTTTAGGAACATTTGCAGGTACTACAGTTCCTCCGATTGTAACTTCAACCGGTGGTCCAATTACGATCCGTTTCACATCCGACGGTTCAGTCAACGGTGCGGGTTGGACAGCCTCTGTAAGTTGTGTGGCTTGTCCTCCTCCTCCCAATTATTACACAATGAATAATACCAATGAAACTTTAACTTGTCCCCCCACATATTCTTTATTTTACGATAGTGGTGGCCCAGCCGGAAATTATTCAAGCAGCGAAAGTTTCACCAAAACATTTACGGCACCTGCAGGATATTGTTTGCGCTTTAGTTTTAACAGTGCTTTTCAAACTGAGGCATGTTGTGATTATTTAAGAGTATTTGACGGACCAAATACCGCAAGTCCGATTGTTGGCACCTATTCCGGCACAATCGGTCCCGGAATTATTACTTCAAATAGCGGCTCTATTACCTTTCAGTTTACTTCCGACGGATCAGTAGTGTACGCCGGTTGGGAAGCAACAGTGACTTGCGTACCTGCATGCAGCGGTGTGCCTAACGGTGGAGCCGGAACGGCAACCGGTGGCGGATGTTTAGCAACTAACAGTGTGCAGCTCTCCTCCTTTGGAGCTACAACCGGTTGCGGAATCACTTATCAATGGCAATCGGCCCCAAGTTCAACGGGACCATGGTCGAATGTTGCAGGCGCAACTTCATCTACTTTAGTTGTACCTACAAGTACCAATACTTATTATCACTTAAATGTAAATTGCGGTACAAACACAGCTTCCGGAACTTCCATTTTAGCCGCTACCAGTACACTTGCTGCAACCTGTGATTTATCTACATATGTGCCTTCAACTGTGGCGTATAATTTTGAAACATTTACAGGTACCACTTGTCCGAATACCGACGACGTAATTTATACAAATGTCGCTATGATGGGCTTCCAGTTTTGTTTTACCGGTAATGCGTATTGGGGTGGTTATGTATCCTCTAATGGAGCATTTATTTTTGACGCCGTACCATGTTTCCCTAACGTTTATTATAACCAAAATGCTGCAGCCGGAATCGGAACAGGATGGTCTATTTCTGGACCAGCGCCTTCATCAGTTAGCGTAACATCACTTCCTCAAAATGCAATTAATGCGCCTTGGCATGATACGCATCCGGGGTTGGGCGGAACCATCCGTTATGGAACTTTAGGAACCAGTCCTAATCGCCGTTTCATTGTTTCCTACGAAAACGTGCCTATGTTCTCTTGCGGTACCTCAAGCCCTTCCATTTATTATACTGCGCAGATTAAACTTTTTGAAACAACAAATAACATTGAGATACACGTTGGTAAAAAAGGTGTTTGCCCGGGTTGGAATAACGGTCAAGCTATTTTAGGATTAACCAGCTTTGATGGTGCTTCTTACAATCCACCAGTTAATGCAACCGCTCATAACGCAACAGCCGTTACGCCTTATAATCAATGGAACATGACCAATACAGCTTATCGCTGGACATCACCTTGTGCTTATGCCGGAGGTCCTTGCCGCGTTTTACCAATTAACTTTAAGAATTTCTATGGTGAACGTGTTGATAAAGTGAATAAATTATTCTGGGAGACCTCTGAAGAAAAAAACATCAAAACATTTATTGTTGAACGTTCAACTGATGCGGAAAACTTCGTTGAAATCGGAAAAGTTGTTCCGAAAAACATGCCTACAGAATATCAATTTGACGATAAGTTAACTTACCCCGGAACATTATATTATTACCGCGTAACAGCAGTTGAAAATGATGGTTCCCGTAAGAGCACAAACATAATTCCATTGGGAGCAAATGCCAATGAAATTGCAGTATCAGGATTGTATCCTAACCCAATTGATAAAGGTAATTTTAATGTTATTGTGGATTCAAAAATGACAAGCGAGTTGTTAATCAATTTTTATGACTCATATGGACGTTTGGTTAAATCAATAACCAAAAGTGTAATTGTAGGTACAACACAGCTTGAATTAAATTGCGATGATTTATCTTCAGGAGTATACAGTATAGAAATTACTGATACAAATAAGGATGTTTTATCTAAACAAAAATTAGTGAAGTTAGGTCAATAAATTGAGCTAAATATTCGACAAAAAAAAGCGATGTTTAAAACATCGCTTTTTTTTATTTCTTTAATTGCTCTATTGTTTTTATTGGATTTTCACTGCTAAATACTGTATTACCGGCAACTAAAACATCGGCACCTGCCTGAAGCAATTTTTTATAATTATTTAAGTCCACTCCTCCATCAATTTCAATTAAGGCTTTCGACTTTTTATTTTTAATTAAAGCTTTTAAAGAAGATACTTTGTGATAGGTGTTCTCAATAAATTTTTGTCCGCCAAAGCCGGGATTAACACTCATAACGCAAACCAAATCAATATCAGCAATAATATCTTCCAGTAAATTTACATTGGTATGCGGATTAATAGCAACGCCTGCTTTCATCCCAAAATTTTTAATATTCTGAATACTTCTGTGAAGATGTGTACAGGCTTCGTAATGTACCGTTAAAATATCTGCACCTGCATCTTTAAATGTTTGAGTGTATCGGTCAGGATCCACAATCATTAAATGAACATCAAGAGGTTTTTTAGCATGCTTTTTAATGGCCTTAATTACCGGAAAACCAAAGGATATGTTTGGCACAAAAACACCATCCATAATGTCAACATGAAACCAATCAGCATTACTGTTATTAATCATTTCAACATCGCGTTGAATGTTTGCAAAATCGGCTGATAAAATTGATGGCGCAATAATGTGTGACATGGTAAAAAAATTATTAAATAGTAAAGTTATAAAACAAAAACGGATTGCCGTTTTGGCAATCCGTTGATATTATTAAAAATAGTAAACATTAAGTAAAGGCATTGAAACCGGTTACATCCATTCCGGTGATTAATAGATGTATGTCGTGTGTTCCTTCGTAAGTAATTACCGATTCCAAATTCATCATGTGGCGCATAATCGGATATTCGCCGGTTATACCCATACCACCATGAATCTGACGTGCTTCACGAGCAATGGTTAAAGCCATGTTAACATTATTACGCTTAGCCATTGAAATTTGTGCAGGTGTAGCGCGGTTCTCGTTTTTTAATTGCCCTAAACGGTACGTTAATAACTGAGCTTTGGTGATTTCAGTGATCATCTCCGCTAATTTTTTTTGCGTTAACTGAAACGCGCCAATCGGCTTGCCAAACTGAATACGTTCCTTGCTGTAACGTAATGCGCTATCATAGCAATCCATTGCCGCTCCAATAACACCCCATGCAATACCATAACGCGCGCTATTTAAACAACCCAACGGACCTTTTAATCCTTTAATGTTTGGGAAAATATTTTCTTTAGGAACTTTTACGTTATCAAAAACCAATTCGCCGGTTGCGCTTGCACGCAAACTCCATTTACCATGTGTTTCTGGTGTTGTAAAGCCAGGCATTCCACGTTCAACAATTATTCCACGAATTTCTCCGTTATCATCTTTTGCCCAAACTACAGCGATATCCGCAAAAGGTGAATTACTAATCCACATTTTTGCGCCATTTAAAATAACATTTTTTCCATCTCCAGCATCTTTGAAGTTGGTTAACATTCCGGCAGGATTACTACCGTGATCAGGCTCCGTTAAACCAAAACATCCCATCATTTCGCCTGCAGCCAATTTTGGTAAGTATTTTTTCTTTTGCTCTTCACTTCCGTAAGCGTAAATCGGATACATAACAAGTGAACTTTGTACCGATGCCGTTGAACGCAAACCGCTGTCGCCGCGTTCAATTTCCTGCATTAAAATACCATATGAAATCTGATCTAAACCTGGTCCGCCATACTCGGTAGGAATATAAGGGCCGAACGCTCCGATTTCTGCTAAGCCTTTTATCCAGTGCTTTGGGAATTCAGCTCTTTGAGCGAAATCTTCAACAGTAGGTGTTACTTCTTTTTTTACCCATGCGCGGGCTGTTTCACGAATTAATTTATGTTCATCGGATAGTAGTTCATCCATTAAATAATAATCGTGCGCTTGAAAATTATCTGTAGCCATGCTTTTAAAATTTTAGCAAATGTACTAAAATACACTCAGTCATTCTACTATTTTTAAATAACATTTTGTTTAATTATATTTGTTTAGAATGATGGTAAAATTCAGACTACTTTGCGTTTTTACATTAGCCCTTTTTATAACCGGCAAAGGTCAGGATATTCATTTTTCCCAATTCAATGGATCTCTTCTTAATTTAAACCCTGCATTTACCGGACTATTTGATGGTGATTGCAGAGCAAATGCCATTTACCGCAGTCAGTGGCAAAGCGTACCTGTGCCTTATAAAACATTTTCCATTGCCGGAGATATGCGATACAAGCCTAAAAAAATGTATTCGGATTGCTATGGAATTGGCATCCATTTTAATAACGATAAAGCAGGTGACGCATTCTATACCATGAACCAGCTTTATGTAGACCTATCTTTTATTCATAAGCTCAAAAAAGATTCAACACTGCTAATTAGTTTTGGTTTAAGCGGAGGTATAAACAATTCCAATTTTAACTATAACACTATGACCTTTGACAGTCAGTTTGACGGTTATACATATAGCAGTGCCTACGCTACCGGTGAAAATTTCCAACAAGCAAAAACAACCGTAGGTGATTTTAATTTAGGAACTGCCGTTCAATATTCCTTTAATCAGTTTACGCGTTTAGTTTATGGTTTTTCATTTAATCACTTAACCAATCCGGTTATCAGCTATCAGGGAAATGTTCAAAGTAAATTAGATTCTAAAATAAGTAACTTCTTAAGTTTTGAAATGCCGGTAACTTCCAATAATAAGTTTCTGTGGCTTACAGAACTCTTATACGCCAATCAGGGCAAATACAATGAATTTGTTCCGGGAACTGGATTAAAATATGTTTTAGACGGAAACACGAACAATACTGTTTATTTGGGATTTTACTACCGCACACGTGACGCATTTATTACCCGATTAGGCTACAACTATAAAACAACAACCGCGGGTATTAGTTATGATTTAAACACCAGTAAATTTTTAGCCGCCACCAACCGCAGAGGTGCATTTGAAATTTATATTACTCATATTTTTAAACGTAACCGTCCGTTTATTGCTAAAAAACGGGTTTGTCCGGTGTTTATGTAAGTTGTGAAAAGAACTTTTAAAACATATCTGTTACTTTTTGTTTTAGTACTATTTAGTACAGTTTTGTTTTCTCAAAATAAAAAACAGCTTTACACAAAAGGCGTTCAAAGCATGGATGAAAAAGATTATTTTTCTGCCGCGCAATACTTTAATCAACTGATACTTTTAGATTCTACTCAGGCTGTTTACCAATACAAATACGCAGAAGCATCCCGTTTAAATTATGATTACGATATAGCTTATTATTGGTACGACAAATTAATGAAAGAAGACAATGCCCGGTTATTTCCTGAAACTTCTTTATGGATGGGAATGATTTTAAAAAGCAAAGGCAAGTATAAGGAAGCAAAAAAATATTTTGAAAAATACGCTAAGAAAAACCGAAACAGTAAAGACAAACAAAAACTTATATACGCCGCAAAAGCTCAGCAAGAAGCCGATGCCTGCGACGCCGCGCTGATTATAATTGCTAATCCTTTAAATGTTATTATAGAACATCTAGATACCAATGTCAATAGTAAAGTAAGCGAGTACGCGCCCATAGAAATTGACACAACGCTTTTATTCTCTTCGTTACGTTCAACAGGAAACGGCAAGCGCGACATGAATAATGTTGCTTTTAATAAACTATATACAGCGCGTAAGTTTAACGAAAACTGGTTGAAAGCAAAAGCCCTGGATAGCCTTTTTAATGCAAGTAATATTCATAACGCCAATACCAGTTTTAATGCAGATTTTACTAAGATTTTTGTTTCAAGATGTAATGCCGTTAATTCAGTCGAGTACAATTGTCAGATTTATTTTTCTCAATACATCGACGGAAAATGGACACAGCTTGTGCCTCTGCCTCCTCCCATAAATATTTTCCAATCCAACAACACACAACCGCATTACGCAAAGTTTAATGGTAAAGATGCGTTATTCTTCAGTAGTAAACGCAGTGGCGGCGAAGGAGGCTTTGATCTTTATTACAGTTATTTTGATAAAAACATGGAGTTCAGCGCTCCTGTAAACCTCGGAAAAAAAATAAATACTGCTGAAGATGAAATTACACCCTGGTTTGTTGCTGAACAAAACGCGTTATATTTCAGTTCTACCTGGCATAAAGGATTAGGAGGCTTCGATATTTTTATCAGCGAATACAAAGACAAAGCTTTTAGCGAACCAAAAAACGCAGGCTATCCGATTAACAGTAGTTACAACGATATTTACTACAGTATTAATTCCAAAAAGAACAAAGCATATATTTCTTCAAACAGAATTGGCTCTTATTTTGAAGAAAAACAAAGTTGCTGTAACGATATTTACAGCTTTGCAATTTCACCACTCACAGAACCACCAAAACCGGTAGACACCACTAAAGTTATAATGGATCAGTTGAAAGTACTTTGTCCGTTAACATTATATTTTCATAATGATGAGCCTGACCCAAAAACAAAAAACATTATAACAAAAAAGAGTTACAAAAAAACATATGACGAATATGTGACCTTGAAGCCAAAATATTATCAGGAGTATCCATCGGGTTTGAAAGGTGATGATAAAACACAGGCAGAAGATCGGCTTACCAATTTCTTTGAAGATAGTGTGGAAGCAGGCATGCAGGATTTAGAAAAATTTGCGAAACTAATGGAGGAGGTATTAGCCAGAGGAGAAAAAGTAAAAATTACCATGAAAGGTTATTGCAGTCCATTAGCAAGTACCGACTACAATGTGAATCTGGCAAAACGAAGAATTAGTAGTTTGCGGAATTATTTTGGTGAATATAAAGATGGGGTATTTAAAAAGTATATTAGTGAAGAAAATCCTGCTGCCGCTACCCTACTTCTAACCGATGTTGAAATTGGAG
>JBBAKL010000018.1:0-47161 GCA_040403535.1 Bacteroidia bacterium
AGATGATTAGTAACATGAGCACCAATAAATCCTGCTCCACCGGTAACTAATGATTTTGTCATACGCTTTTTTTTAAGTACAAACAAATTTATTAATTATATGATAGAAATTATGTTTTTTAGTTCGTTTATTTTTGTAGATTTGATTTCTGCATTGCTCTATGTTAAGCAAAAACCTAATTTCCTCGGTACTTACACAAATTCCTGTATTTTTTCTGGGTGTATTAAGTGGCGTTTTCTCTACAAGGGTTTTAGGCGATGAAGCAAAAGGCGTTTTTTCTTTGATACAGGCTAATACACAGTTATTTGTTCTGATTTTTTCAATTGGAATACAAACCGGAGTAGTATATTTTATTTCCTCCAAAAAAATTAGCGAACAAGTGGTAATTGGCATGGCAACTTTTGTATTTGTTTTCAGTTCCATTTTGCTCGCGCTAACACTTATCGCTTCAAACTTTGTTAATTTCAATCATCTTTTTCTCCCAGAGGGCTATACACAAATAATTTACCTCGGATTCATTTTCATCATGTATCTGTTTTCCTTTTTAAACAGTTTGTTTTCTTCGGTTTTTCAGGCGCATTCCAAATTCAAAACCATCAATTTTATTTCATTGGCCAACAGTGTCATTAATGTGCTTTTATTTACCGTCTTGTTTTTTGGTTTTTCATCGTTTTTAAACGATACCGTCTCCCGTCTCAATATTATTATATATATAACAACTTTTGTTTTATTTATTAATTCGTTAATGTGGTTGTATTATTATAGAAAACACATCAACATCAAACCAAGTTTTAATTTTGATTTCAGAAATCATTTTAAAATGTTTTTAAGTTATAATACATCCATTTATATAGGAATGTTTATTAACTTTTTTAATTACCGTTTAGATTTATGGATAGTAAACCATTACCTGCCTGAAAAAGATTTAAGTTATTATTCTCTGGCAGCTAACATTAACCAGATAATCCTATATTTATCTGTAACAATTGCTTCTGTTTTACTGCCTAATTTATCCGGTAAATCCGAAAATGAACGAGAAGAATTATTTGTAAAAGTAAGCCGCATCTGTTTTGTCTTCTTTGGTATCATTATTTTAGGTGGGTATTTATTATCGTCTTTTGTAATTCCGTTCATGTATGGGGCTGACTTTGAAAACACAATTGTACCATTTCAAATTATATTGCCCGGCATGTTATTTTCATGTGTTACGCAGTTATTCTCCATTTTTATTGTTTCTGCAAACAGAAATATTTTCAATATTACAGCCTGCTCGTTTGGATTGGTTTTTACTTTAATTTTAGACTTACTATTAATCCCTAAACTAGGCATTAACGGTGCATCCATTGCTACTTCGTGCAGTTACTTTATTATTTTCATTATATCTTATATATTTGTTATATACCTGATGAATAAAAAGAATTATAATTTATTTTTTCCTAAATTGGGTGATGTGCGTATGGTGCTAAACCTTGTAAAAAAACAAATTAAATGAAAGTTGCCATTCTAGAGACCATTCACTTTCAATATGGACTTACCCAGGCTGCCATATTTGAAGGACATGAACTTAATTTTTTTGTAACCGAACATATAAAAAATGAAATGCACCAATATCAACCTGAATTATGTAAAGGTACATTTCACGTTATTAAGAATCTGGAAGTAAGTGCCGATGAAATTATTAGCATATGTAATAAATTAAACATCGAACTTTTACTGTTAAGTCCGGTTTTTGAGTTTTTTGATGGTGTATTAAAGATTGCTAAGAACATTTCCTGCAAAAAAGTAATCACTATACACAATTTAAATTTTTGGCTGAAATCCAGGTACCGCACTCCACACGCATACAAAGAGCGAAAATTAAAACAAGAAATTGTAGACAGTTTTGATTACATAGCCGTTGAAGATTTTATTTACAATTATCTTAAAAATGAAGATAAAGTTACCTTTGAGAGATACAAATTCATCTATATTCCATTTACTATATTTAATGATAAAAAAGTAAGGAAATATCACAAAACCAACGCAATGTTAAAAGTTGTTTTACCCGGAAGTATCCATAAAGACCGTCGACGATATGAAAATGTTATAGAGGTAATAAAACATTTTGCTTTATTAAATGCGGACATAACCTTTTCATTTGCCGGTATAGCAATTGAAGACTATGGCAAATGGGTAGTAAGTCAGTTGGATGAGGCCAACAAAATAAAACCCGGTATTGCTGCTTATTTTGGAGCCGATCGTGAGGTTGTTCCGGATATGTTTCTTAAAGAAATGGAAACTTCAGACCTGGTTTTATCAACCAGTACCATCGAATTTAAGGCGCTTGGCACAACAGAATACATTGGAAAAACAAAGCCTACTGCTGCCATTCACGACATGATGAGTTTTGAGTTGCCCGGATTACTGCCTTCCAGTTTAACCATTCCGGAAAACCTTAAAGGATCTGTTTTCAATTATTCAGACGAAAATGAATTAAAACAGATCTTGCAAAAATTGTTGGATGAACCTCAACTTTTATCAAAATGGAAAGAAAAAGCGAAAATTAATTCACGCTATTTTACAGCAGCTCAAATCAGAAAGAATTTACCATTTTTTTACAATCAGTGTTCAAGATGCATAATGGATAATGTTAATGACCCTAAAATTTTCTTTGATAAAGAGGGCCATTGCAATTATTGCAATTCATATTTTGACCACATAAACAATCAAAAAACAAAAAAAACGTATCAATTCGAATCGATTGTTCCATTATTAAACAAAATCAAATCAGAAAACAAAAATCATAAATACGATTGTATTGTTGGTATAAGCGGGGGTATAGACAGCGCTTTTCTGGTTTATAAATTAGTTGAATTAGGTTTACGACCATTAGCTGTACATTTCGATAACGGCTGGAACAGTGAGGTGGCAACACAAAACATTGAGATGCTACTAAAAAAACTGAATGTGGATTTGTATACGAGTGTTATTGACTGGGAAGAATTTAAAGATTTGCAAATATCGTTTTTAAAGGCCGGCGTTATCGATATTGAACTTTTAACAGATTATGCCATCATAGCGATATTAAGAAAAACATCCGCTAAATATAAAACAAAATATATTTTTACCGGGCACAACAGCTCCACTGAGTTTATATTGCCTTTCAGCTGGTTTCATTTTAAGTTGGACTCATTAAATATAAAATCCATACATAACAAATTTGGGAAACTTAAAATGAAAACCTTTCCGTATTTAGGCTACATCAAACTTTATTATCATTCTAAGTTTTTAAAAATAAAAACAATTCATTTACTTGATTATATCAATTACAATAAAGCTGAAGCGCAAAAAATATTAGCTGAAAAGTTTGATTGGAAAAAATACGGTGCCAAACACAACGAATCAATCTTTACCCGATTTTATCAAAACTATATTTTGCCTGTTAAGTTCAATGTAGATAAACGTAAAGCACATTTATCTTCTCTGATTTGTTCAGGACAAATGACTCGGGAAGAAGCATTAAAAGAAATCAGTGTTGAAATCTGGAAATCACCGCAAACACTGGAAGATAAAGCATACGTGTTGAAGAAAATTGAAATAGATGAGAAAACATTTGATGGATGGATGAAAGAAAAACCAGTACCGCATCTTAATTACCCAAGCTATTTAACACGACACAATAAAATTATTAAATCATTAAAACAGTTTTTTGGACATAACTAAATTGATATATATATCAATTTAATCTCAACGAGAAATAAAGTTTATTTGATATATTGTATATAAATGGGCGCAATTAGAAATATAGCATTTAAATTACTTTATCACTTGAAGGTTGGAAACATACTTTTAAAAAATAACCGTAAAAAAATCTGGTTCCGGTATTAGTATTGCATAAGGTTATACCCGAATACGACTCTACCTGACCGGGTATGCACCCATTACTTTTTGAAAAACTTCTGATCTTGCTAAAAAAGCATTACACAATTTTGCCGATCAGTGATTTATATTAAAAGCCTGTTCACGAATTAAAAAACGCTTGTTTTATAACTTTTTATGATGGCTACAAAGATTATCTTGACTATGCTTATCCAATTTTAAAACGCCAAAACGTTCCTTCAGCTTTATTTGTATTTCCCTATCAAATCTCCAATAACAGACACATCTGGACATCCACCATTAGTTTTTTTCAAGCATTATACATACAACGAAATTGCTAATTTCTTTCTGGATATAGGTATTTTAATAAACAATAACCGTAACGACTATTTCAACTTAAATCTGGATATTTCGAGAAAACTATGCAAAATTGAACATGCCCAGCGGATGAAAATAATTAATGAGTTACGTGAAAAATTTAAAGCTGACTCCATAATTGTCAAAAATGAATTACTAATATTTGATGAGCTTAAGGCACTTGACCCAAAATTAACCGAAGTTGAATCACACAGTCTTACACATCCGAATTTTAAAATAGAAACAAACAAGGAATATATTGAAGAAGAGCATAGAGAATCGAAATTACTTCTTAAGAAAGAATTAAATAAAGAAATCAAAGCCTTTGCAGTTCCATTTGCCGAATTCAACGACTTGTCTGTTAGTTTAGTTAGAAAATACTATAAATTGTGTTTTACAAGTATTAACGGCTTTGTGAACTTGAACGAATTGAAAAGCAAACCGGATCCAGTGTTTTTTTTACCGCGCTTTTACGTACATCACCATATGGCAGAAGAAGTCTTCTTTCTCATCAATGGATTTCATAAAAAGATTGGCCTTTAGTTTTTTCTACAAGAAACAAAAATCCATTCGTCCGATTTCTGACTTTCAATGCCGGTTTTTTTAACGTCTGTACTGAATTGAATCCCACACTATTCAACTGATAAATTAAATACCCTGGTGTTGTATAAAAATTCATTAAGCTATAATTGTGAGCGCAATTATTAATTATTGCATAGTCCTTTTCAAACTTCTCCTCTCGCTTTTTCGATTGGTGTCGTCACAAATAAGGAAGTAATTTAAAAAATGTGTTAATATTCAGCCATGTAGTATTCCGGAGATTTCGCCACGGACTTTTATTAAAAAAATCGTAGTTTTTATTGTGCGTAGAAAAAAGAAAACTCCACCGGTTTTAAGCACTCAGTTGATTTCATTCAATATTTTATTTCTGCCATCAGCATCCACATAATCCATACCTTTAAAGGAGAAAACAACCATGTCATAATAATTGGATGCGAATGAAGATAAGTCGCGCGCGTCCATAAAACGTAAATCAGCATCAGGAAATTTACCCTTAGCGATTTTAATTAAATTTTCTGAATGGTCAATTCTGATTTAACTTTTAGACTTATCTTTTAAATATGCAGTGGTTCTTCCTGCTCCAACTCCAATATCAAGTACAGCCCACTCCTTAAACAATTCGGTATATTCATGAAACACTTTTTTTCAACTTCCATTAATACCATAAATTCGCCATACCATTCTGCAATAGCCGGATTATTATAGGTCTGTTGATTGTTTTCATTTTTTAATCGCTTTAAAAAGTTTAATGAATATACTTTTGTATATAACACCACTATATTCTTTTACCACATTTGTGGTGAATTGCTCTTTAAGCTTATTATTATTCAAGAGTTCTTTATCTTCCTTGCCGCTATACCATCCACAAAAATCATATTGTTCTACTCCCATCGTTTTGAATGTGCGTATATCTTCCCAATGCAAAGCACTGTGTGCGCGTCCAAAATCGGATGATGTAAAATCGTTTCCGTACACATGTTATTGATTGAACGAATACAACTTAGCCGCCCTTTTTTTGTAACACGATAGAAATTAAGGCACAATATTTTGCCTTCCTGCTCAATGTACTAAACACCCAGTATTCCGGCTTTATTGTAAGCTTTTAACCGATATGCCTCCGCCGGTTTTATTTTTTTAGTTGCTACAAACCGACTGTAATGCCCAATATTTTCGTTTAAGGATTCATTGCTTAAATTGGTAATCAGTTGATGACGATATACCTGATTATTTGTAAACGATTTGATTTCATCCTGAGTCCGGTGGTAGATATTTGCCCAGATCGATTCTAAGGACTGATTCAATTCAATAATTAATATGCAAAATTCATTTAGCGAATTCTCAACATTTACCGGGAACTGAATGCAATAATTAATATCGCTGCCCAGATCCGGATTTTCTGACATAAAATTATCACTAACAGTAAACCAACCGCGCCTGTATTTTATTAAAAAGTATCTTTCGGTTTAATCGCGTCGTATATACAAATATAAAATAAAACGTGAAGGCTTTTCAGTTAATATTCAATTCATATTACTTATGGCTTATTTAACCCATAAATAGGCGAAAAATCATCAAATAATGAAGATTTTATGCTAATTTTAAGCGTGTAAATATCGGCCCCGTATGAAACTTGAAAATCAGAACATACTTATTCTTTCTAATGAGCCCTGGGGCGAAACCTGGTTTTCAAAACACAACTATGCATGGGAGCTTTCCAAAAACAACAAGGTTTATTTTATTAATCCACCCGTTCCGTTCAGTATAGCTAATTGGTTTACAAAAAACATCAACGAAATTTCAATAACAAACAACTTAACGGTAGTTACGTATAAAAATTATTTTCCGGTACAAATTGAATTTCTACGAAAACTGAATGAATTGCTTGTGTTTAAAAACATTAATCGTTATTTAAATTCAAAAAAATCATCTGATTTGATTTTTTGGACATTTGACCCCCTGAGATTGTCGGCGCCCGAGTTACTGAATCCAAAAATGGTTATACTGCATGCTGTAGACAAATACCGTTTTACGAAACCATCCGAATATATACTTTCTAAAAAAGCAAACATTATACTGTGTGTTGCCGAAGAGATAGCAGAGATATATCGTAATAAAAATAAAAACGCGCATGTCATTCCGCATGCCATCGCTTCCGATGAAATTATTGAACAAAAAAAACAAAGAGGTAATAAACTAAGAGGGGTATTTGTAGGTAATATCGACAAGAGAATTGATTTTGACTATACAGCACACATCATTCGTAACTTTCCGCAGGTTGACTTTCATTTTGTGGGTAAAATAGCGAATGAATGTCCGTCAGATTTAGTATTTAAACAAAATTTCCCGAATGTTATTCACCATGGCGAGAAACCGTTTAAGGAATTAAAGAAGTTTATTTCAGATGCCGACTTTTGTATTTTATTTAAGGTAGATGAAGTTGTTGGTAATAAAATTTCCAGTCATAAAATGTTACAGTATTTCGCTCAGGGCAAACCCATATTTGCTTCTCACTTAACACAATATGATGATATTAAAGATTTATTGTACATGAGTGATGATAAGGAAGAAATGTCTAAGCGTTTCAAGGATTTTATTGAGAACGGAGAGAATGACCGGTTGTTTTTTGAACGTATAAACTACGCTAAAAAACATTCCTTTGAAAACACGATTTCTAAAATAGAAAAACTGATTTAGTATGAAGCACGTTGTAATGATAATTGCCAACAGTCCTAACCCCTCATACTTCAAATGGTTTGCAGAATTAAATCATAAGGAAAAAGCCTGCAAACTATCTTTTATTTTTTTACACACGGAAGTTCCAGCTTTAACTGAAACCGTAAAAGCTTTTGGAGTAGAGTCTCACACACTTTATTTCAACACCTACAAAAGCAAACCGCTTCAATACATTAAAATGGTATTTAAGCTGTTTTTTTTATTTAAAAAGATTAAGCCGGATGTGGTACAAACCAATTTATTTGACGATACCCTTCCATCAATGTTTGCCGCTAAACTTGCAGGTGTGCCAAAACGTGTGATCACTAAACAAGACACCGGCTTTCATGTAAACTATGCTCCTTGGGTAGTGAAATACGATAAGTTTAATAACGCGAACGCTACTCATTTAATTGCTTGCTCAGAAGAGTCGAAAGAATTTATACTTAAACATGAAAACGGGAATGCTAAAAAAATCACACTCATTCATCACGGTGTTGACGAACAATTTATCACTTCCTCTTCTGCTTCACAAATCAATGAAATTAAAAACCGCTTTCAATTAGAAGGGAAAATCGTTATTGGTACGGTAGCGCGATATATCCCATTAAAAGGATATGCTGATTTAATTGATGCAGCTGAATTATTATTACCAAAACATCCAAACATGGTGTTTCTAGGCGTTGGTTATGGAGCGCAGCTGGATGAGCTCAAACAAATAATACAAGCAAAAAAAATTGAGAAATCCTTCCTTTTAACTGATTTGTTGGACTACGAATTAATGCCTGCTGTTTATAGTTGCCTTTCCATTTATGTTCATGCTGCAAAAATAGAACCATTTGGATTTGTTATAGCTGAGGCTATGTTTAATAAAATACCCATTGTTACCACACGCGTTGGCGCTGCCCGGGATGTACTGGTGCATAAAGAAAGTGCATACCTCATCAACTATAATTCTCCAAAAGAGATAGCTGATGGCATAGACTACATTTTACACAATCGATCCAATAAAATGGAAGATAAAGCTTATGAGTTAGCGGTTTCTAACTTTTCGAGAGAAACGATGTGGACCAATTATAAAAATCTATTTCTTAGTTAAATACCCCGTGAACGTACCGAAACATAGCCCACTTGTATCGATTGTTGTTCCGGCTTACAATGCCGAAAGGTATTTACAAGAAACCATTTCATCTGTCATTAAACAAAAGTACACGAATTGGGAACTACTAATTGTTAACGATGGATCAAAAGACAATACATTATCGATTGCGCAAACGTTTGCTTCCAAAGAACCACGGATAAACATTATAGATAAATCAAATTCCGGCGTATCGGATACCAGAAATACAGGTGTCAAAAATGCAAAAGGTGAAATATTGTTTTTTTTGGATGCAGACGATGTTTGGAATGAGAACAATATTTCGGATAAAGTAAAACGATTGAATGATCCGGCATGCGACGCGGTTTATTCAGCATGCGAAATGATAGATGAACATTCCGTTTCTTTTTCGCAATATTTGCAAGGAAGCGACAACTTGAAGCTTGAAGATATGTTGCTATCAAAAGGGAACTACACTACAGCTCCATCCGGAATTGCCGTGAAAAAAAGTGTACTCCATAAAATAGGTGGATTTGACACAAACTTATCAAACAATGCTGACCAGGATTTTTTTATACGCATTCTGGCAGCCGGCTTTAAAATCTCATATATAAAGGAAACGCTTTGGAAATACCGAATGCATAGCAACAGCATGTCTAAAAATGTCGCATTGCTCGAAAAGGATCTGCTATATGTTTTTAATAAGGCATCCAAAAACAATCTGTTTTCCTCTTCATTATTTAAAAGGCATTGCTATGCCAATGTTTACAGTATATTAGCTGGCAGTTGGTGGATGAACGGTAATAATAAATTAAGAGGAATATATTTCTTACTTAAAGCCGTTATTACATATCCTCCGGCACTATTCAATTTTATATAAAACAATCGATTGAGTAAAAAGAAAAATATTTTAGTGTTAACTTATTGGAGCTTTAATGATGCTTTAATTCAAACTTATACATTGCCATACGTAAAACAAATGGCAGAGGTATTAAACAGTGACAGTAAAATATTTTTATTAACTCAGGAGAAAAATGAAAAGCCTCAATTTCCCTATCTTGCTAAAATAAATTTTGTGCCTACCACCTATAATGCATTGGGCGTTAAGGCAGCCTGGGGTTGGATTAAAACCGTTATTAAATTAATTGGTTTGATAAGAAAAGAAAAAATTGACACCATACACGCTTGGTGCACACCGGCTGGAATGATTGGTTATATTTTGTCGGTACTAACGGGGCGCGAATTAATTATTGATAGTTTCGAACCACACGCAGAAGCAATGGTTGAAAATGGGGAATGGGAAAAAAACAGTTTTGCGTTTAAACTTTTATTTCGGTTTGAAAAACTGCAGGCACACCGCGCTAAACATTTGATTGCCATCAGCAGTAAAATGAAAAAATATGCCGAAGAAAAGTATTTTTTAAAAAGAGATTTGGATTTTGTAAAACCTGCCTGTGTCAACCTCAGTCTATTCTCCGAAAAGAACCGCAAAAATCCTGAACTACTTAAGAAATTGCAATTAGAAAATAAAATTGTGGGCGTTTATGCCGGAAAATTTGGAGGCATTTATTTAGAAAAAGAAGCTTTTGATTTTTTTAAAACAGCCGAAACTTATTGGGGTGATAAATTCAGAGCTTTGATTCTCACCTCTAATACTCCCGAAGAAATTGAGAATTTACGAAAACGGTCAGGTCTCAAGCCCGAAACCGTTATTCGCTTATTTGTACCTCATGCCGAAATTGCCAATTATATTGGCTTGGGCGATTTTGCTTTTACACCTGTAAAGTCAATTTCAACAAAAGCATGTTGCTCGCCTATTAAAGATGGTGAATACTGGGCACTTGGTTTACCTGTAGTTATTACAAAAAATATTTCAGACGATTCAGACATAATAAAAAACAACCAAATAGGAAGTGTACTTGAGGAATTAAATGAAAAGGCATATCTGAAAGCTGTTACTGAAATAGATGAATTACTACATAAGTATTCAGCACAGGAACTTTACAAAAAAATAAGAGCTATCGCTGAGAAATACCGTAATTTTTCTATTGCGCAAGAAATCTACAACAAGATTTACGGTTAAAAATGAAAATCGATTTTCTTTTCCTTTTCGTAAAGGTATCGTATCAAAAACAATGCTGATACATAGAATGGAATTAACGGAATCTTAAATCGAACAAGAGCACCGAAATTAGAAGTGGTTAATCCAATCATAAACCCAAATAAGATGGAGAAAATTATACAAAACAAAATGATGGGATTGCGGGCAATAATTTTAAATGTTCCTTTGAATCGTGTTTGAAACAACAAGGCAAATGTAAATCCGAACAAAAATAAATTCTCTAACCCTGCTACTAAATTTACTGCGTTTCTTGCTTCAAAAATATACGGCCTGAATAAACCTGCATTTAAAGCGGGTAAAAATAATTTGAACATGCCTCCTATTGTTCCGTCATAATTACCAATATCAAAACTGGCTCCGCCATAATAACTTTGCTTTAAATCATTACTGGTTACAGCTGCAGTTTCAAAAGCTCTGTCTAATGAGAATTTTGACATGCTTCCCCCCAGACTGCTCAATACATAAAAAGACAATAAAGAAACGGCCAGAATCATCACTGGAAATACAATAAAACTGATGAACGCGCTTTTAATTCGCGTTAACTTATCGTAAAAAATCCATAACAATCCTCCTGGAAAAAGAACCAGAAAAATATAAGGCTTAATGCTTAATATTAACCAGGAACTAATTAATAAAAATGCAATGTTGGTTATTTCGCGTGATTTTAGAATAAAAAAACGATGCGCCGAATACACAAATAATGCAGTGGCCATATACGTAAAAGTGTCTTTAGAAATTCCACCTCCCCAAAAAAGAGGTGATGGAAAATATAAAATTGCCCAGGCTAATTTATTATCAATTTCAGGTGCATACATTCTAAAAGTCAGAAACAACTTCCAGATTCCAAAATAAGCCACGTAGGAAATTAAAAGCGAAGTAAGAAAGTACATTTTAAGGGTTATTATTGAAAAAACACTGGTTAGTTTAATTACCATAAACGTATGTGAATCAAAAAACATATAGGCATAAGGATATCCTGTTTTATCGTCGAATAACGAACGAATTTCAACTGATGGGTCAGACATCATCACTTCAATGTATTTCTGTGGATCTTTGTAAAAAAGATTTACCATTGCCATTGATGATTCGAAATAAGAAACGGTATCTCCACCCTGGTAATAAAACAAGTAAATGGAACAAAACACAAAAGTGCCAATCATTTTGGCAGCCAATCCTGTCATATAAAACCGATAAGCCGGATCTTTCTTTAATTTACGACTTTGGTAAAGAAAACTTAAAATCAAAATCAACACCGCGGTAGCAACTGTAGCAAATACATCAATCCATTCAAATCGAACGCGCTGATCATATTCCCACATTTCCTTTGGTACTAAATCTATCATTTTTAATGTTGCGGATTCGGTTTATAAATCCACTTTCTTTTTCTGTTTATTATCGTAAATTTACGAATTATTAGGGTATTAATGGAACATCAAAACTGCATTCTTTGCAAAGGCAAGCAACTTATAACACTTACGGCTTATAGTCGGTCTTATTTAGTTAAGTGTAAAAGCTGCGGGTTTGTGTTTAGTTCAAAAATACCCAGCAACAGCGAACTAAGCGCCATCTACACCAATTACCCCCGATTTACCACTCTATCTCCGATAACAATAAAACGATATAATGAGCTTTTAGATAAGATGGAGCCATATAAACAAACCAATAATCTTCTCGATTTAGGCTGTAGCAATGGTTTGTTTTTGGAAGTAGCCCGAAAAAGAGGATGGAATGTTTACGGCACTGAATATGCACAGGAGTCTATTGATTATTGCGCTAAAAACAACATAAAAGTGTTTAAATCGGATCAATTGCCTCAGGAGTTTTTCAATTTAAAATTTGATGTAGTTACCAGCTTTGAAGTGATTGAACACATTAATAACCCAAATGAAGATATGGAATTGGTAAATAAGGTGATCCGTAAAGGCGGCGCTTTTTATTTTACCACACCCAATTTTAATTCACTGAGTCGTTTCATTCTGAAAGAAAAGTGGAATGTCATCGATTATCCCGAACACTTATCGTATTATAATCCTAAAAGCATACATCATCTATTATCACAACATGGGTATAAAAAACAATGGGTGTTAACAACAGGAATCAGTTTTACACGATTTAATCAAAGCCTTGGTAAATCAACGGTATCTGAAAGCACACCGGTTAACGACGAAGCGCTAAGGGATAAAATTGAAAACAATTCGCTCTTGTCTTTGGCCAAAACTACTATTAACTTTTTCCTGAACCTGTTTAAAATAGGTGATTCCTTAAAGGGATTTTACATTAAACTATAAGTACTGTTTGCTTCTTTACAGATAAATTTGCTTTCTGTTTTACATTGTAAATTCTTTTAAAAACCCTTATTTTTAACCTTAAAGAATTACTAAATGAACCATCAACAAAGCATTATTGTTACAGGCGGAGCAGGATACATCGGTTCGCATACCATAATTGAATTACTGGAACAAACGGATTATAACGTTATTTCTATAGATAACTATTCTAATTCAACCGATAAAACCTACGAGCGTATAGCCGCCATTACCAATAAAAAAGACCGTTTAAGTTTTCAAAACATAGATATTTGCAACAAGAGTGCGCTGTTAAAAGCGTTTGAAAACATAAACAATATTGCAGGCATTATTCATTTCGCCGCGTTTAAATCAGTTCCGGAAAGTGTTGCACAGCCGCTTTTATACTATCACAATAATTTGGAAAGTCTGGTTAACATTTTATATCTCTGCGAAGAAAAAAACATTTCCAATTTCATTTTTTCTTCCTCGTGTTCTGTTTATGGCAACATTGATAAGCTTCCTGTTACTGAAAACAGTCCGCTGCCAAAAGCGGAATCGCCTTACGCTCATACCAAGCAAATCGGTGAAGAAATAGTTGAATCTTTTACCAACTTACAGAATGGATTTAAATCCGTATTACTTCGTTATTTTAATCCGGCCGGCGCACACAAAAGCGCTTTAATTGGAGAGCTTCCGCTAGGAGCACCTAGCAGTTTGGTGCCGGTTATCACACGAACAGCGGCACGCATCATTCAGCAAATGCATGTTCATGGCAGTGATTACAAAACACGTGATGGTTCTTGTATACGCGATTACATACACGTGACAGATATTGCAGATGCGCATATAAAAGCCTTGAACTATGTTATAAATAACAATAACAAGTCCAATCTCTCATTATTCAATCTTGGCACCGGCAATGGCGTAACGGTTTTTGAGGCCATCAACTCGTTTGAAAAAGTTTCAGGAATAAAATTAAATTATTCGGTAGGTCCGCGACGATCCGGAGATGTTGAATCCATCTACGCTAATAATGATCTGGCAAAAAAAGAACTAGGCTGGATTCCAAAAATGTCAATTGACGACATGATGCTTTCGGCCTGGAAATGGCAGCAACATCTTTCAACTCTTAAGAATAATTAATATGGAAAAGCGTTTTAAGTTTAAAAGTATTTCCGTCTATTCTTCAGACGAATGGATGGCTAATTCTACAAAAAGATACCGAACAGTTTTTGATAAAGCTGAAACTACTTATATACGCTGCGAACTGGCCCTTTTCAATAAATTATTTGATGAAGAAGACTGGCAAACCAAAATAACCTTACGCTGCGAAAAAGTTGTTCCTGGCAATAATGAAAAAATTTGTGAACTGGAAACGGAATTAAAAGTAAGTAAAGAGGATAATATCGCTTATTTAAGAGACGGATGGGGCAATGCAACACCAGGTATATTTTGGAAAAAAGGAACGTATAAATGGATTGCGCTTGTTGACGGAAATGTAATTGGCGAACAACAGTTTTTTATTGAAGATGTTGGTTTAGTTACAAATAATTCAAATCCGTACTTCACAATTGAACACATTAAATTGTATGCAGGTGATTTTGACGGCTGGCAACAACGCCACCGCAAATACCTTAAATCATTTAATAAGGCTACAACTCAGTATGTGTGGGCCGAAATAAAAATTAAAGTCAATACCAATGTTGATTTTAATTACGAATTATTTTTACATTATATCGACGATGCAGGACTTCACAAAGCGCATCAAAGCAAAACAGGTTATATCGATGCCGACAAAAACGGTTTTTCCTATACCATTGATTTAGGATGGGGTCACAATAATGCCGGATCGTGGAAAGATGATCAATATACCTTAGAGGTAGTATTCATGGATGTGTTAATTGGTGGTGTTACATTTGAATGTAAAGACGCTGAGGAAGAAGGAACCCCTGAACTTATACGATCCATTCAACAAACCTTATCGTCAGCCGCCACTTCAACCGAAACTGCAGAAACTGCAGCGGCTACTCCTGAAAAATCATTAGATGAACTGCTACAGGAAGTTCAATCGTTAATCGGTTTAGAAAATGTAAAGAAAAGTATAAATGAAAATATTACATATCTAAAATTTACGCAGCTCCGTAAAGAAAAAGGATTTGACGACAGTAATAAAATTTCACTCCACTCTGTTTTTACCGGAAACCCCGGAACAGGAAAAACCACCATTGTAAAAATGTTGGGAAAAATCTATCACAAGATGGGCTTGTTGTCAAAAGGCCATGTGCATGAAGTGGATCGCGCAGCCTTAGTTGGTGAATACATCGGTCAAACTGCGCCGAAAGTAAAAAAAGCAATTGAAGATGCAAGAGGAGGAATATTGTTTATTGATGAAGCTTATTCGCTTTCTCGTTCCGGTGATGATAGTAAAGATTTTGGGAAAGAGGTAATAGAAATATTATTAAAGGAAATGAGTGATGGTCCGGGTGATATTGCCATTATTGCCGCAGGATACCCTAAAGAAATGGACACGTTTTTAGAAAGTAATCCCGGCTTAAAATCACGCTTTAATGAACATTTCCATTTTGAAGATTATTTGCCGGAAGAATTACATAAGATTGCTTTATATACGGCAAAAAACAAACAAGTAACTATTTCAGATAATGCCGATGCCTGTTTGAAAGAACAATTGACAGAAGCTTACCGCAAACGCGATAAATCATTTGGCAACGCCCGTTATGTTAACAGCATAATCGAAGAAGCCAAACAAAACATGGGTGTTCGAATTATGAAATCTGGCAAGCCTGAAGATTTAACAAAAGATGATTTATCAACCATTACCCTGGAAGATTTAAAACAGGTTTTCATATTCGAAGAAAAGAAAAAGCTAAACTTGGTGATCAATGAAAAAGACCTGCAATTGGCCATGGCCGAATTAAATGAACTAACAGGCATGGAAAACATAAAGCAGGAGCTGAATGAATTGGTAAAACTTATCCGATTCTACAATGAAATGGGCAAAGATGTAGTGAATAAATTCTCACTGCACTCTGTATTTACCGGCAATCCTGGTACCGGAAAAACAACCGTTGCCCGAATAATTGCGAAAATTTATAAAGCTTTAGGTTTACTTGAACGCGGACATATAGTAGAAGTAGACCGTGAAGGGCTTGTAGCCGGTTATGTAGGGCAAACAGCATTAAAAACACAGGAAAAAATTGATGCGGCAATGGGTGGTATTCTGTTTATTGACGAAGCCTATTCGCTAACCGATGGTGGAGGACAAAGTGATTTTGGTAAAGAGGCAGTGGAGGTTATATTAAAACGAATGGAAGATAAGCGCGGAAAATTTGGCGTAATTGTGGCGGGTTACCCGGAAAACATGCAACGGTTTATTGAAGCGAATCCGGGTTTAAAATCTCGTTTTGACAAAACATATCGCTTTTATGATTACACTTCGGATCAGCTGATGGTTATTGCTGAAGCATTGCTGAAACGAGAAGGACTGGTTATGACAACCGAAGCGCAATCGCATCTGAAAAATTATTTTAACTCACTGCATGAAAAACGTGATAAATATTTTGGCAATGCGCGAACCGTTAGACAAACCATTAGCGAAGTTGTTATGAAACAGAATTTGCGCTTAGCTTCAGTGCCGGCCTCGCAAAGAAGTTCTGAAGATTTGACTCAACTTACATTTGATGACGTTAAACATTTGCAAGTAAATGGCGGCACATCAGCCGGAGGACTTGGATTTAGATACAGCCCTTAATTAACCAATAAAAAAGCCCGGATAAACCGGGCTTTTTTTGGGATCTTTATTGTCTTCCACCTTGCATTGCTCTTAATTCTTCCATGGTCATTAATTTATAACCCTCGGTAGATAATTGTAATTTTGCGTCAGAAACCGCTTCTGTAGAAACCTCCTTAGCAACCATTTTCATTTTCATTCCACCCTGACCACCTGAATATTCAAAAGGTATGCCATTCAAACCTTTCATAATCATTTGTCCGCGACCTTTACCTTCTTTGTTTGGGTTTTCAAACTTATCGCAATACCAAACTTCTGTTTTATCTTCTTTATTGTCTTTTCCATAAACCGTAACAATTGCCTTTTTACATTCGTAACCTGCAATAGTTTTTGTTTCGTTTATATATTCGATTTTTGGATCAGCAGGCTTTTCTTTTGCTTTCGCAGCAGCATCCTTCTCCATTTCTTCTTTTGTTTGCTTAACGGCAATTTTATTACCCATCTGCTCCATCAACATTGTCATACCGTTTTCATCAACCAGCGTTTGATTAGTAAACATCATCGATGTCATTTCGGTTAATGATTTTCCGTTTTTAAATGTTACTTTGGTTTCCATATCGCCCATCATAGCTGCTTGTTCAGCCGGCAATCCTTCCAATGTCATAACATATGTAACGGAACCTTCTTTTATTTGTGCGTTTGTTGTTACTCCAAATAACAAAATAGCAACTGCGGTAATTAACTTTTTCATGTTTTTGTTTTTGATATTAGTGATTCAAATGTCGTACCAAGTTACGCCATTTAGGCTGTTAAAAAATGCAAAATATATAAACGGTTAAAATTACTGAAGACCGCTAAAAAACTTAGCCATTTCTTCTTTGCTTACAATCTTGAAATATGCCGGAACTTCAAATGTATTATCAGGAACCTCAACACACTTTACACTTTTAGCAGTAAACTGAAGTTCTAGTCCCATTTTTTTAAGACGGTATTGCATTAACATGCCTTTTACTTCGTAATACGGACTTAAAGAGTTAACATGATCAACCTGCATTTCTTTTGTATAATAGGCGTCAAATGTTTTAGACGGATCGTCAACCATAGTAACTTTTAAGCGGTGACACTTGTAACCTGCAATTTCTTTTGTTTCGTTTGTTTCTTCAATTTTAAGTTTATAGAGCGAGTTTTCAGCTACTATATCCTTCTCGGTTTCTATACAGGCTTGTTTTACATCCATAAACTTAACCATTTGGGTTAAGGTCTTATAATCAAAATCAACAATAAATATGGTGTTAAACATACCCATGGTGCTCATTTCCATCATGAATTTTTGTTTCTTAAACTTTAAGGTGGCGGAGCTGGGCGCTAAACCGGCTAATGGATGGTTCTCATCAACAACTTTTGTTTCATATTCAATTAATCCCTCATCGGAAACTTTATCGGTTGACTGCTTACATGAAGTAAAAAGCAGAATAAACAAGACTAATCCGGAATTAAATATTGATTTTAATATAAAAGGCTTATTCGCCATTATGAAACAAATGTTTAAAATAAGAAAAAAAATAGCAGAATGTCAAATATATTTTAACCTTAATTCTTATCCCTAAAATTGGTCGAAAAACTTCTGCATTTCCTGCTTTGTTATCATCTTCACGTTATCCGGAACAACAAAGGTTTTATCAGGAATTTCCGCTTTTTTACAGTTTTCGCAGTAAACTCCATCTCAAGGCCCATTTTTTGCAAACGGTACTGCATCAACATGCCCTTTATTTGGTAATACGGACTCAAACTATTGATATCCTCTGAACCCATCTCGTTGGTATAATAAACATCAAAAGTAGTGTTAGGGTCTTTTTCCTTTTTTACTTTTAATCGTTTACATGTATAGCCGGCAATAACCTTTGGCTCGGGAGTTTCTTCAATAATTAATTTATAATCTTCATTCTCCTTCAGAATTTCTTCTTTATCATCAACACTGGCCTGTCTAACGTCTAAAAAGTTAACCATTTGTGTTAATGTTTCATTGGAAAGATTACAGATATAGGTGTTCTTGAACATACCCATAGCGGTCATTTCCATTCCCATCTTATCTTCATTATACTTTTAGGTAGCAGAGCCGGGGGCTAGTTCTACCAAAGGATGATTATAATCTACCATTTTAGCCTCATATTCAATAATACCTTCATTAACGGCCTTTTCATTATTGATTATACAGGAGTTAACAGACAATAACAGTATGCAAATAGAAAAGTAAATACATGAATTAAATATAATTCACTTGGCTTTCAATCAATGGGGTAAATTGAAGCATTAAATATATAAATAAATCGACTAGAATAATGAAGATTTGCCCGATATTCAAAAAAAAGCAGCCCATGAGAGCTGCTCGTTATAAAATTTCCCTTTGATTTATCGTACCGTAAGCACTTTTTCTATCGTTTTGCCTTCTTCTAATTTAATAATGCTTACACCGGTCATAGTGCTGGTGCCTACAATTTTGCTTGCCTTAATATCATAAATGGCCGGCAATTTAAATGTAAATGAAACACGGCCTGAGGCATCGGTAACAGCACTACCTTTTAAGTCGGCAGTAACGGTTCCTCCGGTAGTAGTTTTTACGTTAGCATAGAGTAAAACATCTACACCGCTCATTCCTACTCCAGCTGAATCTAAACACTGAACGCTTGCAACGCAATCTGTATTCTTTTTACATGAAGTGTTAAATAAAAAGAAAATCCCAACAACTGCTAAGCCAATTAAAATACCTTTTAGTTTCATTGTATTAATTTTAAATGTACGATATTCGTATAGCAAATATAATGAAACATATTTTAAATGACAAATAGTAAGCGTCTAATTTTTAGTGTTTTAATGGTTTTAGCAGTTACGCTAAGCCTCTCACAAACACTTTCTAAAGAAACCATTCTGATTAGCACCTCCTGCGGTGATTTAAAACTTAAATTGTATGAAGAAACGCCCCTACACAAAGCCAATTTTTTAAAGCTCGTGCGATCAGGTTTTTACGACAGCTTGCTGTTTCACAGAGTGATAAAAAGTTTTATGATACAGGGCGGGGATCCCGATAGCAAACGGGCTAACGATACTTCTGTTCTAGGAAACGGTGATATTGGATACTGGATTCCGGCCGAATTCAACCCCAAAATTTTTCATAAGAAAGGAGTAATTGCGGCTGCCAGAGAAGGCGACGATGTAAACCCGAATAAAGAATCTTCAGGCTGTCAGTTTTACATAGTAATGGGCAAAAAATACGACTCCATTGCCTTGAAAAAAGCTGAAATTCGCGTAAATCGGGATGTTGTTATAAAAACTAATTATTTGGTTGGATTTGGAGGGAAAAGCCCAAAATTAAAAGCATACTACAACCGTTTATTTGCACAAGGTAAAAACGACAGCCTTAATATGGCGGTTAAACAACTTAATGACTCCGTGTCCATTTCCGAATACAACAAATCCAAACGCTATGTTTTCAGTGATTTGCAAAAGAAAACATACGCTTCCATTGGCGGAACACCTCACTTAGATAATAATTACACTGCCTTTGGTGAAGTAATTGAAGGTCTGGAAGTAATTGATAAGATTGCCGGAGTTAAAACCGATAAAAACGACCGGCCAATAGAAAATATACGAATGAAAATTCGTGTAATTGAATCAGAAAAAAAGAAGAAGTAATTATTTCTTAAAATAATAATTAATGTTCATGTAGGGATGAATGCGGTCGTTTAAGATGAAATCATTTTGATTCATACGTATGATCTTAAATTGATTGGGAACATATTTGGTTTCTGCCTCCTTCAACAGGTATTTCTGAGTATAAATCATACTATCCCCACATAAAATTCTAACCTTTGCAACTGCCTTTCCGAAGTAACCAATCTTGCCGTTATGAATAATGTCCCAATCATAAAACATAACGGTATCTGATTCATTAAGCTTGATTTTATATTTAATCAATTCATTCTTTTCCGATTCAGTTAAAGCATTAACAGTTTTTAATTCAAATGTTCGCTGCTGAATATGATTGGTAATGGCTGTATCTGTAGGTAATAGTTTTCCTTTGCCGTGTTTAAAAGCGGTAGCGTGATAAGCTGTTCCGGTTGTACTGATAATACTACAATTCAGCTGGGCTTTTGCATCCAAACAAATCACTAACAATACAATGAATACAATGCTTCTCATTTTCTACTTTTCTAATTTTCCCCAAACACCTAAAGGTAATTTAACTCCCGATTTCGCCGGCAAATAAAGCTCCCCTACTGATAACTTTGATTTGTTTTTTTGCGCAAAGGGCTTCAACAAATTTTCCGGAACAAGGGCAGAAAAACCTAATGAATACGCGTTCAAAATCAATAAATGTTTGTGCTCATCTACAATTTGTAAAACACTATCCATCATTTCGCTGATATTATCCTCCAGTTTCCACTTTTCACCATTGGGTCCATGGCCATAAGCAGGCGGATCTAAAATTATTCCCTGATATTTATTCCCTCTTCTAATTTCTTTCTTTACAAATTTTAAGGCATCATCCACCATCCATCGGATATTATCAAGATTTGATTTCTGCATATTCTCGTTGGCCCATGACACTACCTGTTTAATACTGTCCACATGCGTTACATCAGCTCCAGCAGCGCGCGCCGCAATGGATGCCCCTCCGGTATAAGCAAAGAGATTTAAAAATTTAGGTTTATTAAGTTTAGAAAGAAAAGAAGCTATGTTGTCCCAGTTCACAGCTTGCTCTGGAAAAACACCAACGTGTTTAAACGAAGTTAAACCTAACCTGAAAACAAGTTCACCGTTGTTCTTATTGCCATTCAGCAAATAATTAATAGTCCATTGATCGGTCATTTGCTTTAATTTTTTCCACTCTCCGCTGGAGCTGGATTTAGGAACAAACCTTACATGAGCCAGTTTTTCCCATTCTTTTTCAGAATAGATTTTAGGCCACACGGCCTGTGGTTCAGGACGAATAGTAACATATTTTCCAAAGCGCTCCAACTTCTCAAAGTTGCCGCAATCTAAAAGTTCGTAATCATTCCAGTTTTTAGGGTACAATAATTCCATAAACTAAAATTAAGTTTATTATTTAGGTGATTAGTGCCGTATTTAAACTAAATATCGCTAACGCGTTGTTAAAAACTTAACTCCTTAATGGGCTAAATACAGATTTATTACTAATATTTTAGATTAAATTTTCATATGCAAAAACTTCAATCATCATTTATAGCCCTCATCAGCGTATTTTTCTTTTGGGGATTTGTTGCCGCCAGTAATGGCATTCTTATTCCTCTATTTAAAGACAAATTTGCCTTAACTCAGTTTCAATCACAGCTGGTAGATTTGGCTTTTTATGCGGCCTACGCTGTTGGTTCGTTAATTTATTTTTTTGTTTCCAGGTCTAAGGGTGATCCGATTAATAAAATAGGTTATAAGAAATCACTCATATTAGGCTTACTAATTTCGGCAACAGGTTCACTGCTGTTTATTCCGGCGGCCGCCATGTTTTCTTACCCCTTATTACTTAGTGCACTATTCGTTATTGGCATGGGATTTGCGCTGCAACAAATTGTTGCCAATCCGTTTGTCATCAATTTTGGAGCGCATGAAACAGGATCACATCGATTAAATCTTGCGGGTGGCATTAATTCGTTTGGCACCACCATTGGCCCTGTTATTTTAAGCTATGCTTTATTCGGAAACATTTCCGGACCGGCTATTGACGACAGCAGTTTGGATGCGGTTAAAACGCCTGCCATTATATTATTCGCCTTATTCGTATTGTGCGCAACCATCCTTTGGTTTTCTAAATTACCAGCTGTAACGAACACCGAAAGTTTAGATAAAGATCTTGGCGCATTAAAATATCCGCAATTAACATTGGGGATGCTGGCCATTTTTATTTATGTAGGTGTTGAAGTTTCTATTCAAAGTAATATGGGCGCCCTTTTGGCTATGCCGGAAATTAAAGGCATTGATCATACTAAGATATCGCACTTCATTTCTTTGTATTGGGGAAGTTTAATGATTGGCAGATGGACAGGCTCTTTAGCAGTATTTAATCTTAAGAAGAATACTAAACGACTATTGCAATTAATTACGCCTTTTATCGCGTTTGCTGTTATTTTTGCGGTTAATTACTTTAGAGGAAGTAATGTCGATGATTTCTATTTCTATATTCCTTATATACTGATTGCTTCATTAATTTTTATTTTTTCAGGCGATAACCCTGCCAGAACGCTTTTAATTTTATCACTAACAGCTTGCATAATAATGATTGTTGGACTAATAAGCACAGGTAATTTGGCACTTTATTCATTTATTAGCGGTGGCTTATTTTGCTCCGTTATGTGGCCATGCATTTTTGCTTTAGCTATTAACGGATTAGGTAAATATACCAATCAGGGTTCCTCATTACTGGTAATGATGATTTTGGGAGGCGCCTTAATTCCGCCTTTTCAAGGTTTTTTAGTAGATAAATTGAACCCACATAGCTCTTACATTGTTACTGTATTTTGCTTTGCCTATTTAGCATGGTATGCATTTAAAGTAAAATCCATTTTTAAAGAACAAGGAATTGAATTAAAAAACACATCAGAAACAAGTCATTAATATGCTGGAAGCTTTAACAAAACCATGGCCATGGTATGTATCCGGGCCACTCATCGGGTTAATGGTGCCGCTACTTTTAATCTTGGGGAACAAATCGTTTGGAATTTCATCGTCGTTGCGACACTTTTGTGCGGCATGTATACCTATAAACGTACAATTTTTTAAATACAATTGGCGGGCCGAAATCTGGAATCTGATTTTTGTTTTTGGCGTTATTGGTGGCGGATTTTTGGCAGGCGTTGTGTTTAAAAATCCGGAGCCTGTTCAGATATCAGAAAACACAATAAATGACTTAAAATCGTACGGGATTACGGATTTCTCACAATTATATCCCTCGGAAATTTTTAATTTATCGGATCTATTGACTGTAAACGGAATCTTGTTTGTAATCCTCGGCGGATTTTTAGTTGGCTTTGGAACCCGTTATGCAAATGGCTGTACATCCGGACATGCTATTATGGGACTATCTAATCTTCAACTCTCTTCTCTGGTAGCAACAATCTGTTTCTTTATAGGTGGTTTAATTATGTCATGGTTCATTATTCCTTTATTATTTTAATAACATGAGCAACATTAAATATTTTATAACTGGTATTCTTTTCGGATTTATCTTAATAAAAGCGGAAGTAATTTCCTGGTTCCGTATTCAGGAGATGTTTCACTTCCAGTCATTTCATATGTATGGAATAATTGGTTCGGCCATTGCTGTTGGCGCCATCTCAATTCAGATAATTAAAAAATTTAAAATTAAGGATGTCGACGGAAATCCAATAACCATTATTCCTAAAGAATTAAATAAAGGAACCGCCATTGGCGGATTGTTATTTGGCTTTGGATGGGCTTTAACAGGAGCTTGTCCCGGACCGTTATATGCGCTTGTGGGTAGCGGACATGTTATAGTGCTGGTAATACTGTTGAGCGCATTAGCCGGAACTTTTGTATATGGAATTTTAAAAGACAAATTGCCGCACTAAATGAAATATTACTTCACCTTTTTTTGTTTTATTGTATCAACCTTTTTGATTGGTCAAAAAACGCCATTACATCTTATTCCTCAACCGAACGAATGTGTAATCAATGAAGGTGTGTTTGTTTTATCCCCTCAAAGTAAAATTGTAGTTAAAGACAGTAGTTTAAATACGGATATAGATCTGTTTAATGATTTTTTACAAGCGCAATTAGGCTTTAGACTAGGAAAGATTTCACACGTATTAAAAACCGGAAACTTTATTTCATTTGAAAAACCCAAATGGGAAGCAGGCTTTAATGAAAACTATCACCTTAATATCACTACTTCAAGAATAAACATAGTTGCCGAAGGAAACGGAGCCGGTGTGTTTTATGCCTTACAAACTTTGTTACAACTTACCGCATCGTCAATTAAAAAACAAGAATTAAAATCGGTAACCATACCATGTGTTTATATTAAAGATCGTCCGAGATACCAATGGCGGGGCATGCATCTGGATGTTTGCAGACATTTCTTTCCGGTGTCTTTCATTAAACGTTACATTGACATTCTTGCCATGTATAAAATGAATACGTTTCACTGGCACTTAACTGAAGATCAAGGATGGCGAATCGAAATTAAAAAATATCCCAAACTCACTTCTGTTGGTGCCTGGCGTAATGGCACCATGATTGGTAAATACAGCGACCATAAATTTGACACCATACGCTATGGCGGATTTTACACACAAAAAGAAATACAAGAAGTAGTAGCTTATGCAACAGCCAGACACATTACTATCGTTCCGGAAATTGAAATGCCCGGACATTCTTTAGCCGCAATTTCTGCATACCCATGGTTATCTTGTACAGGCAAGCCACAGGAAGTAGCAAAGAGCTGGGGAGTTTTTGATGATGTATATTGTACTAAAGATTCGATATTTGAGTTTTTGCAGAATGTATTAAATGAAGTAATTGCACTTTTTCCAGGAAAGTATATTCATATAGGCGGCGACGAATGCCCTAAGACAAGATGGAAAACATGCGCTAATTGTCAAAGCCGTATTAAAGACTTAAACTTAAAAGATGAACATGAACTGCAAAGCTATTTTATTAAGCGCATAGAAAAATATTTAAATAGTAAAGGCAAACAAATTATTGGTTGGGACGAAATATTAGAAGGGGGATTGGCGCCAAATGCCGCAGTGATGAGTTGGCGAGGAACCGAAGGAGGTATTGCGGCCGCTAAACAAAAACATAATGTGGTTATGTCTCCCGGTAAGCCCTGTTATTTTGATCATTACCAAAGTAAAAACACTGAAAAAGAGCCTCTGGCAATTGGCGGATTTAATCCATTAGATTCTGTATATCATTACAACCCCACACCCAAATCATTAACAGAGCAGGAACAGCTATTTATATTGGGAGCTCAGGCAAATGTGTGGACTGAATATATCCTTAACGAAAAACAAGTGGAATATATGGCCTTTCCGCGAATGTTAGCTTTGTCAGAAGTTTTATGGACACTTCCTGAAAATAAAAACTACGAAAGTTTTATTACGCGTCTTAAATCGAACTCTGTACTTCTCGATAAAATGCAAATCAATTATGCCAAACATTTTTTAAACCGATAAATGGCTTCAAGAAGAAATTTTTTAAAACTTTCCGCTTTAACTGCGTCACTGTTTGCAGTTAATAAAAGTAATGCAAGCGGTATAATAGCCGATGCTGGCAAAAAAACAATAAAACCAATTGTGATTTCTACCTGGCGCTTTGGAGTTGAAGCCAATGCGGAAGCCTGGAAAATTTTGTCAACTAACGGTCGTGCCCTTGATGCTGTTGAAGCAGGCGTTAAAGTGCCTGAAGGAGACCCTAATGAAAGAAGTGTTGGATTAGGAGGAAGGCCCGACCGTGACGGTAGAGTAACATTAGATGCCTGTATTATGGATGAATTTTCTAATATCGGATCTGTTGCTTGCCTGGAACATATTGTGCATCCTATTTCCGTAGCCAGGGCCGTAATGGAAAAAACACCTCATGTAATGTTGGTTGGTGAAGGAGCCTTGCAGTTTGCAATGTCTCAAGGATTTAAAAAAGAGAACTTATTAACGCCAGAGTCAGAATCAGAATGGAAAGAATGGTTAAAGAAATCGGAATACAAGCCAAAAGTTAATATCGAAAATCACGATACAATTGGCATGGTTGCGCTTGACATGAACGGAAATCTTTCCGGCGCCTGTACCACCAGCGGCATGGCATTTAAAATGCATGGTCGCGTTGGCGATTCACCAATTATTGGCGCAGGATTATATATTGATAATGAAGTAGGAGCAGCAACCGCAACAGGACATGGTGAAGAAGTAATAAGAATGGCCGGTTGCCATACGGTAGTTGAATTAATGCGTCAAGGATTTTCGCCTGAAATCGCTTGTAAAAAAGCAACAGAAAGAATTATATCAAGCGCTAAACGGCGAAATAAATCATTGGATGAAATCCAAATTGGATTTATTGCCATCAATAAAAAAGGCGAGCACGGAGCTTATTGTTTACAGAAGGGATTTAATTATGCTGTTTATTCGCCTGAAATAAACAATAAACTTATCGATGCCAAAAGCTTAATATAAGTGCAAAAGACACTTGAAATAGCCTGTTTTAATTTTCAATCGGCCATAATAGCCAACACCGGTGGTGCCAATCGGATTGAATTGTGCGAAAATTATTCAGAAGGCGGAATCACGCCATCGACCTGTTTGCTAAGTGAAGTAATAAATTCAGTAAACATTCCCGTTTTTTCAATGATTCGCCCAAGGACTGGTAATTTTATTTACTCAGAAACTGAAGTAAACTTGATGAAAGAACAAATTGAGTTTAGTAAATCTGCAGGGTGTGCAGGCGTAGTATTTGGTGTTTTAACTCAAGATTTCAAAATAAACAAATGGATATGCAAACAGTTAGTAGAATTGGCGCAACCTATGGAATGTACGTTTCACAGAGCATTTGACGAAGTAACTAACATTCATGAAGCATTAGAAGACGCTATCGAATGTGGTTTTAAACGAATATTGACTTCAGGCCGGGCAAAGACAGCCATCGATGGAAAAGATGTGTTAAAAGAACTTATTTGTTTCTCAAATAACAGAATATCAATCATGCCGGGTGGTAGTATTCGTGCAGCAAACATTAAAACACTGGTTGAATTTACAGGAGCAAATGAGTTTCATTCCGCGGCAATTACCAACACATCTACTAGCGCGGATAGTTCGGAAATAGAAAATCTTATACAAGCGTTGAAAAATTGAAAAGACACTTTATATATTTTTTTCTTCTGTCGTTTTTGTTTTCATTTTCGCAAAACAAAGAAATTCTACTAAATAAAAACTGGCAATTCTCTCAAAAAGGTAAAAACAAATGGAATAAGGCGAATGTTCCCGGATGCGTTCATACTGACCTGTTTACTAATAAAATGATACCGGATCCGTTTTACGGCAATAATGAAGCGCAACTTCAATGGATAGAAAACGAAGAATGGGAATATAAAAGTTCATTCAGGTTAACGGAAAAAGATGTGAAATCAGAACACATCGAACTGGTTTTTGAAGGACTTGACACTTATGCTAAAATTTATTTGAACCAGGAGCTTATTCTAATTGCAAACAACATGTTTCGCTCCTACTCTATTGATGTAAAACAGTATTTGAAAAGCGGGAATAATACACTTCACGTGGTATTTGAGAGTGCCGTTAAAAAAGGAAAAGAAGAGGCTGCAAAGTTAACATATACTCTCCCTGGTGATGAAAAAGTTTTTTCACGTAAGGCACAGTACCATTACGGCTGGGATTGGGGACCACGGTTTGTTACCTGCGGCATCTATAAAAACATTAAACTAAGGTTAATAAATGAAGCCGAAATAAAAAACCTGCATTATAACATCAATAAATTAAACGATTCCATTGGTGTATTCACGATCAAATTTGATATTCATAGTTATGTGGATGGCATTTATGATGTAGTACTTAAAGATGCTACCACAAATGAACTGATCACCCCGGTAGAAAAACTTAACAGTCAGTTTAAAAAAGGCATTACCCCTTTTAATATTACAGCAACGATTTCAAAACCTAAATTATGGTGGTGTAACGGACTAGGGAATCCAAATTTGTATAACTATACCGTTTCCCTCGTAAAAAAATCCGGTGTGATTGATCAAAAATCAATTGCCGTAGGTTTACGAAACATTGAATTGGTTCAACAAAAAGACTCTGTAGGGAAATCATTTTATTTCAAACTAAACGGTATTCCTGTTTTTATGAAAGGTGCCAATTATATTCCTTCCCACAGTTTTGTTTCAGAATTAAGGCCCAATAATTACCGAACTGATGTGTATTTAGCGAAAGAAGCAAATATGAACATGTTGCGTGTTTGGGGTGGAGGCGTTTATGCCGATGATGAATTTTATTCCGCTTGTGACAAGAATGGAATTTTAGTTTGGCAAGATTTTATGTTTGCCTGCGCCATGTATCCGGGCGATTCCTCATTTATAAAAAATGTAAAAGAAGAAGCCACCGAGCAGGTATTGCGTTTAAGAAATCATCCCAGCATTGCTTTGTGGTGCGGCAATAATGAAATTGACGAGGGATGGAAAAACTGGGGCTGGCAAAACCAATACAAATACTCGAAAAACGACTCTGCAAAAATATGGAATGACTATCTTAACTTATTTCATTCTGTATTGCCTGACGTTGTACAAAACTATTCGGCAAAGACCAACTATATTACCACCTCTCCATTAATCGGTTGGGGACATAAAGAAAGTTTATCGGAAGGCGATTCACATTACTGGGGAGTATGGTGGGGTAATGAACCGTTTAACACCTATGAAAAGAAAGTGGGGCGATTTATGAGTGAATATGGTTTCCAATCTATGCCTCCAATAAATACATTTAAATCCGTATGCGATTCCTCCGATTTAAATTTATTCTCACCTTGCATTAAGTCACATCAGAAACATCCAATCGGCTATCAAACCATTGAAAAATACATGTTACAAGATTTTAAAATACCTAAAACTCTTGAACATTACAGTTATGTTTCTCAGCTTTTGCAAGCCAAAGGAATGCAAACAGCAATCGAAGCGCACCGGCGTGCAAAGCCCTATTGTATGGGAACTTTATTCTGGCAGTTGAATGATTGCTGGCCGGTAACTTCCTGGAGTGCTTTAGACTTTTACAAACAACCCAAAGCATTTTACTACGACTTAAAGCGCTTATACGATAACGTTTTGGTGTCCGTAACTAAATCCGGCCTTTATTACGAATGTCATGTTTTAAATGAGCAATTAAACGAAGTGAAAGGCATCATTGAGTTAAGTGTAAAAGATTTCAATGGCAATATACTCTATCAAAAAAAATCAGATGCTGTTATCCTGCCCAATTCTTCGCTGGTGTATTTAAGACTTACGGAAGATGAATTAAAAACGTTTGATAAATCGGCTTGTTACATTTCATGCCGGCTTATTGGCGATTCCACAACTACTAAAAAAACACTGTTTTATTTTGTGCCTCCAAAAGATTTGAAATTACCTAAGCCTGTTTTAGACATTGCATACAGTGACGAATTCAGAAGCATCAAAATAAAAAGCAAAACCTTGGTGAAAAACTTATACATCAAAGACATCAGCTATACCGAAAACAACTACTTTGATTTGGAAGCTAACGAAGAAGTTGAGTTTACCGTGTTGCCTTTTGGTAAAACACATCAAAATTTAACGTTTATTTCATTATACGATATTCTGTCGCACTAATAATTTTGTAACTTCAAAGTATGAAACTTAAATTTCTTATTCCGATATATTTACTTGCCATTTCATTAAGCGCGCAAACATTTTCGCAACTGGTTAACCCGTTTATTGGTACGGGTGGTCATGGGCATACATTCCCGGGTGCTGTTTTACCCTTTGGAATGGTGCAGTTAAGTCCAGATACACGGATCGATGGAAGCTGGGATGGTTGCGGGGGTTATCACTACAGCGACAGTGTCATTTATGGTTTTTCTCATACCCACTTAAGCGGTACCGGAGTAAGCGATTGGGGTGATGTTTTGCTGATGCCAACAATTGGTGAACCAAGTATGGATAATAAAATTTATTCCTCACGTTTTTCGCATAACAAAGAAAAAGCTTCAGCAGGATATTACGAAGTAATGTTAGAGGATGATAAAATTAAAACGGAATTAACTGCAACCTACCGTACCGGAATTCACCGCTACAGCTTTCCAAAAACAAATAAGGCCAATCTGATTTTAGATTTATTACATCGTGATAAAACATTAGCTAGTAATATTCGTGTTATCGATAGCGTTACTATCTCCGGTTTTAGAGTAAGTGAAGCTTGGGCTAAAGAACAGCATGTTTATTTCATTATGAAATTTTCAAAGCCATTTAAAAAAATGGGATATGCAATCAATAAAACCTTTAGGGATACACTTAGCAAACGTAAGCGCGAAATGGCGGAAGGGGCCTATTTTCAATTTGACGTAAGCGACGAAAAACCTTTAATGGTAAAAGTTGGATTATCCGGTGCCGATACCGATGGCGGCCTGAAAAATCTGCAAGCGGAAGCTTCTCACTGGGATTTTGATAAATACAAAAGTCAGGCTGAAGCTGAATGGAATAAAGAATTATCTAAGATTGAGGTGAAAGATACCAATAAAGACAAGCTCACCACGTTTTATACCTCCCTATACCATTGCATGATTCATCCGAGCACGAACAGCGATGTTGACGGCAGATACAGAGGAAGAGACAATAAAATTCATGAAGCAAAAGATTACGTTCACTATAATGTGTTTTCGCTTTGGGATACCTATCGGGCACTGCATCCTTTATTTACCATAATTGATCAAAAGCGTACACGGGATTTTATTCATACGTTTTTTTGGAATTATGATCAGGCAAGGAGATTGCCGGTTTGGGAATTATCGAGTAATGAAACGGAATGTATGATTGGCTACCATTCGGTATCTGTTATCGCCGATGCTTTTGTAAAAGGCATTCAGGATTTTGATACGGTTGTCATTTACAATGCCATGAAAGCTGCATCCAATTACACCGGCTTCGGACAACCTGCTTACATCAACAACGGCTATTTACAAGTGGATGATGAGCCAGAAAGTGTTTCAAAAACCTTAGAATATGCATATGATGATTGGTGCATTGCTCAAATGGCACAAAAATTTGGCAAAACAGAAGACTATAAGCATTATTTGCAAAGAGCTCAATCCTACAAGAATTTATTTGACAATCAAACCGGCTTTATGCGTCCGCGCAAAAATAGCAATTGGCTAAGTCCTTTTGATCCTTCTGAAGTGAATAATCATTATACAGAGGCGAATAGCTGGCAATACTCATTTTACGTGCCGCATGATATGGATGGATTAATTCGGTTACATGGTGGCGATGCCGGATTTGAGAAAAAACTTGATGATTTATTTTCAGCATCTACTAAAACAACCGGCAGAGAACAGGCTGATATCACAGGGTTAATTGGCCAGTATGCGCACGGAAACGAACCCAGTCACCACATGGCATATCTCTACAATTACGTTGGTAAACCTCAAAAAACAATCGCTCTGACACAAAAAATATTAAATGAGTTTTATAAAAATAGTCCTGACGGATTAATTGGAAATGAAGACTGCGGTCAAATGAGTGCTTGGTATGTTTTTAGCTCCATGGGAATGTATCCTGTAACTCCAGGATTTCCAATGTACACGTTAAGCGCACCTTTATTTGATGATATAAAAATTAATCTTGAAAACGGTAAATCATTTGTTATAAATACCAAAGATCTTAATAATGGCAGTAACAATAAAAATGTAAATGGGGTTATGCTTAATAATAAAAAGATTTATCGTTCTTCAATTCCGCATGCCTTAATCACAAATGGTGGCAGTTTAACTTTTGTATATTCTAATACGTCTGATTCTGTAGTTTATGGACATAAATCAATGAACCGTCCGCATACACGCATCAATGCTTATCCAATTGTAACTGTACCGGTTATTAAAAGTCAATCCAAATCTTTTAAAAACAAACAGGAAATCAGTTTAAGTACAAATACGCCCAATGCAAATATTGTATTTACAACTGATGGAATAGAACCCACACGATCCTCTGCGTTGTATTTTAAACCTTTTACTATTGACACAAGCTGCACCATTAAAGCAAAAATATATTTAGAGAAAGACAGTAGTAAAACAACTGCGGCGCATTTTTACAAAATGCCGCACAATTGGAAGATTACATTAAACTGTAAATATAACCGGCAGTATTCGGCCGGCGGTGACGAAGGAATTATTGACGGCATTTACGGAGAAATCAATTGGAGGAAAGGCGAATGGCAAGGCTATCAGGGGCAAAACTTTGAGGCTACTATTGATATGGGAAAAGAAGTAACTGTTACAAACATTGCAAGTAATTATTTGCAGGATACTCGCTCATGGATCTTGTTTCCAACTGAAATAGAATATTTAGTGTCAGACAACGGAAAAAAATATACCTCCGCAGGAAAAATATTAAATCCGGTTCCGGCCAGCGATTATGAATCGCAATTAAAAAAGTTTGAATACCACTTGCCAAAACCGGTAAAAGCACGTTTTGTAAAAATTAAAGCTAAAAATTTCGGAAAACTACCCGAATGGCATCAGGGGGCCGGCGGTGAAGCTTTTATTTTTATAGACGAAATTGAGGTAAAATAAGTTACCTTTATACTCAACCATTTTGAAATAATTTTGTTATTTAATCAATGTCAACCTTTATTACATACTGCAATAATTTAACTCAATACAGTAGATTTGTTACCCGTGAAGTTAAAATCGGTGATTTATTAATGGGTGGGCACCATCCCATCCGTGTTCAGAGTATGACCACTACCGACACAATGGATACAAAAGCCACGGTGGAGCAAAGCATACGAATGATTGAAGCCGGTTGTGAATTGGTTCGAATTACAGCGCCCAGCTTAAACGAAGCAAAAAATCTCGAGATAATTAAAAAAGAATTAAAAGCAAGAGGATACAATACTCCCATTTGTGCCGACATCCACTTTACTCCCAACGCTGCCGAATTTGCGGCTCGTGTGATTGAAAAAGTCCGTGTAAATCCCGGCAACTATGCCGATAAAAAGAAATTTGAAACCATTGATTATACCGATTCGGCCTATGAGGCAGAATTGGAACGTATACGCACACGATTTACCCCATTGGTAAAAATTTGTAAAGAGTATGGTACTGCCATGCGTATTGGTACCAACCATGGCTCATTAAGCGATCGTATCTTAAGCCGTTACGGCGACACCCCCCTTGGCATGGTAGAAAGTGCTTTTGAATTTTTGCGTATTTGCGAAGAGAATAATTACTTCAACATCGTTATTTCAATGAAGGCGAGTAACACTCAGGTAATGGTGCAGGCCTACCGACTGTTAGTTGCGAAAATGATGGAAAGCGGCAGAAATTATCCTTTACACTTAGGCGTGACGGAAGCCGGTGACGGAGAGGACGGACGAATTAAATCAGCCGTTGGTATCGGAACATTGTTAGAAGACGGATTAGGCGACACCGTTCGTGTTTCCCTAACCGAAGAGCCTGAATTTGAAATTCCGGTTGCAAAAAATCTGATTGATCGTTATTCATCGCGCGGTGGTCATAAAGCCATTGCAGAAATCCCTAACAACATTCAACTGCCTTACAAACCGTTTGAATACGAAAAAAGAAAAACAAGAGAAGTAATCAATATCGGAAATCATAATGTACCTCGTGTTATTGCCGACTACTCCATGAAAGAAGAAATTACTCCTGCCTCTTTATTTGGAGTTGGTTATAATTATTCGGTACCTCAAGACAAATGGAATTTGACCGATATGGCCGTTGATTACATTTATTGTGGTGATAAAATAGCCGATTTTGAAATTCCGGGAACGTTAGGTTTTATTTATAACTCCGAAACCTGGAAAAAACAAAAACACAAAGACAGATCGTATCCTCTATTTTGCGCTGAAGAATATTTTAAAAGCAATGAAAAATCAGATGAATTAAATTTTGTTGCCGTTGATATTGATTCGTTAAATAAAGACTTTGTTGACAGAGTTACTAAAGAAAAAAATATTGTATTGATTGCCGACACGTTTAACGAACACGCTATGCCCGAACTACGCCGCATGTTTGTTGAATTGGAATTAAACAAAAGCAATGTTCCGGTAATCATTAAACGGAATTATACCGCACTTACAGAATCACAATTTCAGCTATTCAGCGCTACCGATTTAGGCGGTTTGCTTTTAGATGGTTTTGGTGATGGCATCTGGATAAAACAAAAAGATTGCGTACCAACACAGGTATGTAACTCTACCGCCTTCGGTATTTTACAGGCAACACGTACACGTATTAGTAAAACCGAATATATTTCTTGTCCAAGTTGCGGACGAACCTTGTTTGATTTACAGGAAACCACTCAGAAAATCCGTGAGCGCACCCATCACTTAAAAGGGGTAAAGATTGGCATTATGGGATGTATAGTAAATGGTCCGGGTGAAATGGCTGATGCTGATTATGGTTATGTTGGTACAGGCGAGAATAAAATATCGCTTTACAAAGGAAAAGAAGTTGTAAAAAAGAATATTACCAGCGAAACTGCTGTTGACGAATTAATTGCCCTCATAAAAGAGCATGGCGATTGGGTAGAAAAACCTTAAATTAGTAATATGGTTTATGATGTGATAATAATTGGTGGCGGCCCTGCAGGATCTTCGTCGGCAACGTATTTGCAGCAACTCGGATTAAACACATTGGTATTAGAAAAAGAAAAATTTCCTCGCGACCATGTAGGCGAATCCCTTATCCCATTTTGTTATCATAAACTAAAAGAACTAGGGGCGCTCGACGAAATAAAAAAATTTGCAACTCTAAAACCGGGCGTGAATTTTGTAGACAATGCCGGCTTGCACCAATCCGTATGGTGTTTTAAAAATGTGATCCAGGACGAAAGCCACATATCTTATCACAGTTTACGGGCGCCATTTGATAATGCTTTACTACGTAATTCCGAAAAACACGGCGCAATAGTAAAAGAACAACATCAGGTAAAACAAGTAAATTTCGATGATCCAAATAAAGTAGTCGTAGACTCAGAAGACACATCCGGGACCTCACATCGTTTTGAAGGAAAATTTTTAATTGATGCCAGTGGACAAGGCACTTTTCTGAGTAAAAAATTTGGAGGAAAAAAATTATTTAAGGGCTTAGACCGAACAGCTTTCTTCTGTCATTGGGTAAAGAACACTTACGACGGACCATTAAGCGAAGGCCTAATAAAAATCATTTATTTAGGAGGAGAAAAGCAGGGCTGGCTATGGGTGATTCCGGTTGGTGCTGACCATCTCAGTATTGGTGTAAGCTTAAACAATTCGTATTTAAAAGAACAAAAAAAGAAATACGAACAATATGGCGATAAATGGGTGGAACATTTTTACCGCGATCAGGTTAAAGAAGCTGCTGTATTAGATCCTATCCTTAAACATGCCGAATTGGAGCACGAAGTGATGGTGATTGGTGATTATTCGTATTACAACGAAAAGAAATTCGGAAAAAACTTTGCCATGATTGGCGATTCCGGAGCCTTTTTAGACCCTATTTTTTCAAGTGGAATTTATGTAGCCTTTGAGTCAGCAAATCTGGTTAGTAAAGCCATTGCCGAAGGCTTTAAAACTCCCGAAAAAATGGAGGAAAAATTAACTGAAACATTTAAAACAATTGAAGGAGCTTATGTGTTATTAGAGAAGTTTATTCGTTTGTTTTATGAACCCGAAAAATTGCATTTTGCGCATCTTGGTTCTGATTCAGAAAAAGAATTTGAAGGCTTTAAAAATGCCTATGAAATATTGCATTATTTGTTAGCCGGCGATTTCTTCAGCAAATATGAGGAGTATACCAAGTTTGTTGATGAGATAAAAAACGAAAAAACCTTTAAACGTTTTTTAAATCTGACTAAGAGTAAAAACAACATAATCAATGAGCCGAATAGTTGCGGTTATACTTTTGATGCTATTTATGGGCATCTTAACGCCAAACACTAGGCTTTTTTAGATTAAAATAGCTTGTAAAAACAAGCATTTTCATTAAATTTGTTATCCTACGTTTATTATCAAAATGGAAAATAAAACCTATGAAGATTTGTTTGAAGCCAAACTGGCTAAAAACGAAATGATTGAACCGAAAGATTGGATGCCTGAAAACTACCGTAAACATCTGATTCGTCAGGTTTCGCAGCATGCGCATTCAGAAATTGTGGGCATGTTACCGGAAGGTAACTGGATTACACGCGCCCCAAGTTTACGCGCTAAAAAAGTTTTATTAGCGAAAGTACAAGATGAAGGCGGTCATGGATTATATCTATACACTGCTGCAGAAACTTTGGGAATAAGCCGTGACGAATTATTAGATGCTTTACATACCGGCAAAGCAAAATATTCTTCCATTTTTAACTACCCTACCCTTACCTGGGCTGATATCGGTGCTATAGGCTGGTTAGTTGACGGGGCTGCCATTATGAATCAGGTAATGTTGCAGCGCACATCTTACGGTCCGTATGCACGGGCAATGGTAAGAATTTGTAAAGAAGAAAGCTTTCATCAGCGTCAGGGGTACGAAATCATGACACATTTGGCATTTGGCACACCGGATCAAAAAGCCATGGCGCAAGATGCATTAAACCGCTGGTGGTTTCCAACCATGATGATGTTTGGACCGCCGGATAGCGAATCGCCAAACAGCGAAAACGCGATGAAATGGCGTATTAAACGCGAAACCAACGATCAGTTACGCCAGCGTTTCGTAAATCAAACCGTGCCTCAGGTTGAATACCTGGGATTAACTGTTCCGGATAAAAATTTAAAATGGAATGAAGAGAAAAAAGGTTACGATTTTGGTCAGCCGGATTGGGTTGAATTTAAAAACGTAATCAGCGGCAATGGCCCTTGCAATAAAGAACGCTTAGGCGCGCGTGTTAAAGCGCACAAAGACGGGGAATGGGTGCGTGCGGCGGCGGCGGCTTACGCTAAAAAACAAAATCAATCCATTGCGGCATAATTAAAACAATTAACGAATAAATTATATTAAAAGAAATGAGCGATTCGCAAGGACCACTTTGGGAAGTATTTGTACAGAAAAAAGCAGGACAGCCGTTTGTACACTGCGGCAGTTTACACGCATTCGATAAAGAAATGGCATTACAAAATGCCCGCGATTTATACACACGCCGTAATGAAGGAATGGCGTTATGGGTAGTGCCTTCATCGGCTATTACAGCAAGCAGTCCGGAAGATATGGGTTCGTTTTTTGAACCGGCAAACGATAAAGTTTACAGACATCCAACTTTCTATCAGATTCCTGATGCAATTGGACACATGTAATTTTATTCACCTATTTTTTGTTTCAAAATGAACAACCTATTTACATATACTTTACGTTTAGCCGACAATGCTTTGGTATTGGGACAACGCTTAAGCGAATGGACCGGACACGGTCCTTTTTTAGAGGAGGATTTAGCCTTAACCAACATCGCTTTAGATACATTCGGAACTGCAACTTCCTTATTGGAATATGCGGCACAGGTAGAAGGAAAAGGCAGAAGCGCCGACGATTTAGCCTATTTCAGAAATGAAAGAGAGTTTACTAATGTATTGTTAGTAGAGCAAAGCAATGGTGATTATGCAAAAACCATTATTCGTCAAACACTGGTAGATCATTTTAATTTATTACTGTATTCTGAACTTGCAAAAAGCAAAGATGAAACCTTAGCGGGAATTGCACAGAAAGCGATAAAGGAAGTAACCTATCATGTGCGTCACAGTGCCGCATGGGTATTGCGATTTGGAGATGGCACAGAAGAAAGTCATGCTAAAGCGCAAGACGCATTAAATGAACTATGGCGCTTTACCGGCGAATTGTTTGAAATGGATGAAGTTGAAAACGCGCTGGTGAAAGAAAGAATAGCTGTTGATGTAAATGCTTTTAAGGCGAAATGGGAAAAACAACTTGACGATTTATTTTCAAAAGCTACCTTAAAAAAAACGGAAAGTTCTTACATGCAAACCGGCGGAAGAAAAGGAATTCATACCGAACATTTAGGTTATATGCTATCCGAAATGCAAACGGTACCAAGAATGTACCCTAACGCCAAATGGTAAAATGAGTTTTAAGGATTCTTGGAATAAACTTTATCCTTACTTTGTAGACTTATGGCATGGGCAATACCCAGTGGGTGTTGAGCCGGCTTGTGCGGATGTATTGCCATATGCAAAACAAAGTTATTCGTTATGAGTTTTAAGAATTCTTGGAATAAACTTTATCCTTACTTTGTAGACTTATGGCAATATCTTGTGATAATTGTGATCATGATAATTGCGGCTATTTTCATACTTTAGTAAAGTATGCACAAAGCAAAGTTTACATTATTTTTTATTCTTATCTCTTGCTTTTCGGTTTTATCACAAAATCGTTTCGATACTGCTACAATTAATCGTCAAATCCGATTCACCGACAAATTACTGGAACGAAATACGGATTCGGCCTATACCGAAATTTCTATTACCCGGACCAGTTCGTATAGAAACAAATACGTATTAGGATTTGCTAAATCTACCTACCAGTTGATCCGTTATTATATGCTCAAAGGCCAAAACGATTCGGCCACCAATTATACCGCAGAAGCCATACGGTTCTCCAGACTAAGCAAAGACACGAATTTAATTATCACCACTTACTTAATCTCTTCGCGTGCTTTCAGTTCAGCTTCTCAAAACAACAAGGCCATCGAACTGTGTTTACTGGCACAGCGATTTGCTGAATACAAAAACAATGTGAAATACAAAATCAAAATCAATCACGATTTAGGTTATACCTATAGTAATATGGGCTTAAACGCAAAAGCCATTAGTTATTATAAAACAGGACTAAAACTAAGTGAACAAGAAAAAGACACGTTTAATTTCGCCAACATTTCGGCGCGACTTGGCGGTGAACTCGACATCGTTCAACAATATGATTCGGCCATGCGTTACAATTTACAAGCGCTTAAATATTTCAGGCTTATCAACCACAAACGTGGGATCGGGGTTAGCTTAGTGAATTTAGCTTCCAATTACAAAGGATTAAAACTACATGACAAGGCCATTGAAACAACCTTGGAAGCCATAAAAATTAGAACTGAATTAGGGGACAACTATGCGCTTACGATCTTAAAAAATAATCTGGCAGCATGTTACATTGAGAAAAAAGACTACAAAACTGCGTTGCTTGCTGCTGCCGAAGCAGAAAAACTTTGTAAGGAACAAAATGATTTGGCTTTAACTATTGATAATTACGCGCAGCAATATCTCTTGCATTATTTTCTAAATGATTATAAGAATGCGTTTGAATACGCTTATAAATACATCAAACTAAGAGATTCCTTGTATCAGTCTACTAACCTGCAAGCCTTAACTGAATTGCAAACCAAATACGAAACCGACCAGAAAGAAAAAGAAATTGCCTTTTTACAATTAGAGAAAAAAAACGCTGATGAAAAATCGGAAGCTGAACGTACACGCAGAAATCTTATTCTGCTTTCTGTTTGTGTTATTACTGTGGTGATTACGACATTCTCAGTGATTCTTTACAAGCGTTTTAAAGAATCTAACCAGCAAAAAAATATAATTGAGCAGCAAAAATTAATGGTTGACTCGAAAAACAAAGAAATTATTGACAGTATCAATTATGCCAAAACCATTCAGGAAGCATTAATTCCCTCTGAAAAAGATTTAAAAAACAATGCCAACGACGCACTTGTGATTTTTAAACCAAAAGACATTGTAAGTGGCGATTTTTACTGGCATACTAACACAAAAGACTATTTCTTTTTAGCCGTTGCCGATTGCACCGGTCATGGTGTTCCCGGCGCGTTCATGAGCATGATGGGAATTTCGTTTTTAAACGAAATCATAAACGAAAAAGGAATTTACTCTACGCATGATATTTTAAATATGTTAAGAGAACGTGTGATTAACAGTTTAAATAAACAGGAAGGAAAGGATAAGCGTGACGGTATGGACATGGTGCTATTGCGATTTGATTTTAAAAATAATGAAATCATGTTCAGCGGAGCGAATAATTTTATTTACCACTTACAAAATGGCGAATTAAAAGAACACAAGGGAGATAAAATTCCGGTTGGACTTTACCATGGGGAATTAAAACCATATACGTTTACCAATTTTAAAATAAATAAGGGCGATAGGATTTTTGCCACAACCGACGGTTTACCGGATCAATTTGGCGGACTAAAAGTAAAGAAATTTATGTACAAGCGCTTTGAGGCTATTCTAAGCGGAAGTTCAGCAAATAACATGGCTGTTTTAAAACAAAAACTTACAGCGGAATTTGAAACCTGGAAAGGCAATAATGAACAAATAGATGATGTAACCGTTGTTGGTATAGAGGTATAAACAGAATGGACAAAAACACGATCATAAAATTACTTTCTGAAATTCCGGATCCGGAGATTCCGGTAATTACGATTGCTGAACTTGGTGTTATCAGAGATGTTGTAGTAGAAAATAATGCAGTTGAAGTAAAAATCACTCCAACCTACAGTGGTTGTCCGGCTATGAAGCGTATGGAGGATGATATCAGAGAAGTATTAACCAATAACGGATTTAAAGAAATAAAAATTACTTTGGTTTACTCCCCTGCCTGGACAACAGATTGGATACCGGAAGAAGCCAAAGAAAAATTACGCGCTTATGGCATAGCGCCACCCGAAAAAACCACGGAAGACAAAAGCTGGTTAACCGGAAAAAGTAAAATTGTAAAATGTCCGCGTTGCAAATCTGAAAATACGCGCTTGGTGTCTCAATTCGGAAGCACCGCCTGCAAATCGCTTTATCAATGTAATGATTGCTTAGAGCCTTTTGATTATTTTAAATGTATTTAAGCCTTCCTCATCGGATTATCAGCTAAAAATGCTTTCCAACCAGTGTAGGATTTTGATGCGCCACCTACTTTACTGTTTTGGTAATAATGACACATGGCCGCGCCTAAGGCATCGGTAGCGTCTAAATGTTGCTGCGTGTTTTTGAATTTTAAAAGTTGCTGTAGCATAGCGGCCACCTGCTCTTTACTGGCATTACCATTACCGGTAATACTCATCTTTATTTTTTTTGGCGAATACTCTGTAATGGGGATTTTTCGACTTAATGCGGCGGCTATTGCAACGCCCTGTGCTCGTCCTAATTTTAGCATACTCTGCACGTTCTTTCCAAAAAATGGCGCTTCAATGGCTAATTCATCAGGGGTATATTCGTCAATAATAGCAACCGTGCGTTCAAATATTTTTTGTAAACGAACCGCGTGATCTTCGTATTTGTCGAGTTTGATAACTCCGGTGGTAATCAGTTCGGGCTTATTATTTTTGATATGCACCAATCCATAACCCATAATAATCGTTCCGGGGTCAATACCTAATATGATGCGGTCGGTGGCCATTTGCTAATTATAATGTAAATTTAGAGGAATTATTTAAGGCTTTTGAATCAATATAAAAATATTATCAGCTGGGTTATCAAAATCGCCATCGGTCTAGCTAGTTTTTATTTTATTTACTTACGTCTGCAAAACGAATTTACAAGCGACAACATTTCAGCAATCTCCAATTCGTTACGTAATCCTCTTTCATATATTTTATTAGTTGCCTGCATAATTTTTATGCCCATAAATTGGGGTATTGAAAGTTATAAATGGCAATTAATTACAGCCCCGGTTGAGCATGTGTCCTTTATAACAGCTAGTAAATCGGTATACGCCGGATTGTGTATCGGCAATTTAGCACCCGGTCGTGCCACCGAGTTTTTGGCTAAGATTCTCTTCTTTAAACAATCGCACCGACCCACTATAACCCTACTGCATTTTGCCAATGGCATGTTTCAGTTGGCCATCACTATTTTGTTTGGTGTTTTATCGGTTTTCGTTTTTTATCAGGATAAAATTGACACTTCCAATACTAAATCTTTGCTCGTTGGAATACTTTGTATCATTATTCTGAGCGTATTCACTTTTTTCATTACGCGTTTTCATTACATACAAAAATGGATCGTTAAAAAGTTCGAGCGAAGTTTTGGACAGCATGCAGAACCCTACCGATTTACTTCTTCACTTGTTACGAAACTTTTTTTATTAAGCATTATTCGGTATACTGTATTCACTTTTCAGTTCATTTTAATCATTAAACTGTTTTATAACGAGGCCTTAAACGCACAAATCGTTGCCGGTGTTTGCATCTACTTTATGCTCACTACTATTTTACCTATGATAAGTGTCATAGAAGCAGCTATCCGATCTGCCATTGCGCTCATGGTTTTTGCCGGAAGCGGAATTCCTGAGATTGCTTTAGTGATAACTGCGGTATTGTTATGGGTTATTAATATTGTTTTGCCAAGTGTTATTGGTTACTTTGTTATAATTAAAGAGAAATTTGATTTTTCATTATTTAAAAAACGTCCATGATTTTTATATTCATAGCTATCCTGTTTCTCTGGGCATACTCCGGCGTTTTACTTTACGCGGTAATTGGTTTTGTTAAAACCCGTTTTTTCTCCTGTAATCTTCATCATAAAAACTATACTAAAACCACCATTGTTGTTTGTGCACGCAACGAAGAACAAAACATAACGGCCTGCTTACAGAGTATATCCATACAGAATTTTGACAAATCGTTATTACAGATTGTTTTTATAAACGACGCCTCTGAAGACAAAACCCTTGCCCTTGCCGAAAAGCAACTTTCCTTATCAGGAATCCGGTATGAACTCATTAATAACATAGAAAAAGAAGGCAAGAAACGCAGTATCACATCAGCTATTCAAAAAAGCACCGGCGATCTGATAATTGTGCGCGATGCGGATACTTTTACCGAAAGTCCGTTGTGGCTAAAAACAATTGTTGATTTTCATGAGTTCACTAAAAAAGAATTCATCATTGCGCCGGTACATTATCAAAATAAAAACGGCATGCTTAATCAATTACAGTTTTTTGAAAACAGCGCTTTAAACATCATCACCGGCGGGTTTGCTTATTTTCAAAAAGCGTTTTTGTGCTCAGGTGGCAATTTAGCTTTTACGAAGGCGCTTTTTTACGATTGTAACGGTTACAGCTCACATCTTCAAACAGCTTCAGGAGATGATGTTTTGTTTATGGAAGATGTAAAAAAATTAAAACCGGATACCATAGCCTACCTTAAACAAAAAGAGGCGTCTGTTATGACTTATCCTGTAAAAACTGCTTTAAATTTGCTTTATCAGAAAATAAGGTGGGCTTCAAAATTTGACCAAAATCACAACAAAACGAACACTTTTATAGGGATTTTGGTGGTTTTTGTGCATTCTTTCAGCATAATTCTGATTTTTCGTCCAATTTTAAGCCATCATATTCCGGTTTTTGGCGCATTTTTTATTTTAAGTAGGTTTTTAATTGATTATTTGTTGTTATTTTTAGCATCACGTTATTTTAACATATCTGTAAAATGGTTATGGTTATTGCCTGTAAGTCTTTTTTATAGCTTTTATGTTGTAATAACAGCAGTACTAAGTTTGATTATTAAGCCCAAGTGGAAATAAATGCTGTTTAAAAAGAAAAGCATAGTAGATATAGAAGCTATATCACTTTCCAAACAAACATGGAAGCGTTTCCGGAAGAACAGTCTGGCTATGATTGGATTGGTCTTAATTATCATCGCATCTGTTGTATCTATACTTGGTTACGCTATTACACCTGACTCCACTCCTTATGCAAACGATCAAAAGCCGGAGCTTCATATTAAAGAACCCGGTTTTAGCGTTAAAATGTTGCTATTAAAAAAGAATGAAGTTGCAAAATCAACAAACATTTTTACCAAAATGTTTGTTGGTGCAACCAGTGAATTTTCTTCTATCGCCATACATGACTATAAATTTTCTGGGCCAGAAATTATCGTTGAAGAATATACCGGACAAGAACCTAATAACGGGAACAAGGTTCCTTATAATCTTGCTGATGTAGTTTATGATGTTGATCCTAATCGAAAAATTGTTTTTGATAACGCCAGCAATACATTAGAGTTTACTCTTATCAGTAACGGTAAAAGCGTTAAAAAAAGCGTTTCTGAATTAACTGAAATTGTAACTGCTGACCATATTAAACCGCAAACATTTTTATTAGGAACAGACTTAGCCGGACGCGATTTGTTAAGCCGACTCATGATTGGAACACGTATTTCATTAAGTGTAGGATTTATTTCTGTTATTATTTCTATTGTCATCGGAATTTTATTAGGTGCAATTGCAGGCTACTACAGAGGGAAAATTGATGATTTAATCATGTGGAACATTAACGTGGTATGGTCGATTCCAACCTTATTGCTTGTAATTGCAATTACATTAGTTTTAGGTAAAGGCATTGTCCAGGTATTTATAGCAGTAGGATTAACCATGTGGGTAGATGTTGCTCGTATTGTACGCGGACAAATATTAAGTATTCGTGAAAAAGAATTTGTGGAAGCCGGACGCGCTTTAGGTTATAAAAATATGCGAATTGTTATCAGGCATATTTTACCAAATGTAATGGGACCTGTGATAGTAATTGCAGCTTCCAATTTCGCATCAGCAATTTTAACTGAGGCTGGATTAAGCTTTTTAGGAATTGGCGCACAGCCTCCTACTCCATCATGGGGAGAAATGATTAATGCGCACCGCGGATATGTTTTAGTTGATAAAGCTTATTTAGCTTTTATTCCGGGTATTGCCATCATGTTGTTGGTATTGGCCTTTATGTTGGTGGGTAACGGTCTGCGCGATGCTCTTGACTCACGTTCGCTGGATTCTAAACCAATAATGGGAAGTTAATTTTTAATTAATCTTCTTTCCAAGTATAATTAAATCCCTTTCAATCCCGTCCATGTTTGCAACCCCCGGCAAGTGTGCCCAGGTTTCAAATCCGAATTGCTTAAATAATTTCAGGCTTGGTTCGTTATGACCAAAGATAAATCCGAGTAAATTTTTTACCGCCAGATCACCGCTACTATATATTGCTTTTTGCAAACAAATTTTTCCTAATCCTTTTCCCCGGAAGCTTTCTTCGAGATAAATGCTTACCTCAACCGTGCAATCATAAGCAGGACGACCATAAAAAGAATTGAAACTCATCCAACCTGCGTATTCGCCATCACAATTTACGATCCACAAGGGCCGCTTAGCATTTGAATGCGCGTTAAACCATTGCAGCTTACTTACTACACTAACCGGCTCTAAATCGGCTGTTACCAAACGCGAAGGAATAGTTGAGTTATAGGTTTCAACTATTCTCGGAAGATCTTCTAGTGTTGCGTATGTGAATTCTACAATCATTAATAAAGCATATTGTTGTAAGGATATCTTTTAATGTGCATTTCTTTAACCATATCGTAAATGGTTTTTTTTAACTCATCTACATTGGTTTTATTCTGCGCGCTCACAAAAATACAAGGTGTGTTTAATGAACTCATCCAGGTTCTTTTTAAATCCTCCATCGACAAATTTCGTTTTGTCATAGGCGTTAAATCATCTTCGTCTTTTTTATCGTAAGTAAAAGCATCGATTTTATTAAAGATTAGAAGCGTTGGCTTATCCCCAGCTCCAATTTCCTTTAAGGTTTCGCGCACGACATTAATATGGTCCTCAAAATTCGGGTGAGAAATATCTACTACATGCAGTAAAATATCAGCCTCACGCACTTCATCAAGTGTAGATTTAAAACTCTCAACTAACTGTGTAGGTAATTTACGGATAAACCCTACTGTATCACTTAACAGGAAAAACAAATTATCAATTGTAACTTTTCTAACAGTGGTATCAAGCGTGGCAAATAATTTATTCTCGGCAAAAACCTGGCTTTTGCTTAATAAATTCATAATGGTTGATTTACCCACGTTGGTATAGCCAACCAAAGCCACGCGAATCATTTCCCCTCTGTTTTTACGCTGAGTAGCCATCTGTTTATCGATGGTTCTTAAGTGTTCCTTTAACTGCGTAATTTTATCGCGTACAATACGACGGTCAGTTTCAATTTCCTTTTCACCGGCACCGCCACGGGTTCCTGTACCTCCACGCTGACGCTCTAAGTGTGTCCACATACCTGTAAGGCGAGGTAATAAATACTGGTATTGGGCCAGCTGAACTTGTGTTTTTGCATGCGCAGTTTGCGCACGCTGAGAAAAGATTTCCAGAATTAGAGTTGTACGATCTAAGATTTTTTTACCGATTGCTTTTTCAAGATTCCGTTGCTGAGAAGGAGAAAGCTCATCATCAAAAATCACCACATCAATTTGATTTTCCTTTACATAATTATTAATCTCCTCGAGCTTACCCTTTCCGATAAAAGTTGACTTATCTGGTTTTTCTAATTTTTGGGTGAACCAACGTTTTGTTTCAACTCCGTAAGTGGCCGCTAGAAATTCCAGTTCTTCAAGAAATTCCTGCGAACGATCTTCATCCTGAAATTTTGATATAACACCAACCAGAACTGCTGTTAATTGCTTTTGAGAAGTAGTATGTTCCGGTTTCATTAATAATTATTTTCCTTTAATAGATTCTTCAACGTACGACGCAATGGCTGCGGCTTGATCATCACTCATTTCAATTTTTGCCATACTGCCCTTACCGTTTAAGATTGTTTGTTTAACAGTAGCGGCGTCCATCGCTGTTTTTGACAAATCTGCAGCGCCCATTGCCCCCATTTTTCCATCTTCA
>JBBAKL010000019.1:0-46230 GCA_040403535.1 Bacteroidia bacterium
TTTTACATTATATTTAATTTAAAATTCTGCTCCTGCTCTAATGGGTGATTATGGTCATTGTTTATTAGTCCGATTTGTTTTACTTTTAATTTAAAAAAACAAAACATCAAAAAATATTCACTCGCTTTAATAACAACTTCGTTTTGTTCACTAAATGTATCAGCACAAATTTCCAACAATAGTTTTGAAAATTGGACAACTGTAGGAACGTATGAAGTTCTTAATGGCTGGGGAACTCTGAATAATTCATCTGCTATAGGAAGTGTATTTACTGTTACAAAAGCTACTCCAGATAATCCGGGTAATTTTTATATGAAAATTAAATCTAAGACCATTGGCACTGCTGTTGTAGGTGGGATTGCAGTTAGTTTTCGATTAGATTCACTTAATATGAAAGCCAAATCTGGTTTCCCGTACACCGGACAACCGGTAAGTTTTACAGGAAGATGGCAGCTTATGATTTACGGTAGTAGCCAGGGTTCTTTATAAGCTACGTTAATCAAGTGGAATTCGTCGTTAAGCAAACGCGATACTATTGCCACCGCTTCTAATACATTAGTTGGCATGGCCATTAGCTGGACTAATTTCTCTATTAGTTTTGCATATAAGAGTAGTAATTTACCCGATTCATGTATTATTGAATTACGCTCAAGCGGAAGTAATCCAATTAATAATGATTATTTATGGGTAGATAATCTGGCGTTTACAGGAACCGCGGCCGGAATTAATTCCGTTTCGTCTGAATTCGCAAATGTTGCGCTTTATCCAAATCCGGCTTCACAATAAGTGGAAATAGCTAAATTTAATTTCACAGCAAAGGGTTGATGTGCAGGTGATCGACTTAACCGGAAAAACTTTGCTTACTAGGTCATTTACTGATTTAAGCGGAGAAGTAACTTACAAGTTGGACATCTCTGATTTATCTGCCGGAACTTATTTTGTAAAAATCAGCAGCGAAAAAGGAAGTTCGGTTAAGAAATTAATTGTTAAGTAAGCTATAAAACGTTGGATGGCTTTGCGTAAAATAGTTTAAATTGACTAAAAAATCACATTAATAACTTGTCACAAAAATAAAACCCATCTGTTTAAGATGGGGTTTGCCGTTTAATTAGGCCCTTCAGTTTGATTCACACGATTAACCTCTACTATTAAAAGAATGGATTTACTTCAGAGCTTTCTACATCACATACTCATTTCTTTATACATTTAATTGGTATTCCTTTCAAAAATTTAAACATATAACGTTTCATCACAACGAATAGTTACAGTACAGTGTTACTTTTCTTTCTTATCACCTTTGCTGCCTCTTGTGTCAATATGAATTCCCTGATCGTGAATGTGTACATTGGTTTCATTTGAATTAACATGTATGCCGTTTCTGTCAATATTAACTTTAGCATCTTCAGTATGAACATTTACAGGCGCGGGTGGGGCAGGAGGAGAAGGGATTTTATGCTCGTGATCGAATTCTATTCCGTCGCAGTCTATGCATTCTAATCCGTTTACATTCATAATCCATCGACGATCAACCATATCGCCGTCGTACGTGTTATGAACGTTTTCTACATCGTAAATAAATCCATCCAGGCTTTTATCGAGATGAATTACCTTACCTCTTGGCACCTTTAAGATTACCTGTATGCTTTGTACTCTGAATTTTTCTTCACTTCCTACAGTAAAAATCTCATCAAAACAAATGGAGCTGTCTTTTTGCGTTACATTGTATTTAATCACCTTTGCGCGTTCAACAGCCATGCGTTTATCTTCACCTCTTGCTTTTTTAATTACATATAATTCAAAATTATCGGTAGAACTTGGTAAAATGTTTAAAGTAGCATAACCCACAATTAATTTTTTGTTTTTTGAGCGCGCAACGATATAATCGCTATGGCGTTTGTGTCTTCTGATTCGGTCACCATCTTCATTGTATTCGTCAATATCCTCTTCGTTTAAGTTTAATTGCTGATACAACTCTTCACTTTTCTTTAATTTCAAATAAATAGTATCGCGGTTTAAGGTAACACCAATAGGTTCTTTTACCTTACCTGATTCGCTGAAATCTTTTCCGGTTTTAATTCCTACAAAGGCAACAATAATAAAACCAATAAACCACACTAAGCCTGCACTTATATTTAGCCAGCGATTGCTGTAATGAATTTTAAATAATAGTTTAACGCCACCATATATCATCATGATAAAAGGAATACCAAAGAATAAGGTTACGCCTAATAGTCCAAGTGTATAATGACTTCTTTCCATGAAGAAAATATTAACCCAGTCGTTAAACTCCGTATTTGTTCCTGCAATGGAGAATCCGAAGATGCTCGACATCAGACCTAACATGAAGATGACACCAAAGATTAAAAGAAATAGGCCTATAATACGTGCAAAGAATTTGGAAAAGATGATTAAAAAATCTTTAATAAAATCAGCCAGCTTGTCGAAAAAATTGCGGGAGTCATTACGGAAATCCTGACTGTTGTTTTTAATATCTTGTCCGTATTTTTTCGCGCGTTGTTTTAATTGTTCCGCTTCTTCTTTAACTGTTTTACTAATGTTATTGATATCAATCTTCTCACCGCGCATTGCTAGTTTTTCGGCTGTTGTTTTTGCTTCCGGAATTACGATCCAGAGGATAATATAGACCCATAATGAAACACCCCCGAAGAAAATCAATAAGAACATAGCTAATCGTATCCAAACAATATCAACATCGAAGTATGCTGCAACACCGGAGCATATACCACCAATGGCTTTGTTGTCCGGATCGCGGAACAAACGTTTTTTTACATTTTCATTGGCTGTGAAGTTTTCTGTTTCCTCTTCTTCTTGAACGTCATGACCCTCTCCAAATTCTTCAGGCTTGCCCATGGTATCGATAACGGTATCTACATCAGCCATTAATACTACTTGCTTAACGGCACTGGTTTTACCTTGTAACATTTCTGCAATTCGTGCTTCAATGTCGCTCATGATTTCGTTACCGCCGTCGGTTTTGCTGAAGTAACCTTTAATAGTGCTGAGGTATTTACTAAGCTTATCAAACGCATCTTCTTCAATATGAAAAATGATGCCGCTTATATTTATTGTTACAGTCTTATTCATTGTGATGATGATTTAATGTTTTTTTATGTTTTAATTTTTTTGTTGTTCAATTGTTTTGTTAACGATATCTACCAGTTCAAACCAAGAGTGTTGAACCTCTTTTAAATACTGTTCACCAATTTCGGTGAGCTTGTAATATTTGCGTGGCGGACCGGAAGTGCTTTCTTCCCAGCGGTAAGCTAAAAGCCCGGTGTTTTTTAGTCTTGTTAAGAGTGGGTAAAGTGTTCCTTCAACTACAACTAACTTTGTTTCTTTTAATTTGTCGATGATTTCGGTAGGATAAGCATCGCCTTTAGAAAGAATCGAAAGTATGCATAGTTCAAGAACACCTTTACGCATCTGTGCTTTTGTGTTCTCTGAATTGACTGACATGTTAAAGCGATTTAAAATTAAATACTATGCTATGTGCTACGTTTGCTTTTAGCTTTTTAAGTGTTAATGATTGAAATTGTTTTTCAATTTCGGTTTTAATGGTTTTGTTTTTTGTTTTTGCCAAAACATAGTTCACCTGTCCGTTTTCGGAAGTAGTAAAAACTACTTCTACTTTTTCGTTTTGTTGAATCGGTAAAATCAGTTTTGGAAATTTAACGTGTTCTTTAATGGTTTTTTCTGTCTCTTCGGTTCCGTTATTCCCATTGTTTGCTTTTACAAACAATGATCCTAAGGTAAAAGCAACAATTCCTGTTACTTTAATTACCTGACTGCTGATGGTTTTTAAATTTTTCATTTTATCTGGTTTAATGTTATATGCTATATCAGTTATTTGGTGATACAAAGATAGATGCTTTGAAAGGTATTATGCAAAACATAGTACTTTATATTTTTATAATATATTGAAAATCAATAAGAATAAATTTTTATGAAAGTCACAAAATACCCTTAACTTTGTGGAGTTAAACAAAAAAATGCACAGTTACGCACAGGATTTAGACGCCCTTTTTAGTGTTCAGGGTTTAATTAGTTTACTTACTTTATCGGTTTTAGAAATTGTATTAGGAATAGATAATATTATTTTCATTTCCATTACAGCCGATCGTTTACCAAAAGTACATCAACAGAAAGCACGTCGGATAGGTTTGGTTTTAGCATTAGTGGTACGTTGCATCCTATTATTCTCAATAGGGTGGATTGCTTCCATGAAAGATCCTTTATTCCATTTGGGTAACTATGGTATTTCGGGTCGTGGTATTATTTTATTTCTTGGAGGTTTATTCTTGTTATATAAAACATGGATGGAAATAAATGAAAAGGTGGATGGCGAAGATCACGAAATCACTTCTAAAAAAGGCACCGACACATTTCGATCTGTTGTGATGCAAATTGTATTGATTGATATTGTTTTTTCTTTCGATTCAATTTTAACTGCTGTGGGTTTATCGGGTAACGTTTTAATTATGATTTCTGCGGTTATCATTTCAATGATTTTAATGATTCTGTTTTCGGGTGTGGTTGCCGAATTTATTAATCGCAATCCGGGAATTAAAACAATCGCTTTATCTTTCTTACTTGTTATTGGAGCGATATTGGTAGGTGAAGCGGTTACCGACAGTTATAATTTTGGTGTTGACGAAGAACACCATGTAGAAATAAACAAAAACTACGCTTACGTAGCTTTAGGTTTTGCCATGATGGTTGAACTGTTTAATATGCGTGAACGACGCATTAAACGCGAACGTGACTTAGATCCTGATAAAATGAAAGAGAAGGAAGATTAATTAATTCCGTTTAACTTTTTCTTTACATCATCAACCGATTTTTTTTGGGCCTCTATTTCAGATTTCTTTTTCGACTGATTGCCTTCGTTTGTTTTGATGTCTTCTTCTGCTTTTGCTATCTTCTTTTTATAATCCTCAATATTGTCCTGTAAATCTTTCTTGTCTTTTTCTAGGTCTTTCTGCTGATCTTCCAGCTTATCCAAATCTTTGGCAGCAAGTATTAACTCATCTTCTACCGCGTTTTTCGACATCTTTTTCCCAAACTCTTTAATTAACTTCTCCATGTAGTTGTATTTATCTTTATCGGAAGAAGTTAAATACGTACCACCTAAATCAACTGCAACCGCCATTTCAACGGTTTTCTTTTCTTTATCTTCCTCAAAAGTGGAGTAAATATCTACGGTGTTATTGCCCCAATCTTTTATCAAAACATTATCGCCAAAAATTTCATTTCCGCTGCGCTTTACTTTTTCGTCTTTAAAGTCATTAAGTTTACTTTTCCATTTATCCATCACATCATCTTTAGATGCATAATAAATAGTGGTTTTTAAACAATCGTGACTGCCACTCGAAAATTTCTCGTTGCCACTTTTTACTTTGATATCTTGTGCATTTACAGCAAGTATAGATAAGGTTAAACCCAATAGGAAGATCTTTTTCATAGTTGTGATTTTAAAATTCTAAATCCCAAACGCTTTTTCGTTTGTTGCGTGTGTATAATGGCTTAAAATAATTTTTATGTTCTAATATAAAAGCCATAATAAAATAAACAATTACAGGACTTCCGAATGTAAAAAAGGATAGGTAAATAAAATACATTCTTATTTTTTCGGTTTTAATGCCAAGCTTCTTGCCCCACCATTCGCAAACTCCAAATGCCTGTTCTTCAAACCACGAAACAATACTCTTTATCATACTACAAATATAAAAAGTTCTAGCTGTTAGTCAAGAGCTGTGCGGCTATGCCGCAGTTTAAACAGCGTTTAGTTTTACAGTAGTTATCAAAAAGCTGAATTAGAGCCTGACTTTCACCGGCTGTTTTTAGTTGTAATCCCGCTTTGGTAAAATGTCGTGTTTTAATATTTGATTCAAATGGTATTTCGTCAAAACACGATAATGCATTGCTTAAATCAGAATCTTTGGCTGTCTGCCTTGCGTAAAAGAAAAGATAGGGGGCAATAGTATTAATCATGATGTTTTCAACTGATTGAATACCCATACTGCCAATTTCTTTTTGTTCTTTTCCGCCAATTTTATAGTGGTTTTTCCAGTAACCATCCGGTTTATGCTGCAATGCTTCCGATAATTTGGAAATCGAGTTGTATTTCTCAGGATTCATGAAAATATCGGAATGATGATAGATTAATTTGGCAAACTGCCACAATCGTACACTTGGAAAATTAGCTGGACGTAAGCGCATGAATTTCCAGCTTTCTCCTTTTAACACACGCAGATTGTATTTCTGCTTCAAGAACTCAAATTCGTTTTGAAGTTGCTGTATATATTTATCCTTAAAGCTCTTTTCAAGCAAGCCTGCGCAGCCAAACAACAAGGCCTCCAGCTGAAAAAGATTGTTGGCATGCTTTAATAAAACAGATAAGGGTAAAACTCTTGCCAGGTTTTCAAAAGGCTCGGCATTCACTTTAAAACCAAAGTTTTTAGCAAAAGTAATATAAAGCGCAAACGAATAATCATTTCCGCTTTGTTCAAATTGCTGTTTAATGTATTCGGTTTTTTTCTCCAATCGTTCAATTAACATGCGTTGAAGCCAGCCGGAAAGCTTTAAGCGGTTTACTTCTGAAATATGGCGATGACACGGTAATGTGTTCTTAGAGCGGATTAAATTGATATAGTTTTTTAAAACACGCTCATCAATGTGTTTTTTTAATTCCAGGATTTCAAAGTTTCCATGCGACTTTTGTTTGCTGTCGTTAATGTAAACAACATGTAAAATAATATTAGAATAAGCCGCATCGTCCTGATGGTGGTGTTTATTCCAGTCAGAAGCATTCACATGAACTTCTATATTCCCGGCAAGGGTTAAATTGCCAAGTTTAATTTTGGCATTGAAAAAATCGGGTCCCGAATCGTTATTTAATTCACCGGGTTTGATAATCTGTAGTTGTTGTCCCGATTCGGTGTAAAGTGTGTTTGTGTTTAGTAATTTATATTGCCAGATAAAATGAAAAAGTTCTTCTTTCAAGCTATACATATCCTTTAATTTTATAAACTAAAAATCCTATCCATTCATGAATTAACATGTTTAATGTAGAAATAGCGTCGCCGTTAGGAATCAGGCAATGATCCCAGTCGAACCGGCGCGGACCGCTAATACGGTTGGTTAAGTAAGGAGTAACATTAGTGAATCCCGCTTTTTTAAATACCGCCATCGAACGCGGCATGTGAAAAGCTGAAGTTACCAATAATACATTTCCTTTAAATTGTAAACTGTCCAGTTTCTTTTTACTGAATACAGCATTCTCATAGGTGTTTTTCGATTCTGATTCAATAATAAGACACGAGTCAGGAATCTTAATTGTGTTCAGGTATTTCTTTACATATAAAGCTTCCTTGTGTTCCGGAAAACGCAAACTTCCACTTCCACCGGTAAAGAGGATTTTACCTACGCGACCCCTATAATATAATTCTAATGTTTGAAACAAACGGTCGCCCGAATATGTAAAATCAAATCGTTTCTGACGTTCGTCTATTCTGCCAATGCCACCTAAAATAATTGCCACATCGTATTTCTCATTGCTTATGTAATAATCGGGTGTTTCGGGTTCCCAGGCGCGAGCCAGCTCGTCAATTAAAAATGAATTGGTACAGAGGTAAAGTAAAATAAGCCCGCCAATAAAAACTTTTTTTCGTCTTTTTTCGTTTTTAGAAAAATAAGCCCCAACCATCAGCGCAAAAAACCACACCAACGGATTAAGAAGAAATGTTAGTACTTTCGATAAAAAGAAAAACATAATACCCCGAAATTAGTGATTTTAAAATGCCTTTTAAAGACTTTCTTAAAATATCATTTAACGGTTTAATCTGGTTATTAGTAGTAATGATGTCATTTAATTTTACTACTGTAACCTATCTGTTTTATCAGGCAAAAGGGCAGGTAAGTATCTTGTTAAACCGCCAAACCTTTGATGAATATTCTTCCCAAAACCGATTAACAGATGAGCAGACAGAAAATCTACGGCTAATCAGTCAAATTAAATTGTATTCAGTCGATAGCTTGGCTTACAAACCTACGTCCAACTTTACAAAAATTTATAATCAAAAAAACAGTAACATACTTTGGGTAATTTCCGCTTCTCATAAATATAAAATCGAGCCCTATTTCTGGAATTTCCCTTTGGTAGGCAGGGTTTCATACAAAGGTTTTTTTGATAAGGAGAAGGCATTGAAGGAACAAAACAGGTTAATTAGTCTGGGTTATGATGTTGACTTACGCAGCGTTTCCGCCTGGTCTACTTTAGGCTGGTTCAGTGATCCGGTTTTAAGTAACATGCTTAATCGTTCGAAAGGCAGTTTATGTAATTTGATTTTTCATGAACTTTTTCATGCTACCTATTACGCTCCAAGCTCTGTTGATTATAACGAGAATCTGGCTTCGTTTATAGCGCATAAGGCTACGTTGCAGTTTTTAAAAAACGATTCCACAGAACTGAATAAATACATCAGATCCTATCAGGATAATAAACAGATTGATACGGAAATCAGTAAAATCATCTCGGATTTAAATCTATTTTACGATACTCTTCAGAAGTATAAAGAGTCGCAAAAATTGACTTTAAAGCTCCAGAAATTCAGTACCATTTACAGGCGTTTAAATGAATTGCCGCTTACTTCTAAATGGAAAGTCGAAACCCTTATTCGTCAGATTTCTCAGAGCAAAAATGCCTGGTTCGTTGATTTCGAACAGTATAATAGTTTGCAAGACTCGTTAGAAGTGGTTTTTAACAAAAATTATAATTCCAGCCTTCGTAAAATGGTACAATCTTTGAATTAAACTTTAGGGTATTGTTATATTTGGTTTATGAAGAAAGTACTTATAAGTTTATTTCTGATCTCCTCTCTGTTTATTAAGGCACAAGATGCTTATCAATTCGTTTTTCATCTTAAAAATTATAACGATTCGGTTGCTTATCTGGCAAAGTATATGTTTGGTAAGCAATATCTGGTTGATACTAGCTCTAAAGTAATTGAAGGTAATTTTGATTTTAGGGGGAAAATACCTTTGGAAAAAGGAATTTATTTTATGGTTAATCAAAACCGCAGTCATGTTCTGGATTTTATTGTGAATGAAAATGACCGTATGTCTATTTCATCTGATATGAATGCACTGGAAATGAATTTGCATGCTCAAGGTTCGAAAGAAAACGAGGAGTTTTTTAATTATACACGTTTTTTCATTAATAAAAATAAGGAGTTTGGCGATTTACGCAGTAAAACTAAGGGTATGTCTTCGTCCGATAGCGCCAAGTTTATGCAACAAAAAGCTATTGTGTTCACTGAAGAAGTATCAAAACACGAATCGGAATTACTGCAAAAGCATAAGGGTACCTTTTTTGGCGACTGGTTAAATCTTAAAACAGAGAAGGAACCCAAAAGTGTTCCTGCTCAAAAGTCTGCAGCCGATTCGGCTTATTACCGTTTTAACTATTATAAAGCCCATTATTGGGATGGCGTTAATTTTAGCGACGACCGATTATTACGTACGCAATTTATGCTCGATAAAGTGAGTAAATACTTTGAACAGTTAGTGCAGCAGTTAGGTCCGGATTCGGTTATTGTGGAAATCGATAAAATTTTAAAACAATGTAAGCCCGAAAGTCAGATGTTTAGTTACTTGTTTGTTCATTTTATGATTACATACGAGAATCACAAGCTCATGGGTTTTGATAAAGTGTTTGTTCATCTTACCGATGAATACGTAAAAAAAGGAGCTGTTAAAAAATTATACGACGAAAAAACCACAGGTAAAATCATTGAGAAATCCGATCGTATGAATCCAACTTTAATTGGTAAAGTAGCCCCCGAATTATTCATGATTGACACCACTAATGCCAAGCCGCTAATAAAAATGGGATTTGATACGGTAACCACTGCAGAATCTGTAACGAAATTATATACAGCTAACGTAAAGAAGATTGCGCCTTTGTTTACCGTACTTTCTACCATTAAGGCAAAGTACACTGTCTTAGCTTTCTGGGATGTAGAATGCAGTCATTGTAAAACAGAAATCCCTAAATTATTGCTGACTTATCATGAATTAGCTAAAAAGCACGACATTAAAGTATTTTCGGTTTACACCCAAACCGAATATCCGAAATGGTGTAAGTATATCCGTGAAAATAAGCTCGATTTCATCAACGTTTACGATCCCATTTACATGAATAATGTGAAAGAGAAATACGATATTTTCACAACCCCTAAGCTCGTTTTGCTGGATGCCAAAAAGGTAATTCTGTCAAAGAATTTTCCGGTTGAAAAGCTGTCGGAAATTATTGAAGTTCACGAAGAGGCTGCTAAAAAAACAGCTAAATAGGTGTTTTGAATAGATGTTGCTTTTATTAATTTTGTTTTAAATAAATATAGATATGAAAAAGTTGATTGTTGTTTTATCATTAGTTGCTACCTCATTGCTTACTGCACAGGAAGGCCACGATATTAAAATTAATATCAAAGGCATTAATGATACGGTAGCTTATTTGGCAAAATACACGTTTGATAAGCAGTATATTGTCGATACTTGTAAAAAGGTGGTAAAAGGTAACATGACCTTTAAAGGAAAACGTACACTTGAAAAAGGTGTTTACTTTTTAGTGAGTCAGGAAAAGGTAAGGTATTTCGATTTTTTTGTAAACGAATCCTCAAAACTTACCATTACTTCCGATGCGGCCGACATGGTTAAAAACCTTAAAGCTCCCGGATCAAAAGAGAATGAAGAGTTCTTTCAGTATATTGCTTTTATCACACAGAAAAATATTGAGTTTGGTAAATTAAAAGATCAGACAAAAGGAATGAATAAGGCTGACTCTTCCAAATTCATGAAAGATAAAGCCAAGGAACTGAATGAGGCTGTGCAGAAATACGATGCGGATTTTATGGCTTCTCATAAAGGAACTTTCCTTTACGATGTGATGAATTTAAAAACTGAAAAGGAAATGAAGGATGTTCCAAAAGCCAGTAATGGTCGTCCTGACAGCATCGCTCAATATCAATATTACAAAGATCATTTTTGGGATGGTGTTGATTTTAAGGACGAGCGTTTATTGCGTACTCCCTTTTTCGCTGATCGTGTAAAACGTTATTTTAATTCAGTTATTATTCAGATTCCGGATTCTATTTCACTGGAAATTGACCGTATGCTTGCGAAATGCGCGCCTGAAAGTGAAATGTATAAGTTTTTGTTAGCTTACTTCCTGCCAACTTTCGAGCAAAGTAAAATAATGGGCTTCGATAAAATTTTCTGCGACATCGTTGATAAGTATGTACGAACAGGAAAGGCAAAAGGCATCTACGACGAAAAAACAAGCGAGAAAATTGTTGAGCGCGTGGATATCCTTAAACCATTATTGTTAGGCGCTCAGGCACCGGATTTATTAATGATCGACACCATCAATGCCAAAATTACCAATAAAATGGGATTTGATACGGCAAAAACCAGCCTGAGCGTAACAAAAGTATATTACGACAATGCACAAAAATTAACATCGCTCTTCACAACCTTATATGGCACAAAGGCAAAATGGACCTTACTTGTTTTCTGGGATGTGGATTGCGGGCATTGCAAAACGGAAATGCCTAAATTAAAAGAAGCTTACGCTGAATTGAAAAAGAAATACGATTTAAAAATATTCGCTGTTTATACACAACACGAATACGACAAATGGCGTAAGTATTTAATTGAAAACAAACTCGATTTTATTAACGTGTACGACCCTGTTCACATTAATAACATTAAAACCAAATACGATATTTTCTCAACGCCGGTGATTTATTTGCTGGATAAAGACAAGAAAATAAAAGCAAAACGCTTATCAGCCGACCAGGCTGTAGAAATGATAAAAGTTTTTGATGCTCAGGATAAAGACAAAAAATAACAAAAGCCCCTCCAAAAGGAGGGGCTTTTGTTTTTAACACTATGTCGTATACAAACCTCTAAAAAATAATGTTAAACCTGTAACCTTAACCTTATTTTTGCTTATAATATATTGGCTCATGAAGAAGATTCTAATTGTTTTTTGGATGTTTATCACCCTTAGCCTGGCTTCACAGGACGAAGGCGGGAAAACCTATTGCAAGGATATTGATAAAAAGTTGGAGAAAACCTATTTAAAGGGTACCGACAGAAAAACACCAAAGCCAGAGCGTTTAAAGTATCTCAGACAGTGTCTGGAGGAAGATCCAGATTTTGCCGAAGCTAATCTTGCCATGGGACTAGAAATTATTGTTCATTGTAAGCTTGAAAATAAATCGTTTGCGCCTGCAGTTCCGTTCTTTTTAAAGTCTATTGCTAATTGCCCACAGGTGCATTCGGAACCCTACTATTACATTGGTTTTGATTATTATGAACAGGGCAAAAACGACTCGGCAATTAAGTACCTCGATAAGTTTGTGAAGTTTAAAGATGATAATGAAAAGAAATTCGCAAAGGATTATGACGCTGAAATATATCAGGCAAAGGAAATGATAAAGTTCGCCAAAAAAGAAAGCGAATTAAAAAAGAAAGTTGTTCCATTCGATCCAAGAGTAGTAAAAGGTGTTTCTACTGAACGTGATGAGTATTTGGCATATATATCGCCGGATGATAAGATTTGTTTTTTTGTCCGCCGCATGCCTATCAATAATAAAGATAAAGTATATCAAACCGATAAAGAACGCGATGTGTTTATGTATGCTATTCGCGATAAAACCAATGTGTTTAATACGGGTGATGAAATGCCTTTTCCGTTTAATGAAACACAGGATAGTCAGGGAGGTTGTACCATTAGTATCGATAACACTTCACTTTATTTCGCCATGATGCGCGAAGAAGGCGGTGCACAGGCAAATTGCGATATATACATAAGTAAGAACAGAGATGATGAATGGAAACCTTTCCAGAAGTTAGGACCTCAAATTAACCATCCGGTTTATTGGGACTCTCAGCCAACTATATCGGCAGATGGAAACACTTTAATCTTTGCAAGCGATAGGCCGGGTGGTTTTGGCGGCATTGATTTATACATTAGTAAACGCGATCCTGTAACTCATGTTTGGGGACCTGCGCAAAACATGGGACCTAAAATTAATACCCCGGGTCATGAAAAAACCCCATTCTTACATTCAGATAGTCAGACTTTGTATTTTAGCAGTGACGGACATTTTGGTTTTGGCGGCATGGACATCTTTTACATTCGTAAAGATGAAAAGGGTGAATGGAAAGATCCTGAAAATATTGGTACGCCAATTAATTCAGATAGCGATGATACCGGTTTTTTTGTAAGTACCGATGCGCAAACAGGTTATTTCTTTTCGGATGAGAGCGGAAAAGTGCGAGGGAAAGGAGTTGGCCGTTATGATTTATATTCATTCCCGCTCTATAAAGAAGCCCGACCGAATGAAACAACTTTCTTAACGGGAGAAGTAAAAACAAAACAAGGTGATCCGGTATGGGGCGCTCAGGTTGAGTTGCAAAATACCAAAACAAAAGAAAAATCAGTCGCGGTGGTAGATTCAACAACCGGTAAGTTTATGGTAGCGGTAATTGTTGATAAAAAGGAAGATCTGGTTCTTACTGTAAAAAACAAAGAACTTGCTTTTGCGTCGAGTTTGGTAAGCACAAAAGATATAAGTTTTGAAAAACGTCCGAAGCCGGTTGATTTAATTACGGATTCGGTTAAGGTAGGTAGTTCGTTTGTGATCAATAATATTTATTACAATACCAATAGCGCCGATTTAAAAGAAGAATCAAAAAATGTATTAATGGCATTTGCCGAGTATTTGAAAGATCGTCCAAAAATTAATGTCGAAATACAGGGACATACCGATAACGTTGGTAATCCTCAGGCTAATCAGGCATTATCTGCCAACCGTGCATTTACCGTAAAGGCATTACTTGAATCATACGGAGTAGAAGGTAAGCGGATTACAGCAAAAGGCTTTGGTTCTTCTAAGCCCATTACTGAAAACAATTCGGAAGAAGGAAGGGCAAAAAACCGTAGAACGGAATTTTTAATTACCGACGTTAATTAGTGTATTTGTAAATAATGGCTTCGGTATACCATTTTGTTTTAATGGTTTTGTTTACCGAAAATCCGTAGTCGGTCCATAAGCTTTTAAAAGTTGGGTTTAAATACACAACATATACTTCCCGTTTATTTATTATCGAGTATTCACGGATCAGTTTAGCAACTTCACGCATCACTTCATCTGAAAACGGATTAAAAAAATAAAAAGTGCTGCAATTTTCAGGAATCACAAAATCCAAAGCGTTTTCATTGTAAAAAGCGAATGTGCTTTCTTTTCTTTTTTTTGTATACTTACGTAGATTTTCGTTGGCAATAGTGTTTAACTCAGGGTCGAGCTCAACACCAATAAGCTGGTTGAATCCGCAATATTCTGCGCAAAAAAGCGCGCGCCCTTTTCCACTGCCGTAATCGATGAAGCCATAGTGCTTAAGTTGTTCGGGCAATTGTTTAAAAACACGAAACAACACCAGATAGCCTGCACCCTGGTAATGAAAGTTTTCCTCACTATCCGACTTTTTTATACTGGCAGTATCAATACCAAACAGTTTCTCGGTTTTGCTTTCGTTACTGATCAGTTGCAGAGTGTTAAATAAGCCGCGATAAACAACCGATCTGAAAAAATAATAGATATAAAGCAGTAGTGTTTTCAGTTTTTTTATTAATATTGATTGTAAATTTAGCAAATCAAAAACGTTATTGCACCATGCAAATTGATCTTGAAGCCGAACGCAAAGAAATTTTAAACCGATACAAGAAACTTATAAAAGCCTGTAAGCACCGATTGGAAAAAGGCGATAAGGAGCTTATTCGTAAGGCTTTTGAGGTGGCCGTTGAGTCGCATAAAGAAATGCGCCGTAAATCGGGAGAGCCATATATCTATCATCCGATTGCAGTAGCTCAAATTTGTGCTGAAGAAATTGGCTTAGGAGCCACTGCTATTGTGTGTGCATTACTGCACGATACTGTTGAAGATACAGATTTAAGCCTGGATGACATTAAAGGATTATTTGGTAACAAAGTTGTTCAGATCATTGATGGATTAACGAAAATTTCCGGTGTTATTGATCACACTTCTTCTATTCAGGCAGAGAATTTCCGTAAGGTTTTATTAACCATGTCGGAAGATGTGCGTGTTATTTTAATTAAACTGGCCGATCGTTTACATAACATGCGCACGCTTGAACACATGAAGCGTGATAAGCAGGTTAAGATTGCTAGCGAAACATTGTATTTGTATGCGCCATTGGCCCATCGATTGGGTTTAAATGCTATTAAATCCGAATTGGAGGATTTGGCTTTAAAGTATACTGATGAAGAAGCTTATAAAGATATTGCCGATAAGTTAGCGGCTAGCGAACCTGAACGAAAAAAATTCATTCAAAAATTTATTGAGCCATTAAAAGAAATCTTGCAGGAGCAAGGATTTAAATTCAAAATATTTGGCCGTCCAAAATCTATTTTCTCCATTTTTAATAAGATAAAAAACAAAGGCGTTAAGTTTGAGGAGATTTATGATTTGTTTGCCATTCGGATTGTTATTGATACCAGTTTAGAGCAGGAAAAATCGGATTGCTGGAAAGTGTATTCCATTATTACCGATTTTTATCATCCTTCTCCCGAGCGTTTGCGCGATTGGATTTCGACTCCTAAAAGTAATGGTTACGAAAGTTTACATACAACGGTGATGGGACCTGAAGGTAAATGGGTGGAGGTTCAGATCCGTACTGTTCGTATGGATGAATTAGCAGAGAAAGGTTATGCCGCTCATTGGAAATATAAAGAAGCCGCTGCTGAAAAGGAAAATAATTTAGAGGGCTGGTTAAAGCGTATTCGCGAGATGCTTGAAAATCCGGATGCCAATGCTCTCGAATTCATGGATGATTTTAAGCTGAATTTATTCAGTGATGAAATATTTGTATTTACGCCGAAAGGCGACATGAAAACCTTGCCATTGGGCGCCACCGCTCTCGATTTCGCTTTTGATATTCATACAAAAATTGGCGAGCATTGTATTGGCGCTAAGGTAAATCATAAACTAGTTCCATTAAGTTATGAATTAAAAAGCGGCGATCAGGTTGAAATTTTAACATCCGGTAAGCAAACACCTAAAGAAGATTGGATAAAGTTTGTAATTACAGCGCGCGCTAAATCTAAAATTAAAAACGCTTTAAAGGAACAACGTAAAAAAATTGCAGAGACAGGACGCGAGATCTTAGAAAAGAAGTTCTATAAGTTTAAAATTGATTTTACTTTACAAAACGTAAATGAATTCAGTAATTATTTGCGTCTTCCAAATTCTCAGGAATTATTTTACAGAGCGGCTTTGGGTAATGTGGATGTAAACGAAATAAAAGAATTTGTAAAACATCGCGAAAATCCAGAGAAAAATGTACATCGCAAAGGAAGCGGCCAGAAAATTGAACAATTGGTTACAAGTGCGCGAGGTACGTCTGACTTACTTGTGATTGGTGATGATATGCAAAAGCTGGACTACAAGTTGTCAAATTGTTGCAATCCCATTCCAGGTGATGATGTTTTTGGATTTATTACGGTTGGAGAAGGTATAAAAATTCACCGCGTTAATTGTCCGAATGCAGTTAAAATGTTATCCAATTATTCGTACCGTGTGGTAAAAGCCAAATGGATGAATGAACAATTGATTTCATTCCTTGCCGGAATAAAAATTGTTGGAACCGACGAACTGGGTATCGTTAACAACATCACCAAAGTAATCTCTAACGAAAATAACATTAATATGCGTTCCATTAGTTTTGATACCGATGATGGTATTTTTGAAGGAACCATAATGGTGTATGTTCACGATACAAAACACTTAAATCACCTAATTGAAAATCTTAAAAAGGTGAAAGGTGTAACGAATGTGATGCGTATCGATGAGAAAGCACTCTAGTTTTCATAACTATTCTCTATTCTTGTTTATTCTGTCAACAAATTAGCGTAATCTTTGTTATTTTCGCAGTGTAATTAATGACTCACAAGGAAATAACCAAAGCGAAATTCAAAGCACTTAAAGCCTGTGTTTTAATTCCTACTTATAACAATGCTAAAACACTGGAGGATGTTATTAAAACAACTCTGGAGTATTGTGATCATGTTATTCTTGTAAACGATGGCGCTACTGATTCTACCCCTGAAATAATTTCCCGTTACCCGCAATTAACTGTAGTGAAACACGAGGTTAATAAAGGTAAAGGTATGGCTTTGCGAAATGGATTTAAAAAAGCAGTTGAGTTAGGTTATGAATACACTATTACCATAGATAGCGACGGGCAGCATTACCCTGAAGACTTTATTAAATTTTTAAATAAAGTGGAAGAAGTTCCCGGAAGTTTGATAATAGGTGCCCGCAACATGACTGTTGATAATGTGCCAGGAAAAAGTACATTCGGTAATAAATTCAGTAATTTTTGGTTTTTAGTGGAGACCGGAATTTCCTTACCCGATACGCAAAGCGGTTACCGCTTGTATCCGGTACAACGCTTAAAAAACATTTGGCTGTTTACCACTAAGTTTGAGTTAGAAATTGAAGTGATTGTAAAAGCGGCCTGGCGAGGAATATCGGTTATTTCTGTTCCTGTAAAAGTATATTACGCGCCTCAAGGCGAACGCGTTTCTCATTTTCGTCCGGGAAAGGATTTTACCCGTATTAGTTTTTTAAATTCTTATTTGGTAATTCTGGCCGCTATTTTCTGGCGACCGGTTATGTTATTACGGAAATTTACAATAAGCAATATGAAAAAAGTTTGGCGTGAAGAAATAGTTGCTAAACACGAGTCGCCTTTAAATAAAGCAAGTTCTGTTGCATTGGGTTTGTTTTTTGGAATTGTTCCCATTTGGGGATTTCAATTTGCACTGGCCTTGTTCTTTGCTTATTTACTGAAATTAAATAAAGTGATAGTTGGTGTGGTTGCTAATATCAGTATTCCGCCGATGATTCCTTTTATTTTGTATTTAAGTGTTAAAACGGGAGAGATTGTACTGAAAGAACAAGTAAATTTTGATTTACAAAAAATGCTGAGCATAGAAGCTTTACGTAATTTATATGTGTATACTATAGGTGCTACTGTTTTATCGGTGGTAGCTGCCGCTGCAGGTTTTGTGCTTACGCTGTTAGCTTTAAAGATTTTTAATTACCAACCATCTGACCAAAATAAAAGTGTTTAGTTATTTTGTCATCTATAAACCGTATAAGATGGTTTCACAGTTTGTGAGTCCGCATAAACTGCGTTTGTTGGGTGATTTAGATTATGATTTTCCGGAAGGCACCAACGCGGTTGGAAGATTGGATAACGACAGCGAAGGCTTATTGATTTTAACCAACGATAAAAGTTTAGTTGGTAAACTCATGCATCCCGATAGAAAACGTGAAAAACGCTATGTTGTTCAGGTTGAAAAAGTGATGTCGGAAGAAAAATTGAATATTCTTAGAAATGGTGTAGATATATTGGTAAAGGGCAGAGGAGAATACCGTACTAAAGATTGTGAAGTAAATATCATTGAAAAACCAACTTATTTACCTCCGCGTGGACATAGTTTCAGAGATGATTTACCTCAAACATGGTTGGAGTTTAAATTAAAAGAAGGTAAGAACCGCCAAATACGGAAAATGTGCAGCGCAGTTCGTCATGATTGTAAACGACTCATACGAACACATATTGAAAACGTAAATATTATCGGAATGCAGCCCGGTGAAGTGCGAGAAGTGGCTCAGGCCGAATTATTCGCTCAGTTAAATATTTCTTTATAGATTAAATAAAATAAAGTAAAGGATCATTGCTTCACTTTTTAGCGGGAATCACACAAACGCATTAATGTGTTCTTTTCACCACAACCATCCAGTCCCACGGAGAAGGTTCCTTAAGCCATTTAGCCGGTTTTGTGAATTCAGTTTTCCAGTCGTATTCCACTTTTTCAATGGCTTCAATGGAAAATCCTTATACGGAAAATGTGCAGCGCAGTTCGTCATGATTGTAAACGACTCATACGAACACATATTGAAAACGTAAATATTATCGGAATGCAGCCCGGTGAAGTGCGAGAAGTGGCTCAGGCCGAATTATTCGCTCAGTTAAATATTTCTTTATAGATTAAATAAAATAAAGTAAAGGATCATTGCTTCACTTTTTAGCGGGAATCACACAAACGCATTAATGTGTTCTTTTCACCACAACCATCCAGTCCCACGGAGAAGGTTCCTTAAGCCATTTAGCCGGTTTTGTGAATTCAGTTTTCCAGTCGTATTCCACTTTTTCAATGGCTTCAATGGAAAATCCTTTTCGGTTAAACAACGTGTAAATTTCCTGAATGTGATAATGTTTGGTAGGATGATTATCAATGAAGTGTATGCCTTCGGAAATTTGTTTTAATGTGTTTTGCTTTGGATTTAATTCACCCTTTGGTATGCGGTTAATATTAATCTTATCGTGTTTGTACAGCTTTATTAAATTGTAAAGTGTATTTGAAGCCGATTCAAAGGATGGGATTACAATAAGCGCGATACCACCTTTTTTTAACGAATGAATCACATTGTTCAGTATCTGGTAATTCTTTTTATTGTTATCGCAAATCGCCACATTGCAACAATAGGCAAAATCGGCTTTCGGTAGTTTCAGATTTGTTTTAGCCAGATCCATTTTTTGCAATGTTACATTGGCATAATTCTTCTTTTTAATCTGATCGAGTAGTTTTTGTGAAATATCCAGAGCCAATACGTTTTTGAAAGCGACAGAAAGATAGGGGAGCGCATGCCCAACTCCGCAACCGAAATCAATGGCCGATTTATTTTTATTACGAAGTTTGTAAATGCTCTTTTTTACTAAAGTATTTCTGTCGGCATGTATTACACTGAAGATTTCTTCCTTGTAATTATTACCGATATTGTCCCAAACTTTTTCTTCATTCATAAATTCATTTTAGTAAATGTAATAAATTATCTAGGCAATGAAATCGGTATTATTGCTTGGATATTAACAAAACTGTGATTGCTATTTATATTGAATAATTGTTATATTTAACTATGATTAAAAGGCAGCAATTGTTTCGTTTTTATTGTTTCATGTTTTGGGTTTTTCACAAACCTGGTTGGAGTTTGTTTTAAAAGAAGGTAAAAATCGTCAGATACGAAAAATGTGTAGTGCGGTTAGGCACGATTGCAAGCGCTTAATACGAACGCACATATCTGAACTAAGTATAGTTGGAATGCAACCGGGCGATGTAAAAGAAATCAGCAAGGTTGAGCTGTTTCAAAAATTGAATATCTCCTAAATTTTATTTCAATCAATAAAAACGAGCTTAAGCTGGTAAATTATTAATGTCAATTCACCGTTGTAAAGCAGGGTTTCGACAAACATACATTCACTAACATCTAAAAAACACAATAAATTAATTGTTTAACTAATTTATTTTGTAAATTATAGATTATTTTATTCCGTTTATAAGAAATTATTTCATTAAACAATTGTAATGAAAATGAAAAATCAGATTAACTTATCGCTAATATTTTTTCAATTGGTTTTTTTATATCCATTCAGATCTTCTGCACAGTCTGAAATTGACTCTCTTAAAAAGGTATTTCATACTATACGCGGGGATTCTTTGAAAATGCAAGCCGTTAACCGAATTATTTTAAACTTCTATGTGTCTAATGAATTAGATTCTGCTATCAGGTATATTAAAATAATGGAAACCTATGTAAATCAAAAAAAACTAGAAGTTTGGAGGAGTAATGTTTTTAATCACTACGGTAATTTATATCGTGCCGAATACAACTACGAGAAATCATTAAAGAATTATCGCTCGGCAATTCAACTGGCCGTTTCTCAAAAAGATATTTTACGTCTTGCTCATTTTTCCAATAACTTAGGAAGTTTGTTCGAGGATTTCGCAAAATGGAATTCTGCCATTTTGATGTTTGCTCAGTCTGGTTCAATTTTCGAGTATTTAAATAAAAAGAAAGAATTTGCAAATTCCTTAAATAATCTGGGTAATGTTTATCACTTAATAGCCGATTATCCCAAAGCGTTAAACAGCTATTTTAAAGCGTATCTTAATTATGAAATGATTAACAATCAAGAGGGGTTAGCTTGGATTTCGAATAATATCGCCAATATTTATTCCGATCAGAAAAATTATAGTAAAGCATCCAAATATTATTTATTGTCTATAAATCACTGTAGAAAAACAACTAACCAAGAATCGCTTTTTCAAAGCTATGATAATCTCGCAATTAATTATTCATTATTAAATCAGACACAATTAGCAGCATATTATTTTAGTTTAGCCGATACCCTGATTAACAAAAATAACTTCGATTATCTTTTGCCAAACCATTTCATGGTTAAAGGCGAATTCGAATCTAGTTTAAAAAACTTCAAATTAGCTTTAGAATATTTCAAAAGAGCAAATGAAGCTGCCATTAATATGGGCGATAGTTTACAATATGTATACATTAAATCAGCCGTTGGTTTTTTATACTTTAATAATAATCAATTATCCGAGTCCGAAAAAGAATTACTATCAGCTTACAGCTTACTAAAACGCTACAAAACAAGCGATCTGGAAATCGCAATAAACCGAAATCTTTATAAACTATACCAACGAACCGGCGATTACAAAAAAGCACTTGTTTTCTTTGAACAATTCATTAATGCCGAAAAACAAAAAGACATCGAAAATTCCAAACGCTTTACTGATAGAGCTGAGTTGAAACATAAGTATGATTTAGAGATGTTTGACTTAAAACAAGCTCAATTAAAACGCTTGCTCCAGAAAGCTGAAGAAGAGAAAATACAAAAAATGATTCTTATAACGATCTTAATTATTGCAAGTTTGATAATTGTTTTTTCCATCTTCCTCTACAAAAGATATAAAATAAGTAAATCACAAAACATAGTAATACAACAGCAAAAGCAAGAGGTATTACTGAAAAACCATAGTTTAGAGATAAAAAACAAAGAAATTTTAGATTCTATAAGCTATGCCAGACGCATACAGCACGCTTTGCTTGCTCATGATGAATTATTACAGAAGCACTTACATGATTATTTTATTTTATTTAAACCCAAGGATATTGTGAGTGGCGACTTTTACTGGGCTACATCAACAGGTTCTGTTTCAAATCATACATTTTACTTGGCTGTCTGCGATTCAACCGGACATGGCGTACCGGGCGCGTTTATGAGTTTGTTGAATATAAATTTATTGAATGAAGCCATAAACGAAAAACAGATTACTGCACCAAACGAAGTATTTAATCATGTTAGAGAGGGCTTGATTAAAAATATATCGCAGGAGGGTCAGCGCGATGGTATGGATGGAATTTTGCTAAAAGTAGATTATAATGCTAACAATATAGTTCAATTGAGTTACGCAGCTGCAAATAATGCACCGGTTCTAATTAGTAATAAACAAGTTTTAGAATTACCTAAAGATAAAATGCCGGTAGGTATTGGTGTTACTCACGACTCCTTTAAACTACATAGTATAAACGCACAAAAAGGCGATATGCTGTATTTGTATACCGATGGTTATGCCGATCAATTTGGCGGACAAAAAGGTAAAAAGTTCAAGTATAAAACGCTGAATGAACTTTTGCTTAATATTTCTGAATTAACAGTAGTGGAACAAAAAGAAAAATTAAATACCGTTTTTGAAGAATGGCGCGGCAATTTGGAACAACTTGATGATGTATGTATCATCGGTATCCGTATTTAATACCAATTAAATTTTAAAACGCAATTAGTTCATAGGAAGCTTAACAGCCATTCCCATTTAATCTGAAAATAAATTCTTGTTTGAATTTGGTGCCTTTAGCGTTTTGAGCAGGTTTCCATTTTGGCATATTGTAAACCGCATCCAATAACAATTTATCAATTTTTTCATCGCCTGATGGGTTGGTGATTTTTGCTTCAGAAACATCACCATTTTCATTCACAGTAAATACTAAAATCGGACTTATATTTCGTTTCGAGAAATCGGAAGGTAATTTGTCAATGGCCTTTTCGTGAAAGTATTTTCTTAGTTCCTTGTTATCAACTGAACATTGCGCTTCCATATCCGGCATCACCGTATATCTTACGTTCATTTTACTATTCTCGAGATTGCCGCTAATTGAGTTTTTGCTTTTATAATTAACGATAATGGTTATTTGATCACCAATGGCAGCATTGTGTAACAGTTGTATTTGTTCTTTGGTTAAAGTATCATTCTTGCCTTCGACAGTCTGTTTTTTACCATTATGGTTAACGGTAATTTGTGTCGATTCGTGTTTTACAATCCAGTCATGAGGATAGAAGGCAATAAGCTCATCCATGTTTTTAGGTGAAACTAATACTACATCTTTAATTGGGCGACCAAAGGAACCATAGATGTCGTAATTAATTTCAGGCAATGAGAATGGATTTTGTGCAAAACCGCATACTGCAATAAGCGCAAAAAAAGAGGATAGTAATTTCTTCATGACACTAATTTTTGATGAAGGTAGTGAAGTGTTTAGTTGCAATAGTAGTTCGAAATGTTAATTAACAAATGCTTTAACGTTTTTTAAGGTGTGTTATCTTACTACTTGAACGAGCGCCATTTTAATCACGAATTTTCGTATTGTTAGCCCAGTGGGCATTATTAATGGTACAAAAATTAATGTTCTTCTTTTGGCTGAAGCTTATGAATTTTTTTGGTGCCAGCGTACATTTCAAATTTAAATAAGCGACATTCTAAAGAACCATTAAATAAGGTGATTTTACGGGTAGGGCGGAGGCCAATAAATTTAGCTGCATCTAAATTTGAGGTAATGATCCAGCAGGTCACATTGTACATCAAAAGGAACCTCATTTGCGTTGGTTACAGCCGGTTTATATTGTAAGTATTCTGTCTTTACTTCCAATAAATAAGACAATTTTTCCTCCGGTGTTTTATACGTCTGAATTTTTTGCTTAACGGCTTTAAAATTATATTTGGAGCCGATGAATTTATTTGATTCAATTTCCTGACGTAATAATTCAATAACAACAAGTGCCTTTTCAATTTTTATATTTTGGTCTTTGGTAGTAAAATGTTCACGGTTGAGGTCGATTAGTTTTTCTAATTTATTCAACCACACAAATGGATCTACCAATTGTTCACACTGATAACGAATAAATGGCTTAATTTTTGATTTGTTTAGCGAAACAATTTTTGTGAGTAAGCAATTGCAATATTGTTCTAAATTAAATTTTCCATGAAAAACAAAATTGGAGGGAGTATTTCCCAAAGCAACAATATCAAATTCATTTGCTTCTACATAAGACACATCTACAATTGGATGTTCTAAAAACGGGGCCGAAATAACTGCGCTCTTAAACATAACTGAAATGAATTATATTCCTATTAATTGAATAACTAAAATACGACTATTTAAATTTTCATTTGTAAATGTTGATAATTATAGCGGCTTATTACTATAAATTATAGCAATTGGTAAAGTCGCTTTATGCTAAATAAACGTATTGCTTTTAGGCTCCACGTATTACAAAAAAACAATTGTTCTTTTACCCAAATATATTTGAATACTGAAAATAATTTCATTTATTACCTCGTTTACTATAACTTTATTATAAACTGGCAGGTAAAAACCCTTTTTAATTTGTTGTTGATTTTATTGATTGGATTAACTACTCACATCAACATTTTAAACTTTTCTAAAATCTAGATCATTTTTTTCACCGCGACTTAAGGATATATTGTTGAATTTATTGGTTGAAATTTAAAACCACTTAAATATCTCCAACTTTATAAGGGTTGATTATCTCAAACCGTTGAATACTAAATGGGGTAATTTTACCCCTTGACTTTTGATGACGATTTAATTACTATTGCTTGTAAAAATAAAAGCTGAATGCAAATTAAGTATAGCCGGGCCCATTTTTGTTTCATTTATTCAGTTAATCAATTTTAATTAATTACACACGTTCAATTATAGTTTCAACACCCTAGTTAGCGGTAATTATAAAGACGACTAAACAAGAAATAAAATGGCAATGCTAAAGTCACACATGGACGCTATCGAGAATCATCTCGTTAGTATTTCACAAATTCCTGCGAACTCAGGACATACACTTCATAAAGGGACACCTAGAGAAGCTTTCATTAAAGAATACTTAGAAGGTCACATAAGTTCAAATGTTGCGATTGGTACAGGTGAAATAATTGATGCTTCTTCACAACCTGGAGCACCTAGAAATCAATTTGACATTGTACTCTACAAAAAGAATTATCCAAAATTGGATTTTGGTGGTGGGGTATCTGGATTTCTGATTGAGTCCGTAATAGCAACTATTGAAGTTAAGTCTTTATTGGATCAAGCAGCAATTGACCAATCTGTTAGAGCTGCTCACAATGCCAAGTCATTAGTACCTAACATAAATAGTAGTTTTAGTTCAGGTTGGATTCCTCCTAAAGTATTAAATTATGTAGTCGGTTATACTGGACCAGCACAAATGTCTACCGTACATGGATGGATACTAAATAGTCATAGGACTTTAAATATTCCTTTACCAACGTGGAATCAAACTGACAAGACAAATATTGCAGGTACAGCTTTAGACGGAGTGTTTTTACTCAACAAAGGTTTTGTAAAACTAGACAACACTCCATTGACATTGAATCAAAATAACTCAAATGGTATTCATACAATTTCAGACAGTGTGAATGGGAATATTCTAATGCTTTTTTTAAGCTTACAAAGTGCTTGTGACAATATTCAAGGTGCGTGGTTAAATCCATTACCTTATGTTGCGAATGCTCAATATACAAATGTTAGAACAATTTGAAATAAAAACTACCGCTAAAACGGGTTTTGCGTTAGTGGGCGGACAGTGCTAATAGAAACCCTTGAGCAATTAATAAATGTTGGTGCAGGCAGACAGTTTACGGTTTAAAAAGCCCACCAACACAAAGCCCGAAACCGTTATAGGGCATTTTAATACGACCATTAAAAAGATACGGAATGGCAAATAAAATTACAGCAACATTTATACGTAGACGCTTTCAAGACAGCGGTAAAGACCAAGCGCCAGACTATTATGTTTACGAATTCACGAACATTGTGGATAGTGATGGAAATAAATATAGTGACAAGTGGATTAAAGAAACCAAGTTAATGCAAGCCGTGACTTTTCAGAAAGGCAAATTATATCAAATTATACTTAGTGACCGGCCATATTCAATGAACTCTGTTAATTTACCTTATCCGACCGAAATTTCTTGGGACAAAGAGAAAGTTTATATGAAAGGTGGTAATTCAATTATTAGAGTTGACCAAAATAGCCAAGAAAAAAACCTATCTATTCCTTTAAACAAAATTGATAGTTTAAATAATTATGAGACGGCTGCACAAAATAAATTTGGCAAAGGCACTATGACAGAAGAACTACTACTAAAAATGAACTCTCGTGGCATTTTTTACTTTGTTCATTATTACGACCCTCAAGACAAAAGAAAAAGTGGTGGATGGATGCACGGTTCAACGACAAAAGAAAAAGGGAATTACATTTTAATTCAAAAAGAAACGCAAGCTGAAATTGATAGGGACTTAGAAAGCATCAAAAGAAACTATGTAACAAAAGCAATAGAAAAGCATTTTAAAATCACTACCGAATTACTTGAACCTAAAAAAAGAAAAAAATAAAATTATGTACCAGCAATTAATCATTAACGCAATTGGAACAGATCAGTGTGCTTGCTTCTCAACAAGGATGTCCCCCGCAACTTAAAAGTAGAATTAGACTAGCTTTTCAAGAAGGAGCAGCTAAAAATATCCTTACCCGAAACCAAAATTAGGTATTGTAGGCGGACCACCGAATTGTATGTTTTACGACAATCCTTATTTGGCTTCGACTGATTGCCCAGAATATCAACCTTGACAAACGAAACGGAAAGAAAAACGCCCTATAACACTGGATTGCGTAAGACGGAGTGAAGTGGAAACTTAGAGCTTTGTACTTCTTTTAAGTTCTGTGCTGTTTAACATTTTTGTGCTAGGAAACTCAGGCGTATGCAAAGCCAGAAAACGTTATAACCAACAGGCCGGAAAATTCCGACGAACATAAAATGGACAAAGAAACGATAACAGACTTCGAATTTTATTTGGCACTTGTAAGCAGACTTGCCTCAAATGACGGTATAATTTTATATCGCGGACAAAGCGATAAATATCCTTTGCTACCAAGCGCAGTGAGGGACAATCCAAAGCAAGATACCTCTGACGTAGAAAAGACGATGCTCGTAGAGTTAAAAAGACGTTCACAGTTAAAAATAACAACGACTTTCCGTGACAATTGGGACTGGCTAGTTTATGCTCAGCACTATGGAATGAAAACTAGGCTTCTTGACTGGACAAGTAACCCTCTCGTTGCACTTTGGTTTGCCTGCTCTAATGAATATAAAATGACTGTTGACAGTTATGTGTATATTTTTATCGCAGACAATAGTTATTTAATAGACAGAAAAACATCTCCATTTGATGTTTCTAAGACACGAATACTTCGACCTGCATTAAATAATGAAAGAATAATTGCCCAAGCGGGTTGGTTTACTGCACATAAGTATTCAGCAAAGACAAAAGGTTTCGTGCCTCTCGAAACAAATAACGACCTAAAACATAATATACTTGAAGTTCGAATTCCAGCAAAACTTAAGAAAGTCATTCTCAAACGACTTAGTATTTTTGGTGTAAATTATCAAACTTTATTCCCCGACATATCAGGCATTTGTAATCATCTAAATTGGATGTATGGCGACAAGTTGAAATAAAACTGTGTGCGCCCCGAAGGTTATTACAGCACCTATTGGTCATTGTGCGGAAGTATCAGCACAGCACGTTTTTTAACTTCAATATCATTCAATAGTATTAGATTCATATAATGTCTTTAATGCCATTAAAGCGACAAATTTGACGTTATTGAAAATGTTGATTTTCTAAATCAACATTTTCAACTTTCCCAACTTTAGGCAACCAAGCCTCCAATTATCAAAATTTAGCACACAAAATGGGGTAATTTTACCCCTTGATTTTTGAAACGTATTGCATTATTATTGATTGAAAAAAGGAAAACAGAATGCAAATTAAATATAAATGACTTACTTTTTGTCCTATTTATTCAATGCATCCGTTTTCACTTAAATACAAACTTTTAATTATAGCACCAATATGCTTATTAGAGCCAATTTATGACACAATGAACCTTAATCCAAAACGATAATGGACGAAAATGAAATAAATGAATTACGACAAAAAATTCAGACAGTATTATCAGACGGACAAGCAAAGCTTACTGAAATAACCGCAATAGCGGACGGTGCCAAACAAAAAGAAGCCGAACTTAACACATTTCATTCGAGAATTATCGAATTAAAAGCTGCTGCTGAAGGTAATGCAAACTCCTTGACAGACACATTAAATGGTGCAGTTACTGTAAAACAACAAATAGACGAGTTACACCGGTTAGCGACAGATGCAAAAACCAATATTGACGCCATTAATAAAGACATTAATAATAAAAATAATGAAATAAATAATTATTATAACACGTTTCAAGAATTAAAACAACGGGTTGACAATCCTGATACAGGTATTTCGCCAACACTCGCTAAGGCAGCAGAATTTTTTGGACAAATTTTAAAGACCAATAATGATGCGACCGCAACAAAGGAAGAAATTTTTACGAATAAGGTTAAATCAGAAAGTATTCTAAACGAATCAACTCAATTAAAAGCTGATATTGCTACAAACCTTACAGTAAGCCAGCGATTAAAAACAGAAATTGGAAATATTTTGGACTTAGTAAGAGACACTGGGCTTGCAAATTCATTTGACCGTAGAAGAAAACGTTCCCAAACAAGCAGCCTAATTGGTCTTGGAATAATTATACTTGGTGTAATAATTAGTGCAGTGTCTATTAATAAAGTTTTCCTAACAACAGAAGGACAAGCCTTATTTGACAAAATTGAAAGTGATTATATTAAATTTCTTTTGCGTTTAACACTGACAGCTCCAGGTGTTTTTATGGCATGGTTTGGAGCATCTCAGTATTCCAAAGAAAGATACTTTTTAGAACAATATGAATTTAAAACGGCGGCTGCATTAGCTTTAGAAAACTATACAAAACTTCTCAAAGACAACTATACTGGTAAAGAAAAAGAAATATTCGACTTAAATTTAGAGTTAATTCGTTCTGTTTATAAAGAGCCTTCATATATTAAACCTAAGACAAGTTTGTTTGCGCGTGCAAAAATGCCATTGACAAATACAGAAGTGGAAACTAAAACTGGTGGATAATATCCACAATTGGATGCTCTAAAAATGGAGCGACAGTAACATTACTCTTAAACATAAAATGAATGAAAATATAATTGTTATTTAATAAAACTAATATACAGATTTTATCATTTTCATTGGTAAATGATGATAATTATAGTAAGACGCTGCTATATTTTATAGCAATTAAAAGTTAAATTTTTATTTGTGGTTCTGCGAATTTATTATGATTAAAATCCAGTGTTAGGCACTTGCAATTTTCATGATTACGTTGAAACAAATTGATATTATCGCGCAACAAGAAAGCGTTTTACATATACCTCTCCCGATTGCGATTTGATTTTTAGCAAATAACAGCCGGGAGGTAATTCTGAAACATCAACGCTTTTCGAAAAGGGCGAAGTTAAAACTATTTCACCTAGAGAATTATACATTATGATTTTTGAGTGGGAATCAAAATAATTTTCAGACAATATTATTATTATTTGATCTGCCGGATTTGGACATACAATTATTTTATAGTCATCATTGTTTTCTTTAATTCCTATACTTCCATTTATATCTATTACAAAGTCGATCTGAGAAATACCAACATTAACGTAGTTTCCTAATACCTTTCTCCACTCGTGAATCGTATAAGAAAAAGCATAAATACCTAATGAATCTTTAGAAAAACCTAAAGTACCATCGTTATATAAGTTTACACCTACAGGAATATAATAGTTAGTGGCTTTGCAATTATCAAGCGAATAAGCCAAACTATCACCGTCTAAATCTACAAACATTGGATCATAAAATACTTCACTTGTTGATTTCCCGAAATAAATAGGATAGTTTTGGAACAATGGACTATTATTTGTTCCATTAAATGGATTTATTACAAGTGTTGAGGTTATTTGAATTGATTCAGATTGTGAGCTAATAATGTTTTTTATACCTGAAATTCTAAACGACTCATTGAATATAATTTTATATATACCAGGCCCAGGGTATGTAAAATTTCCGTTAAATTTATTTACCAAGGTATTTGAATACGCATTCGATTGAATAAACTTTAAGGTATCAATTTGTGGGCCCCAATTTATTAAAACATAAGGCCGAAAGGATGCGGTGTTTAGGTCAGTTAATAAATATAGATCGCAAGAGTATTTGTAACCATTAACAAACTTGGTTTGAAAAAATGCGCCTTTCAAATCTTGGCATGAAAGCTGATAGCTTAGAGTACAAGAAAGGAAAATGCTTATAATGTTTCTATTTTGCTTTAATAACTTTATAAGTCTTATATACACCATCTTTACTTGTGATTTTTATAAAGTAAATTCCATTAATTAATTGCTCTAGATTTATCTCTTCATGTTTATTTGCACATATTAGGCTTCCAACTTTTCGACCTTCTATATCATATATTTCAATTTTATCTTTAACTGTAACATTTGAAATATTAATGGTATTAGATGTTGGATTAGGATAAACAATGTACGGACTATTTTGCACTTTATTTTCATAAATCCCTACTAATGGCAGTGCATTAACATTAAATTCACTAATAATAATGTCTGCTGTGCCAAATCCAGTGCTAGGACTATCATAAAAGGCTGGGGTTCCTGGATTAAAAGATGGGTATAATGGAGAACGACTACTTGTTCCTCCAGTAATATAAAGTTTATTATTAGACGATACACTAATACCCTCTGCAATATCATCACCGGAAGGATGCAAAACACCTCCACCACCAACATATGTTGACCACACTAAATTCCTGCTTGTTGAGTAAGCAGAGATAAATGCATCTCCACCTTCATAACCCCAACCTGAACTACCATGAGAAGCCCCATTATAGGATTGGGCATAATAATTTGAAGGAATCGAATAAGGAAAATCTGAACTAAAGGTACTTCCTGTACAATATATATTGTTAGAAGCATCTTTTGTTATTCCGCCAGAATAATCAACGTCTGTTCCGCCTAGATAAGTAGCCCAAATTGGGTTGTAGTTGCTGTTTATTGCTAAAATATATGTGTCATTATTTCCTGCATAGGATTGAACTGTTGATGAACCATATTGTTTAGTAGTTAATCCTGAACTAGCCGTCATGCCAAAAAAATAAGCATCATTACTTATCGTTACTACCCCTCTCTCCCTTGTAGCATATTCATCTCCAGAGCCTCCATAGTATGTGGCCCAGGTTCTTTGCCCACTACTATTAAATTTAATTAAAAACCAATCAAATCCTCCGCCGTTTGAGGACTGAAACACCTCACCTGCGACATTAGGATCGAGAGTGCTTAAGTTTGTACTATTTGTATGGCCGAATAAAAATACATTGTTGGACGCATCTGTTGCTATTGAATGTAAATAATCTGTGCCACTGCCACCATAGTATGTAATCCAATTAATCTGATCTGTTGAAGAAAATTTGCACAATAGTCCATCTGAAAAACCTCCTCCGTATGTAGATTGCATATAATTGCTTCCTGGGTTTAAAGTGGTGATGCCACTACTTCCATTACACGCAATATACTTATTACCACTTCCATCTAATTTTACATCTATTGATCTATCATCATTGTTGCCTCCAATTAAATAGGACCATGAAAGCTGCCCTGTTGAGGAAGTGAAGTCAGCTAAGAAACCATCCGCTGCGTTACCAGAACCATGAAATGATGGGCTAGTACTAGCTCCAGACTTGTTTTTTAATGGAAAGTTTGTACTAAAAGTATATCCAACAGCATATATCCTCGAATTTGTATTATCAAATTCAATGCCATCAATTTCATCCGAATCACCGCCTCCATAATATGTTGCCCATGCTAAACTTTTATTAGAATTAAATTTGGCTAATACGCCGTTTCTTAAATCACCTGAAGCAAACGATGTTTGGTAAGCTCCAACCGTTACAGGAAATCCCGTGCCATCTGCATAACCTCCTATATAAATATTGTTCGAATTATCGTTGACTAAAGAATAGCCAACGGTTTCAGAGCTACCTCCAAAATAAGTGCTCCATGTCATGTTATCGGTTGCAGAAGTTGTTCCAGTTGTTTTGCCAAGATCAAACTCTATGACTAATGGCCAAGTAGTATTGTATGTTCCGGGATTAATACTGTAAGAGTCACTACCTAAACTAACCCAGCCATTAGTTCCTGTAACTGAAGTGGTAGTTATTGTTAAGTTAGTAAAGCTTGGTACAGAAACAGAATAGATATCTGGTTTTTTAAACGTCCATTCACTAAGTTTTGAAGTTACTTTTAACTCACTACTAGTTGTTGTCGTTGAGACTGCGCCATCGAACCGTAAACGAATAACACTCGGGTCTCCCGTTGGCTTAACAACAAAATAGTATTTGCTACCTTTACCATTGCTACTAAAATGCAAATCTATCATAGGATAAATATTAGGGCAAATTAAATGACTTGCCCCGCTAATGTTGGTAATACCCAAAGTGTCTGAGATAAAATAGTTTAATATTGCTTGGTTTTGAAAATCCAAAGGAAATATTTCTGAAAATTCATTAGCTCCATCAAATATCATATCCACACGACTAACTGTATCATTCCGATTTACAGCGTCAAGAGAGTCCAGTTTTATTTCACAGAATGCGATTTTATTTCTTAAGATATATTCCTTTGGTGAAGAAAAATTAGCATAAAAAAGGGCCTCATTAGCTACTGAGCCTGAAGTGTCTTTAATTTGGCCATTATTCGGATAATATAAGTGTGCCATACTGAAAGTATCCGCTTGCATATTATAATTCACAGGCATATAAGCTGGTGTTTGACTATACCTCACCAACTTATAATCAAAGACACTTGTTGTTGAAGTCTCTACACTTACAGGTAGATAGATTCTTCCTACACCATCTAATACTAAATCAAGAAATGCATCTTTACCACTTGTGTTGCCATCATGGTATTGAACCCAACTTTTAGTGCCGCTTGGCGTTAACTGATAAAGCATTGCCTGTAAAGATGTATTTGAATAGGTGCCGCATACATAAAAATGTTGCGCAATGGTGTCAGTTGCAATCTTTGGGGTAATTGAAGTATAAGATCCATTTAGCGCTTGCTTATGTGTCCACTTTACGGAACTGGTATCGTACAACCTGGTGTGATACTCAGTATTTGAGCCATTAGCAACAATACCTGTTACACCATAATTACCTAAAGCATCAGGTATCATTGAAGTGGCGTAATCAGTACCATTATAACCACCATCGTAATTGTTTGAATATTTTGTAGCACCTGTATTGAAATTTAAACGCGTAAAATAATAATCATCACCGGTTGTGGTATTATTAATTCTGCCGCAAACATAAACATCACCATTATCCAACTTAATATCCAAACCGGTATCATCGCCATTAGCTGAACCATTGGTTGATACAGACCATGTAAGTGTAACACTAACTGTATTTAAACATAATGTATAGATATCGCCATTTGTAGTTGTGTTTTTTACTGTGCCGGTAACAAAAAGATTATTTCCGGATAAAACCATCTTTTCAGCAATATCATCAGCGTTTGCACTTCCATTGCGTTTTGGTGATGAAAGCAAAGTTCCGGAACTGTTATACTTTAACATTTGGAAATCTTTGCCCTTACTTGCTGTGGTTGCATAACCACACACCCATACATTACTGCTTCCGTCAACTAATACCTGATACCCTTCATCATCGGTATTATTAGTACCATTATAACGGGCCACCCATTGCTGAGTTCCTGATGAATTGTATTTAATGGTTACAATATCTTTACCACTTGATGTTCCCTGACTAAAACCTGTAACAAAAACATTTCCGCTGCCGTCAACATATAAACCTCTTGCTCTATCATCAAGCGAATTAAAATCGTAGGAAGCTACCCACTGTTGTACGCCTGCCGAATCAAACTTAACCAAAATCAAATCTTTTCCATTGGAAACAGTATTAACAAAACCACACGTGTATACCGCACCACTGACATAATCTACAGCTGATGCTACACCACGGGCATCGAGACCACTACCAGTAATAATATTTACAACATAGTCCTTGTTAGGTACTACATAGGGATATGTCTGGGAAATAATTGTTTTAGAGAATAAACAAACTAAAACAAGAGCTACTTTTTTAATTGATTTCATGTTAATGATGATAAAAGATTAAAATTGAATCCATCAATTTCTAAAATCTCTTAACATGTATCAAGGGGTAAAAATACCCCATTTAGAATATAGAATAAGCCTGTATATTAATTAACTTAGGAGTTTAATAATTATTTGGCTCCGGTCTATTAATGGAATCGTTATTCGTTATTCATCATTCAGGATGCTGCAATCATCATAAGAAATTTGCATAAGGCTTATCAAACGAAAGAATAGTAGTTTAAACATTTCCAAACAATTAAGCGCCGAAATAAATCATTAATGCGTTTGTGCCAGAGCGTTTATTATATGCGAGATGGCTGGATCGAAGTTGGTATTTAACATGCCTGAACCGCTAAATTTAACATTGCCCTTAGAATCAGTTATAAAATAATATGGTTTGAATTTATATTTTATTCCTGTTTTTGATTTACTTAAAGTGCTATCAAATTCATTATAAACACCTGAAACGAAGTCTTGTGAATTATATATTAATTGACAATTACTGATTTTACTAATCCTATTATTTAAAAAGTTTTTTCCGGCTTCTGCCGACATTTCTGTTACAATTAAAAAATTGAATGCAGACTTGTGCAAAGCGTCTGCCAGCGAATCAAGCTTATGAATTCGTTCTCTGTGATAATAATTAAAGTCTATACTATCCCAAAAGTACATGATTGTGGGTTTACCCGGATTGTATGGGATATTATGTTGTTTAATTGTTTCCATAAGACTTATAAGACCTTCCTTATATGTTGTGTTAGATGCTAAAATTAATTGATCGTTTTTTGAAGGTTTAAAATAATAATAAACGAAAACAATTAAGACACAACCCATGAGTAATATGTATGCCTTTTTCATTGAACAATTATTTCCTTAAGATACTGCTTTTTAATTAAAGCCAAGAAACTGTATAGCCACTCCACCAGCTGTAACACAACCTTTGTATGCCGTAAGGTTGATCATCACAAAATACCCACCTGAATTGACAGTTGCTATCTGCAGGATCCGGTTTCCAGGGACCCAAACCAGTGACATTATTACACACTTTTCTACTAGTTCCAGAATTATTAACAGATAAATTTTTACAGCAACATTCTTTATTTACATTACCACTTATCTTCGTGTTTTTTTTCATATTACTTCAAATACTAGTGTTTATGATTAGTTATTCCTTGTTATTCATTTATAGTAGCGGATATTTCTGTTTTGCTCTTCCCTGTATCATGACAACTATTAAAAAGTATAATTGCCAGTGAAACTATTAACTTATATACACGCATTACTTCCTCTTCTTTCTATTTAACTCTAAAAAATCACTAACCAATTTTGGTGTCCTGCCAATTGTGAGCACAGCGTCAATAAGATCCTCTTTATCACATTTAAATTTTTTACACCAATACTTTATATCGTTTGGATTAAAAATATCTATAATTTGTTCCTTATCAATCGGCATTCTTAATACTCCTTTTCCTACTTTATAAATGTATATGGCGAGACTGATGAGTACAATGGGCAATAATACCCCATTTAACCATGAGGGTATTTTTACCCCATTGAGTAGGCATTTCTACGCTATTATTATTACAATTACTCATTTCTAATTATTGTAAATCTATGTGCTTGAATAAATTATACTTTTTGAGGCATCAGAAACTGCTAAATCGAAATTCCAGGACAAAATAAATTTGAGAAAAAGTCCTTATGAAAAAGAAAATTAAAACGAATCAAGAATCTTTACTTAACATTAATCAAACACAATTTACCGGTAAAGAAAATCACTTCATCAGCATCGAACTTGCCGCAGTATTAACAAGAACTTATCGCGAAACTCATCCGAATGAAACTATAGCGGAATTTTTTGGTAAAGAAGCTATACTCGCCATATTAAACCAACCGGAATGTGTGGGAATTAGAATCTATTATGGACAGGAACCAGAAAATAATAAAAAGCACTTAGTTGTTGTGGGAGCTAAAGCAAATAAAGATGACATATTTAACGGCTTAATTGCTGAAAGAGCCCTTACTTGCCCATCATTTTGTCCTAATCGCAATGATTTAAACTCCTAAAACACTATTTTTAGCATGGATTTCAATTTCAAAAATGAATTTCTTTGGATATATAGAAATTATTTCTGCAGGATTTATGCTTATACCACTGCTAATTATTTCACTTCGATTCAAGTATATTTCTATAGAATTAATTCCTGTTGCCATTTTATTACTGATCTCAATTTTAGTAGAATCAATTAATTTCGCCTTTGTTATTAATTCTAAAAACAATTTTTTAATACTTAGAGTCTATACTGTTTTTGAAGTATTTCTTCTACTATCATTTTATTTCTTATTTTATAATTATAAAAAATTAGGAAATTATGCTGTTTGTTTTATTTTACTGCTTGTAAGTGAGTATGTAGATTACAAAATTAATGGGCTTTCAAGCTTCGACAACTATTCAACTTCTTTTGAATCAATTCTTTTTTCATCAATTGCACTTTGGTCGTTTTACCATTTATCCAAAAATCAGGATTACATAAACCCAATTAATTACCCCTTCTTCTGGATGAATTCGTCAATTTTAATCTATTTTGGAGGAAATTTTGTATTATTTGTCTTTAACAATTACTTGTTACAACATCAATCCTCAGGGCACTTGGCTATTTGGGGAATTCATTCGTGTTTAAATATTTTATATAATTGTCTAATTGCTGTTGCATTTTGGAAAACCAAGCGCCCATAGAAATTCCTATTTTGGTTGTCATTGCTACCGTAGGCATACTGGTATTTATCTTCTTTATCATCCTCTTCGTTATTTTTTACCAAAAACGCAATCTTCAATTACAGGTTGAATCGGAAGAAAAAGAAAAACTTCACCAGCAGCAGTTACTTAAAACTTCATTAGAGATTGCCGAGTTAGAACGAAAAAAAATTGCTGAAAACTTACATGACGATATTGGCCCCATAATCAATATGATCAAGCATAATGTTTCACAATTAAATGCTGCAAATGCAAGTCATACAGTTCCGGAGCTTAAAGAGCAAACTGATAAACTTTTGGATAATACTATGGACAATATCCGCAGTATTACCCGTGAATTGGCTCCACCTGCTCTCATGCGTTTCGGTTTACATGACGGACTAAACGAATTATGCTCGCAACTTAGCAAAACAAATATTATTGACGCTTCATTTAATTGTTCTGAAAGCAATACACGCTTACCATTTACTATCCAAATTCAATTCTACAGATTAATTCAGGAAATAATTAATAACGTTATTAAACATGCAAACGCTTCAAAGCTTAGCTTAAGCTTAGTTTATTCTCACACAACATTAAAGGCATTAATTAATCATAACGGAATAGGAATTAGCAATGAGAAAATTGCTGAACTTACTCAACAAAGTTCCGGTCTTGGGTTACGTAGCATTAAAAACAGGACAGAAATACTTAAAGCAAATGTAAATTACGGTTTAGTAGAAAAGCAGCCAATCATAACCATTTCTTTACCTATTGAAGCATATGAAAAAGCCAATTAAAATTGCCATCGCCGACGATCATCAAATGTTCAGGGAAGGTTTAATCTCCCGATTTAAGGAATATGAAGAATTAGAAGTGATTTTTGACGTTTCAAATGGTGTCGAACTTTTAGAGCAATGCAAAAAAAGGAAACCGGATGTTATCCTTATGGATTTACAAATGCCTGAAATGGATGGTTTCGACGCCACAGAAAAAGTCATTCAAAAATATCCTGAAATTAATGTTTTGGTAGTTTCAACTCATAATGAAGAAACATTTATTCGCCATTTATTGAAACGTGGCGCAAGAGGATTTATTTTAAAAGAACAAAGCACCGAAACAATTGTCGATGCAGTTTATAGTGTTTTGGAAACAGGTTATTATTTCAATGATAATGTTACCAAAGCCATGCTCAAAGGTTTTCTAGTTCAAGAAAATGTAAAACCAACTTTTCAAAAAGCCAATTTAACACAAAGAGAAATGGAAGTTGTTAGGCTAATGAGCAAAGAATATACTACACGCGAAATTGCCGACAAACTGTTTGTAAGCACAAGAACTATCGACGGACACAAAGAACGAATTCTAGAAAAAACGAAAACCCGTAATGCAGTTGGAATAATTATGTATGCCATAAAAAATAATTTACTGGAAATATAATTCCGATAGTTTTACGGATTATATGGGGTAATTTTACCCCTTTTTCAATTTATAAAGCCCGAATAAATGCCTGAAAATAAAACATTTGACACTTTACCTCTCCTTTAAATTCAATTGATAGAAAATAGCAATCCTTATCTTTTCCTAAATATTTTAAGGAGCTATGGGTTACCTGGAATACAATCAGAAACTAGAAAGCTTACAGTACTACATTAAAAGTAGGTCAGCCGTAAACGTTGATGCATTATCACAAAAATTAGAAGTTTCACGCCGAACCGTTTTGCGTATGGTGGAAACCTTACGCCTACAAGGCGTTAACGTGCAGTTTTGTAAAAAGCGCAAGTGTTACTTTTTGATTAATTAAATCGGAAAATTTAACCTGTGCCAAGTTTTGGCACTCACTCAAAATACTTTTACTAAAAATAATTATAATGCTAACTTATTTAAATGATCAACTATTAGTTAAGCGAGAAACTAATATTAATGAACGTGCAAAGTATACAGCTAATACAGGCATGGTATTACTTAATACTGCTAATACTAATACAGACGGAACCGGAACACTGGGAACAATAATAACCGGAGCTGCTAATGGTACATATATATGCAGTTTAACAGTAAAAGGTTCAGTAACTACACAAAGAGGTATGGTACGAATTTTCCTTTATAACGGAACTGTTACTGCCTTAATAGATGAGATAGACATACCTGCCGTAACTCAATCTTCCAAGACTGAAGCTTTTGAGGTGACTTATGAATTAGGCATCTATCTTAAAAATGGTTATGTCTTAAAAGCCTCAACAGTAACCGGAAACAGCTTTATTATTATTGCAGATGGACTAGATTACGCTTATCCGTAATAAACTAAAATCACTTTTAACACTTACAAAATAAATAAACTTTTAAAAAATAATTTATGGCAGCAGAAACACAATACACAGCCAATACAGGTTTGGTGCAAATATCAACCGCAAACTCAAATTTAGATGGAACAGGAACATTAGGAACTGTATTAACTGCAGGTGCTAATGGCACATTAATAAATTCTATTACCGTTAAAGCAACCGGAACTACAACAGAAGGTATTGTCCGATTGTTTTTATATGATGGTACGAATACGCGACTTTTAAACGAAATACATGTACCAGCTAATACCCCAACATCAACCAATCCTTCATTTGAGTTTGTTTGGAATTGTGACATTAAATTACAGGCAAGTTGGTTAATAAAAGCCTCCACTCAAAATGCTGAAACGTTTAACATTATTGCAGAAGGTTTAGATTGGGCATATTATGGTGGAGCAGTAAGGCCCGAAAGTACAAATTACACTGCAAATACAGGAATGGCATTAGCAACTACTGCAAATAGCAGTATGGATTCACCTAGTTCAAATGTTTATACTTCTTTAACAGCAGGTGCATCTGCTTCGGGCTGGAAAGGAACAAGAGTAGAATCTTTTAATATTAAAGCCATTGTTTCAACTACAATGGGTATGATTCGTTTATTTATTAGTGACGGAACAAATACAAGGTTATTCCGTGAATTCCCTATTCCGGCAAAAACCAAATCATCAACTGAAACAGCATACGAATTTAAAACTTCGTTGGGGAACTTTAATTTAAAAGCAGACTGGGTATTTAAAGTAACTACTGCTAATACAGAATCATTTTCGGTAATAACAGAAGCTAATAATTGGAAGTATCCAGCTTAATTTAATAATACTACCATGGCAGAAGAAACACAATATACAGCTAATGGAGCTATAGGTCTATTATCTACAGCTAATTCTAATTTAGATGGATCAGGAACATTAGTATCTTTAGTGACAGGTGCATCAAACGGTACTTTAATTAAAAATATATACATAAAACTGAGGGTAACTTCCAGTCAAGGCATGATCCGGTTTTTCATCACAGATAATTCAGGTACCACCCAGTTATTGACCGAAATACCTGTAATACCAAGAACACAAGCAAGTATAAATAAAACATTTGAAACTACTATACCTTTAAATTTTTGTCTTCAATCTGGTTATGTTTTAAAAGCCTCCACTGAAGTAGCTAATTCAACCGTAGTGTTTGTTGAAGCATTAGATTGGGCTTATTACGGCGCGGCTGTTAGGCAAGACACAACCCTGTACACTGCAAATAATTACTTAGGGCAAATTTCAACAGCAAATAATAGTTTAACAGCAGGCGTTCTAGGCCAGGTCTACGCTGCAGGTGCCGCAGCATCCGGTTTTTTGGGTTCATCTATTAGTTCGCTTACATTTAAAAGTAGTGTTAATGTAACACCTGGTATGGTTAGGCTATGGATAAAAAATACGGGGGCTGTAAAATATATTTTAAAAGAATATGAAGTAAATACGGTAACAAAATCAAATACCGATGATACTTACGAGACTACTGTAGTATTTGATAATGATTTAGATATACCTGCAGATTGGAGCTTATGGGCGAGTACAGAAAATGCGGAAAATTTTAATGTATTTGTTGAAGGAAATGATTGGAAATATGAAGCTTAATATTGCAAATAATTCAATAAATATCGTACAAGAAATTAATATATTACTACATTTAAAAGAATAAATATGAAGAAGTTAGAAAAATTAAAGAAGCAACATGGTGGTATAATTAGAAATAGTAATTATAATATCATTGGCCCTTTCAACTCTACAAATAAGCAGAATGATCCTGATGACGGCAAAAGCACAACACAATATCACACAACAAGAACAGTTAATTATTATACACAAAATGGCGTACCAGAAGAGTCTAGTGATTTGGTAATTAGTCATGACGAAAAGTCGAATTTACCAAGTACAGACTACGATTAATGAAAAATATAATTATTATAAGCAAAAGCAACTTAGAAACTTCTACCGAAGAAGTTATTGATTTTATCCATTATTTAGGACATAAGGTAATTCGAATTAACGGTGATGAGTTTGAATCAACTACGAATAACATTTTAATAAATAGTAATGGACTATTTAAAATACGTAATAAAACAATAAAATTGAAATGTCATTCTGTGTGGTTAAGAAGATGGAGCGATTTTAAATTTACTAGAGATTTATTTACAGCTTTTGATACATCTAAGACGAGCAGTTCTTTACGCTTTACAATTACACAAAATATTATTAGTGATTATTTGTCCGTTTTAAATATCTTATATTCAAATATTAAAGCACGGAAATATCTTACAAATTTAGAACAGTTACAAGTAAATAAACTACATGTACTTTATGTTGCAAAAAATATTGGATTAAATATTCCTTATTACATTTTAACTAACTCAAAAAAAGAATTACTAAATTTTTCTCGCAAATATAAAATACTAATTAAGGACCTGACAAAATCCACATCTATTATAGAGAAAGATAAGATAATTTTACCATATGGTGTAATTCTAAATAAAGATCAAATAAATTTACTTCCTAATTATTTTCCACTTTCATTTTTTCAGCAATATATAGAAAAGGTTTTTGAAATACGCGTTTTTTTTATTGATAACAAATGTTTTAGTATGGCGATATTTTCACAAGATGATGATAGTACAAAAATTGATTTTAGAAGATATAATAATTCGAATCCAAATAGAATTGTGCCGTATAATTTACCGCTTTTTTTAGAAAATAAAATCAGGTCCTTAATGTATCATTTGAAACTTAACACAGGATCCATAGACATTTTAAAAACCACAAATAATGAATATGTTTTTTTAGAAATAAATCCTGTGGGTCAATTTGGAATGGTATCACATCCATGCAACTATAATCTAGAATTAGAAATTGCGAAATATTTAATAAAATGAATAAATATAAATTTAAAAATAATCTGATTTCGTTACTCCCAGTGCGCTATCAAAACTTAGAGTTTAAAACAACTGATAAAAAGTCAAATATTAGAGAAATTAGATGTTTAGAAAATAATAAATATAATAGTTCATTAAAGTATTGCTCAAATAATTATAGATTATCAAGCAAATTAACATGAAGGCATACAAAAAGAGATATTTCTCTCTATTTAACAATTGTATCACCGTTAAAGGGATTAATCGTTCAACTATTTGTGATTTACAAAAAGGTGAATATTATTTGATTAGTAATAAATTATACGACACTTTAGAAACACTTAAAACAAATTCATTTAAAACTGTATTTCAAAGTTTACCGGCAACAGAAAGAAATGATTTAGATAATGTAATTTCCAAATTACTTAATGCTAATCTAGGACACTTTGTGGATAATTTATCTAGCTTTCCGGCGTTAAATAATGATATTGTAAGGCCCAATTTCATTGAGGATTGCATAATAGAACTTTCTAACATAAATTTTAAACACTTCCAACGTATAATAACACAATTAAGCGAATTGGGATGTAGAACAATTGAGTTTAGAGCGTATAAAATATTTTCATTAAATAAATTAGATTCTATATTGAAACAATGTGTTAATACTTCAATATCAAATATAGAAATATATTTAAGGTACCATGGCAATTTGAATACTTTTAATATTAACAATTTAATCTCCAAATACCCATTAATAAGCAAATTTGTCATACATTCATGTAGTAATAGTACATTAAATTTAAGCTCAGCAATTATTTCTTATCTTCCAAATAAAATATCCTCACATAATTCATGTGGCGTTATAACTCCAAATAATTTTGTAATAAATACAATGTTCTACTCAGAAGGCCTAAAATACAACACCTGTCTTTATAAGAAAATATCAATAAATGAGTCTGGCGAAATAACAAATTGCCCAAGCCTTAAATTCAAATTTGGAAGCATAATAAATAATAATCTTTATACCATAATTACTACAAAATTATTTAAGCAATATTGGAAAATTACAAAAGACAAAATTAAAACTTGCAAAGTGTGTGAGTTTAGGAGAATTTGTAGTGATTGTAGGGCATATGTAAATAATCCCTATGATAAACCAATAAAGTGCAGCTATGATCCTTTTACTAATACACATCATTGAATGAGGATAATAACTATTTTAATTTTTACAATTTCGGTTTTAATTTCCTTAAACCTAAAATGCCAATACAATTATACATGGTATAAAAAGTATATAAGAATTGCAGATTCGCTTTTCATAAAGCAAGAATATAAAACATCTGCCTATTATTATACAATAGCCTTTAATTACACTTCAGGAAAAGCATTGCACGAAGATAGATATAAAGCGGCATCTGCTTTTGCTCTAAGCAAAAACTACGATACAAGTTTTTACCATCTTTTTAGACTAGCTAAAGTTTCCTTTTTTTCAGATGTAAAGACATTAGTAAGTGATAGTAATTTTCTTATTATTAGAAATGATAAAAGATGGAAAGAACTGGTTGATGTTGTTTCGAAAAACTATAATTATATAAATTCACAAAAAATTAAATTAATAATTAGACAATTAGACAGTATTCATGACGTAGATCAGAATTCCCGTAAAATTATGGATTCACTAATTAAAGAACATGGCCTAAATTCAGCGCAGGCTAAAAAACAATATCATAACATTAGAGTTTCCGACTCACTCAATACGATATTAATAACTAAAATTATTGATGATAATGGCTGGCTGAGTAAAAACATTATTGGAGTGAAAGCGAACTCCACTCTTTTTCTAATTATTCAGCATTCCAAAATAGAAATACAAAAGAAATATTTGTCTGTATTACAAAGCGCTTATCTTAGCGGCAACGCTCAATCAATTGAATATGCTATGTTATACGATAGGGTATCGGTTAAACAGAAAGGCGTGCAATTGTATGGGACACAAATAAAATTCAATGAAACAGAAAACAAATACGAACTATACCCACTTATAGAACCTAACTTAGTTGACAAATATAGAAACAACTTAGGCCTTGACAGTTTAAAATATTATTTAACTAATTGGGAAATAAAGTTTGATCTGCCTCAAAAGAAGTAGCCTAGAGGTGATCAAATTACTTGACAATTTATATACTCTTTATTATTTCAGCCATTAAAATTAGACACGCTGTTACTTTGAACATCAAATGTATTTAACTTTGCCATTCTTAAACATGTCCCGATTTAGAAGCATTGCACCTCAAATTAATTTTAAAAAACACCTACATTATCTTATCTAAATCTTCATTAACTATTTTAGCATAAATCTGAGTAGTTTTAATGGAAGTATGGCCATAATTTTTGATACGCACTTAATACGCATCCCTTTTTTAAACGTACGAGTTGCCTATGTGCGGCGTGAGGTATGTATATGAATATGCTTATCTATAAACGCCATATCCACTATTTTAATTAGTTATTTATAAAAATGCTGCCAACTGAACTAATTGCACGATATAAATACCGGCCATCTGAATAATCCTTACTTACTTCAAAGAATGGAAATATAAATTCATTCGGGTTTACGTTATCATAATAGTACAACTTCAATATTTCTTTAGCTTTTTGCGGCAATTTAATTGAAACGGTGTTTTTTGTTTTCTTTGTATGAATTAATATTCTATCACCATCATAGTTGTGCCAGCGCAGCTGTACCAAATCTGATATGCGCAAACCACCGGCATAAGTGGCAAAAATGTACATATTGCGTACATGAAAACACTTTGGATTATCTTCAAGTTTTAGCTTTTCGATAGTTTCAATTTCTTCCTCTGTTAGAAAAGCTTTTTTTGAATTTTCCCATTTCAATTTGAATTTGTGAAATGGGTTTTTCTCATAAGGAATAAGATCTTCCTTTATGGCTTCGTTAATAATGCGCCTGATTAATTTAAAATTAGCAACTACCGTATTGTTTGAGTTTTTAAGCGTGTTACGCAAATAAAAGTCGTATTTCTTAAGCCAAGCAACGTCTAATTCTTCAAATGTGAGGTCGGCCCCATTCTGATATGTTTTTATTTTTGAAACAATGTGCTTCGTTTTATCGATTGATGCCGGTTGAAGTTTATTTTCCATTTCAACAAAAAAGCGGTCGGCATATTTTAAAAAGCTTATTGGTGCTTTACCAATAACGGCTTCTTTAATTTTTTTAGTGGAAACGGTTTTAGATTTTGTTTCCAATTCCAGAGCATGGCCTTCCGCCTCCGCTTTTTTATGGGCAATGTAATTATTGAGCCGTTGGGAATTTTCCATCCCCTTTTTGACCCGTTTATTTTCATCATCCCAGTACTTTTCCGGGATTGCTATACCTAAGGATATTTGTTTTGAATTACGGTCTTTAATAACCCGCAAATAGATAGGTACTTCGCCTTCCTTATTAATTTTATCTTTCCTGAATAGTATCTTAACACTTGCTGCCATTGTTCATTTTTACATCGAAATTAGCTCGTGTTACAAAGATATAGGTACAACATCAGGTACAACATTTGAACACTTCCTTTGCTTTTGCTTGCTTAAGGTTGCCTTAAGAAAAAGTATAAATAGCTGGTAAAAAGGCAAATAGCAAAAAAGTAAAGAAAACAGGAGATATAAGATTCTAGCAGCCGGCAAAATCTTTTTTCAATTTGTCACCAATCTGCTTGTAAAACGTTACAATGTCTTCTTTTTTCATCCTTTCGTCATAAG
>JBBAKL010000020.1:0-46074 GCA_040403535.1 Bacteroidia bacterium
GATTTAAAAAATGCATTAAAAGAAATGATGGATGCAAATGAATCTTATTTGCTGGAAGTGGTTGTAGAAAATGAAGAAAATGTTTTCCCAATGGTTGCAACAGGTGCCAGTGTATCGGAAGTAATATTAGAATAAATTCAATGAATATGACGATTAAATATATAATAAGCGTATTTACGGAAGACCGGATCGGTTTATTAAACAGATTAACAATTTTGTTTACCCGCAGGCATATCAATATTGAAAGCATAACTGCAAGCGAAAGCGAAGTTAAAGGCATTTACCGATATACCATAGTGGCAGACCTTACAACACTTCAGGTAGAAAAACTTGTGAAGCAGATGGAAAAACAAATTGAAGTGTTTAAGGCATTTTTTCACCCCACGCACGATGTATTAAGCCGTGAATTGGCACTTTACAAAATATCAGCTGAAGCATTTAACGAAAATGAATTGTTTACAAAAATAATTAATGAGAATCATGCAACCATACAAAGTGTTTCCAGCGATTACATTGTAGTAGAAAAAACAGGAAATGAAAGAGAAATAAATAATCTCTTTCATGAACTCGAACGATTTGGTATGCTGGAATACGTTCGCAGTGGAAGAGTAGCAATAACGAAACCAATGAAAACTTTAACATCCTATTTAAAAGAAGTAGAAAAAAATAATCATTCAAAAATTAAAAACTTTAATTACAATTAATATGGCACAAATAAATTTTGGCGGAGTAACTGAAAACGTAGTTACAAGAGAAGAATTCACAATGGAAATGGCGCGTGAAGTTTTAAATAATGAAACAATAGCAGTGGTTGGTTATGGTGTACAAGGACCAGGTCAGTCGCTTAACTTAAAAGACAATGGCATCAATGTAATCGTTGGTCAGCGTAAAGGTGGAAAAAGCTGGGAAAAAGCACTAGCCGACGGATGGATTGAGGGAGTTAATTTATTTGATATAGAAGAAGCTTGCAAACGGGCTACCATTATTCAGTATTTATTAAGCGATGCAGGTCAAATTGATTCGTGGCCTGTTATAAAACCATATTTAACAACGGGAAAGGCGTTATATTTTTCACATGGATTTGGAGTTACATTTCATGAGCAAACCAATATAGTTCCACCAAAAGATATCGATGTGATACTTGTTGCACCAAAAGGATCCGGCACCTCCTTGCGACGTTTTTTTAAAGAAGGTAAAGGATTAAATTCGAGTTACGCCATTTATCAGAACGCAACGGGAAGAGCAAGAGAACGTGTATTAGCTTTAGGTATAGGAGTAGGATCAGGTTATTTGTTTGAGACAGATTTCAAAAAAGAAGTTTATTCTGATTTAACAGGTGAACGCGGTATATTAATGGGTGCACTTGCAGGCTTATTTGAAGCACAATACAATGTTTTACGCGAAAAAGGCCATTCGCCATCGGAAGCTTTTAATGAAACAGTGGAAGAACTAACACAGAGTTTAATGCCGCTTGTTGCTGAAAATGGCATGGACTGGATGTTTGCTAATACTTCTGTAACGGCGCAACGTGGTGCTTTAGATTGGAAAGGAAAATTCAGAGATGCAGCAAAGCCGGTATTTAATGAATTATATGACTGTGTAATGTCAGGCAAAGAGGCTGCGCGCGTAATATCGGAAGGCAGAAAGTTGGATTACCGCCAAAATTTAGAGCAAGAACTGAAAGAAATACGCGAATCGGAATTATGGCGTGCAGGTGCTGCTGTAAGAAAATTAAGACCATGAAAACTTTTGCAGAAAAAATAGAAGGAGCAGCTGAACAAATTGCAGGAATTGCATTGCATACTCCTTTACAATACAATCCACTTTTAAGTGAGGAATTTGGGTGTGAAGTTTATTTAAAGCGCGAAGACCTTCAGCCGGTTCGTTCATACAAACTGAGAGGCGCATATAATAAAATTAGTTCGCTAACAGAAAAAGAGAAAACACAAGGCGTTGTTTGCGCAAGTGCCGGAAATCACGCGCAGGGTGTTGCATACGCATGCAAAAAATTAAACATCAAGGGCAAAATTTTCATGCCTGTTACAACTCCATCACAAAAAGTTAGTCAGGTAAAACTTTTTGGTAAAGATAATGTGGAGGTAATACTTACAGGAGATACTTTTGACGATGCATTTAAAGCGGCCTCTGATTATTGTTTTAAAAACAAGGCTTGTTTTGTGCATCCATTTGATGATGAAAAAGTAATTGAAGGTCAAGGTACAGTAGCCCTCGAGATTTTGGAAGATGCAGATTTTAAAATTGATTATGTCTTTGTACCAGTAGGTGGAGGAGGATTAGCAGCTGGAGTAACAAGTTATTTCAGTGAAACGAGTCCGGATACTAAAATAATAGGTGTTGAGCCACTTGGCGCACCTTCAATGTCAGTATCACTTAAAAACGGTAAGAATACCGAATTAAATGAAATCGACAAATTTGTAGATGGCGCTGCTGTAAAAAGAGTTGGTGATCTTACATTTGAAATTTGTCAAAACCGATTACATGATATGTTAACAGTTCCGGAAGGAAAAGTTTGCACCACTATTCTTAATCTATACAATCAGCAGGCAATAGTAGTTGAACCTGCCGGTGCATTATCGGTAACTGCTCTTCATTATTATAAGGATAAAATCAAATGCAAAAAAGTTGTTTGCATAATAAGCGGGAGCAATAATGATATTTTAAGAACAGAAGAAATCAGGGAAAGGTCTGTTTTACATGAAGGATTGAAACATTATTTTGTAATCAGATTCCCTCAAAGAGCAGGTGCTTTAAAGGAATTTTTAACCAAAGCTTTAGGACCAGATGACGATATCGTTCACTTTGAATACATGAAAAAAAATAACAGGGAGAATGGTCCCGCCCTTATTGGGCTTGAAATTCAACAACCTAATAATTTAGGCTTACTCAAATTCAATCTAAATAATTTAGGTTTTCATTACGAATACGTAAATAAAAATGAAGACTTGATGCAGCTTCTAACATAATCAGACTCACTAATTTATGGCATTTTTTATTATGACTACACAAACATATTTATATCTTTATTTGAAACATTTATTTAATGAAAAACATGCCGAAAATATTCCTGCTACTTTTTTGTGTTTTCTGTTTAAAATTACAGGCAGTAAAATATTACGTAAATGACGCATCTGTTACAAACGACATTTTTTGTACTGCACCAGGTAACGCGGCCAACAATGGCTTAAGTCCTTCTACTCCTAAATTAACTCTGGCAAGTATATTATCTACTTTCAGCGCATCGTTTAGTTTTGGTGATACCATTTTAATTGATGCCGGCAACTATACGGAAATACAACTTTCCAGTCCGATAAACGGAGTTGTCATAAAAGGTGCAGGGGTTATAAAAACAGTTATTACAAAATCAGGAAGTGACAGGTACTTCATGTTGATCAACGACAACAATACCGTTCTGATGGATATGAAATTAACCGGTTACGATAATCAAACCGTTTCAGGTGTACAGGCTTTGGGTGTTGCCAATAATACAACTGGTGTGAAAATAATAAATGTACAGGTTGATGGCTGTTCAACTACAAGTACGCTTGGAGGTTATCCTGTTGAAATAGGGACAGGTTGCACTGTTTTATTAAATGGTGGTGGTGTAACCTGCAATAGATGGGATGCAGGCGGAGGTATTCATATTGCAGGTTCTACAACTTCAGTAACTATTTCTAATTATCAATTTATTGGAAACTATCAGTTATTTAATAATGGGACTGCTTTAAAAATTTCTTCCGGCACAGTTAATATTTACAATTCCCGATTTGAATCTAATACAATTGGTGGTGACAAATCGGGTGTTGGCATTGATGTGACAACGGGTACGGTAAATGTATATGATTCTTACTTTTATAAAAATCAAACAAATATTCTATCCAATAATATTGGCGGCGCTGTGAGCATTCACGGTGGTATTTTTCGAATAACACGCTCTGTATTTTCAGGTAACGTACCGCAACCTGCAACTTCAGGAATTTATGGTGCTGGTATTGGCGTAACAGGCGGAACGGTAACTATTGACTCATGTGGTTTTACAGGAAACGTTGGCGCCCGTGCGAACGATGTTTATGTAAATGGCGGAAATGTTATTACACGTAACTGTACCTTTGGATCTGCGACCAACCAAATTGGTATAGCAGGAGGAACATTCAGCATCGCAACCTGTGGGGCACCGTCTGAGTATGGCGCAGGTATATTTCACATTAACACTACCCCTCCTGCTTATACTGCAGCCCCACAGTTACCCGATTATTTACCTGTTACTTGCGTGGTTATTCCTTGCACGACTCCTGTAATTACAAGCGCTGCCCCTACTACAACACTTTGTTCTGGCGGCAACTTTATTACCAATTTAACAGCTTCTACCACTTCAGCTCAAACAACTTATAGCTGGGTTTCATCAGCTGTTGCAGGAATTACCGGGCATTCGACAAGTGGTGTAAATAATATTAATGAAACATTGGTAAATACAAGTACTGTAGCCTTAACCGTTACTTATAGTGTAACACCAACATTTAACTTATCATGCAATGGCAGTACCGTGGTTTATTCTGTTACTGTTTACCCAACTCCAACTATATCGGTTACAAGTTCAAGTATCTGTAGCGGCAATTCGGCAACCGTAAGTCCGACAGGCGCTACAACGTATACTTTGTTACCTTTAAATATTACAGGCTCAACTTTTGTATTAACACCAAGCGTAAGCAGTACTTATACTTTAAACGGTACAGCAAACGGATGTGCTGCAGGCAGCACTGGATTCAGTATATCGGTTAACAGTACTCCAACAATTTCACTTAGTTCGATTACGAACTCTGTTATTTGCAATGGTAACAATTCTGTCATAACTCCTAGTGGAGCCTCAAGTTATACCTTATTACCAGGCAACAGTACAGGAACATCTTTTACAGTAACGCCTGTTTCCAGCACAATTTACACAATAAACGGAACAAGCAGCAACGGTTGTACTTCAGCTAACTCTTTAACTGTAACTGTAACTGTTAATGTGAATTCAACTCCAACTATAAGTTTATTAAGCGTAAGTAATCCTACATTGTGCGCTGGAAATAATTCAGTTATTCAACCCACAGGTGCAAGCACTTATACATTACAGCCGGGAAATCAAACCGGAACATCCTTCACGGTTACTCCAACAAGTACGACAAATTATACCATCCTTGGAAGTAATTCATTTGGATGTGTTGCAGCGAACAACGCAACAACAACAATTTTGGTTTTACAAAATCCTACACTTTCCTTGGCATCAATAACAAACACGGCGCTTTGTCAGGGAGATAGTGCAATTATAGTACCTTCCGGTGCATCAACCTATACATTATTGCCCAACCTTTCTACAGGAAATTCATTCACAATTACACCAGGCAGCACATCGGTTTACACTATTAGCGGTTCAAATACTGCAGGATGTGTGTCGATTAACTCCCCGACATTTCAGCTTACGGTTAATCCACTGCCAATTATTAGTATTACTTCGAACAGTAATCCTGTTTTATGTTTGGGTGATTCATCAATCATTACACCGAATGGAGCTTCCAGTTATACGTTATTACCTCTAAATTCCACAGGAAGTACTTTCACAGTTACACCTAGTGCGAGCTCTACTTACAGTGTTTTAGGTTCCAGTTCAGTAGGTTGTTTAGCCTCAAATATGGCTACCGTAAGTGTAGTCGTTAATAATAGCCCAACTGTTACATTAAATGCAGTTCCTAATGCATCCATTTGTCCGGGATCTTCAATAACATTAGTACCGAGTGGCGCTAATACTTATACACTTGTTCCTGGAAATCTTTCCGGCAATAGCTTTACACTAAATCCCATTGCAAACACTAACTATAGCTTATCAGGAACCAGTAGTGCAGGTTGTCTATCACAAAACACTGCAACAGTTGGAGTGTTTATATACAGCTCTATTACATTAACCACCTCAGTAAGCTCTAAGGTAGTTTGTACAAGCGAACAGTATACACTTAATGTTAGCAGTACAAGCTCTCCTGTAACCTATACTTGGAGTGGTAATGGTATAAACGCGAGCAATCAGAATTTAAGCAATCCAGTAATTAACGCGGCTGCATTAAGCGCCGGGGTATATGTTTACACCGTTATGGCATATTCTTCAGAAGGTTGTACGTCACTTCCCTACACAGCCACGGTAAATATAATCACTCAGCCAAACAGCAGTTTTTCATTAAGTCCATTATCATTATGCCAAAATACTCAAGGGGTATTAATGATTGATAATCCTCAAACAGGCGTTTCTTATACATGGAATGTAAATGGAAATACATTACCGGGAACTTATTCGATTTCTATTACATCCGGACTAACTTCAATCCCAGGCTTGTATACTGTTTCTGTTTTAGCCGGATTAGGCACATGTAGCAATACATCTACGCAAACACTAACTGTAAACGCATTGCCAACGGTTCAATTATCTGCTAATAATTATACATCATGCGTTGGCAGTAATTATATTTTGAATATTTCGAACCCCTTGAGCAATTCAACTTATAACTGGTATTTCGCTAATAACAACATTGGTTCAGGTTTAAGTTATAATCTGAACAATCTTTCACAAGCTTCTGCAGGTATATACAGCGTAAGTGTAACAGATGCCAATACTTGTAAAGCAACGGCAACCATAAGTATTGATGTAATCAATTGCCTGGTATTTGTTCCTGAAATATTCACTCCAAACGGCGATGGTAAGAATGATACATTCGAAATAAAACACATTGAAGATTATCCAAACAACAACTTGAAAATTTTCAACCGTTGGGGAAATTTAATTTATGAAAAGAACGGGTACAAAAATGAATTTGACGGACATGCAAATGTTGGTGATCAAATAGGCAGTGAAAAATTACCGGTTGGTACGTATTATGTGTTTTTAATTTTTAACGACGGCAAAACAACAGATTATACCGGAATTCTTCAACTTCAATATTAATTATGGCTATGAAAGGATTACTTGTTGTTATTTTGATTATCATCCCTTGTTATGTATATCAATACAGTGCTAATCTTTTGCATCCATCACCTAAAAAAGTATTATGCAAACCCTTTAAAACAAAAGAAGAAGTTGTGACTAATAAGACAAGTATGTCTCAAAAAGATTATTCTTCAGTATCAGTTATAAATAATTATAATTCTCATTTAAATTCTATCTTATTAAGAAGCAAGATTCGTTTTTAACCATGAAAAATTTTTTTAAAATACTTTTTTGTTTGTTTGTATGTACGCAGTTGAGTAAGGCCCAGCAGGAACCTCAGCACAGTATGTACTTTTTTAATCCTGTTCTTTTAAATCCCGGTTACGCTGGTAGTCAGGATGCACTTCAGATAACAGGCACCATCAGGGATCAATGGAGTAATTTAAAAGGCGCTCCTAAAACGCAGTGCCTTACTATGCACACACCGTTACGCAATGAAAAAATAGGCGTTGGTTTAACTTTATTAAACGACGAACTAGGCGTTACAAAAAATACCGGTATTTACACCGATTTGTCCTTTAGTATTAAATTGAACAGCAAAAACCACAAGTTATCACTGGGTGTAAAAGCCGGTTTAGATTTTTTCAGGCAAGATTTTTCTTCTCTTAAAATAAATGATAATTCTGACGAGCTATACATTAACGGTTTTAATTACAGAAAAACATTGTTCAATGTAGGTGCAGGTATTTATTATTACGGAAAAAGGTTTTACGCCGGGTTGTCGTCTCCAAGAATTCTAAAAAACAAACTCAATATTAAAGACGGGCAGGTTGCTATTCAGGAAAACCACTATTACTTTTTTGGAGGCGTCGTTATTAAATTGAACGCCGCAGTAAATATGAGACCGTCTGTTATAGTAAAATATGTAAACAACGCGCCATTATCAATTGATGGCAATTTATCATTTTTATTTTATGATAAATTATGGCTTGGTGCCATGTACAGATATAAGGCTTCTGCCGGCTTAAATGCCATGTATAATATTAATCAGAATTTAAGAATTGGTTATGCATACGACATGCAGCTAACCGATATTCAGAATTACAGCTACGGGTCACATGAAATCATGATTAGTTATGATTTAAGAACGAGTTCAAAAGGATATAAAACACCACGCTATTTTTAATATATTTCACTAATGAAAATTATACGCTTCATATCCTTTTTATTGCTTCTACAGTGTTTTGCTGTAGCTCAATCTTTGATGCAAAAAAGAGCGGATGTTCTTTATGAAGATTTATCTTACTTATCAGCCGCAGAATATTATAAAGATTTATGCAAATCAGAAAATGTAACCGAAAATAATTTAAGGAAACTGGCTGATTGCTATTTTAAAATATATGATTTTAAAAACGCGGAAAGCAGTTACAAAAGATTGGTTGACAGTTATCCGAATCAAGTGAGTATTGCCGACTTGGAAGTTTATCTTCAGATTTTAAAATACAATGAGAAATATCTGGAAGCTAAAAAAGTACTTTCTCAGATTGAAAACAAAAACAATGGAAATTTAATTGTAAAAAATCACAAGAAAGCAGAAAACTATTACGCTCAACTTAAGCAAGATTCCTTTCTTTATAAGACTATTAATATAAAATCGCTTAACACAGAAAATTCTGAATTCGCACCTGTTTATATTAAAAACAAGTCTCAAATTACATTTGCTTCAAACAGACGAAATACTTCTGCTCGTAACAAAACATTTGCATGGGATGATACCTATTTTATTGATGTTTACACTTCACAGAAAAAAGACTCTGTAAATTTTGATCAAATAAAAAACTTCAATAAAGATGTAACTACTCTTTATCACGATGGTCCGATAACTTTTTCTGTTGACGAAAAGACAATTTACATTACACGTACAAATGCATTAACAAAATCAGATGCCGGTAAAAAGTTTAATGTTATTAATCTTAAACTTTATATCATACATGTTTTGGAAAATGGCAAGCTCTCTGAACCTGAAAGTTTCCCTTATAACTCTGATGATTATAGCGTGGGTCACGCAGCCATTACAACTGATGGCAAACGTATTTACTTCGTGTCAGATATGCCTGGAGGATTTGGCAAAACAGATTTGTATTATTGTGATTTTTCAAATGGAAAATGGTCTGCACCCGAAAACCTTGGTCCTGCAATCAATTCAGAAGGAAGAGAGATGTTTCCTTATGTATTTGAAGACGGAACCTTGTTTTTTTCATCGGACGGTAGAGCAGGATTGGGTGGATTAGATATTTATTTCACAGTGCCTGACCTTGACATGTATTATGAGCCTCAGAACCTCGGATATCCAATTAATTCGAATTCAGACGACTTTGGATTTTTGCTGAACAGTGATTTGAGATCGGGGTATTTGTCTTCTAATAGATCCGGAGGAACAGGTAAAGATGACATTTATTATTTCAATTCTAGAAATAACATTATTGGATGTACTCTAAATGGGATCGTGTTTGATGAAAGCGATAAACATATTATTGCTGGAGCAAAAGTTTATTTAAAAGATAAAGATGGTGTAATAATTGATTCTACAGTATCAAATAATAAAGGTGAGTATTCTTTTAATATAAAAGATAAAAATAAACCCTATTTTTTAACAGGGATAGAGCGATCGAAATATTACGACAACACAATTCCGATTGGCAAACTTAAGGATGGAGAAAACAAACAAGATATATGTCTTTCTCCAAAATACAAATTACTATGCACGGTATCTGATATAAAGGACGCCAAACCAATTGAGGGTGTAAAATGTACTTTAACTGATAAAATTAGTGGTGCAAAAAAAGAATACCAAAGCAATACGGACGGAAAATTCAGCGATTTACTTAAAGACAAAAAAACAGGAGATAAGATTGATTTATCGTTTAGATTTGAAAAAGAAGGATACATAACAGTTGAGAGAACTTTTTCGTCAGTGTTAAGTGATAATACAATAATTGAATTAAATGAAAAGCTTCAGAAGCTAGAAATTGGTGCTGACATTGCTAAGGTTATCCAGGTAAATTCCATTTATTTTGATTTAGATAAGGCAACCATCAGGCCGGACGCTGCCAAAGAATTGGATAAAATTGCAAAAGCCATGCAAGAAAATCCAACTATGGTGATTGAATTAGGTTCCCATACCGATTGCCGTTCATCTGCAGCTTATAACATGTTGCTCTCTGATAAACGCGCTAAATCATCTGCAGCCTATATAATTTCGAAAGGCATCAGAAAAGAAAGAATTTATGGTATGGGTTACGGAGAAAGTAAACTAATTAACAAATGCGAATGCGAAGGCAAAAAAGTTACACCTTGTACGGAAGAAGAACATCAAGTCAACCGCAGAACAGAGTTTATAATTGTAAAATACTAAGTGTCTTCGCAGGGTTTCTAAATATAAATATCTTATTGCATATATTTAAGAACGATAAAACCAGCTTTAGCTACAAACGATACAAATAGTTTATTCTATTGATCAACTTATCTAAGTAAAAAATTATAATACCATGTTTATGTTTTTTACTATTGATTACTTGGTTGCTGCTAAAATGTTGTGGAGAACAAATTGCTGGATGACATATATCCCAGGATAATTAATTTCAGAAGCATCATCAGTTGGTTTATGGTAATCGTTATGTAATCCGGTTGTAATTGAAATGCCCGCAATTTGATGTTCCACGTACCATTTACAATCCGTAACAAAAATTTTACCGGTTTCATTGGTGTATACCTCTAAGCCATTTTCGGAAGTGCTGATTCTTTTTTGCATAGCAGTGTCTACTTTTTGAAATCCATAAACATTAAGAACCGGATGATCGTTATTTAAACGGCCTACCATATCAAAGTTAAGCACCAGCTTAATAGGTGGCACTTTGGTTTTTATATAATTATAAAATGCTTTAGAACCATGCAAACCAAATTCATGTGCTGAATAAGAAACAAAAACATAATTGTATTTTTTATTTTTCCATTGATTGAGGTTTTTAGCAAGGCCAAGCATTAATGCAACACCTGATGCATTATCGTCTGCCCCATTATGTATTTTGTTTTTTGTGCTTCGTGCTAATGATAAATGGCCTCCTAATCCTATATGGTCATAATGTGCGCTTATTAGAATAGTACTATCTGCATGTTGGTTCACAAAGCAATAAATATTGGTGGCTGTTTTTTCAGCAACAGTGTCATTTTCTTTATAAATAAAAATTTGTGTTTGAGGTTTAAATTGCTTTAACTTTTTAAATTCATTAATAACGATGTTTGCTGCTTTTTTCTCATAAACAGTAGAAGCTTCTCTGCCATTTAAACTATCATCGGCGAGTGAATAAACTATTTGTTTGTAGTAAGAGATAAATGCCGCTGAATCGGATTGTGAAAAAATCTGCTGCATACTTAAACAGGTAAACAGAACCAAAAATAAATATGTCGCTTTTCTATCCAAATTACTAAATAAATTTACTAAAAAAACAAAATAGGTTTCACTAAACAGTGAAACCTATTTAACACAAACAACAAACTACTAACTATCTCTCTTGCGACATCATCATTTTTTGTTCGCGTGAAGGATTTAATACAGAAGGATAGTTTTTATTCATCTGTAAAGATGAACCATCCCACCACATGCCTTCTCCACTTTGTGATCTGTTAGCATCATTAAATAAAACCTTGTCTAACGAACGGTCGAATGACTTAGTTTTAATAAACGCAGGTACTTCCGTTGAATTAGCATCTACACGATTACCAACTGCAATCCAAGATACTTCAACATTAGATGAACCTCCGTTCAATTCTTTTACTATAAATCCATTTTTTGAAACAGAAACAATAAATACACCATTACATTCACCCATTGCTGAAACCGTAATTACAGGATTTTCTCCTAACAATTTTGAATAGTTTTGATCAAATTCAATAGTTGCTGTTCCATTCATTAATTGGGTTTTCCCTTTTTTGTATACAATTGCTTCACTTGAAGTAGCTGCATATGCCGGTACCATTTCTTCACCTGATGCAACTAACTCTACATTTTTACCTGATGTATAAACATCACCTAAATTATATGTTGCAAATAAATCACCAGAATTAACATGTCCGATTACGGTACCACGCGACATTGTTCCAATCATACCGAAGAAACCTCCACCAACACCACCATCTAACGAATTAGGTGCTAAACCTGCTCCACTTGTATAAGCTGAACTTCCATATACACCATAAGTTAATGAAGCACTGCTTTTGTATCCTAACGATCCCCAATATGTGCCGCTTATTTCTGCACCGAAACTTCCGCCGCAACGGGTATAATCGTTATAATTCCATCCTCCTGAACCAAATGTGTAAAGATCTCCCCAAAAATTATAACCTGCATTACCAGAGTTAGAAGCTGCTAATGAATAGGCTGTTCCGTTATTTTGCGAATCACGAGTTCTGTAGCCTAAAACGGAATGTTGACCATCGCCATTTGCCGTTAGCTGCTGACGGTAAGCATATAATTGATAAAGTACAGACGGAGTGATATTAATAGCCATACTTGTACCATTGTCTTGTAATAATGAATTACCAATAACAGAACCAGCGGTTGTCCACTTTGTTAAATAATTATTGGTTCCTGTTCCTGTTATTCCGGTTGGTATTGTACTGGCACTAATAACCCCCAAGTTATCGGTTGTTAAATAACGAGTACCTGAACCACCTAATCCGGTAATCACTGCGCTTGAAGTTTGAACAGTTCCTAATACACCTAATTTATTTGTTGTGTAATCCCAGGTGAAGTTAGCATTTCCGGCAGCTGCACCTGTATTGTTATAAATTACCTGTTTGTCAGAACCAGCAACTGGACCGGCAGGACCTGTTGCTCCGGTTGCACCTGTAGGACCGGCAGGGCCTGTTGCCCCGATTGGACCAGTAGGGCCAGTTGGACCGGCAGGACCTGTTGCACCAACAGAACCGGTTGGACCGGCAGGACCAATTAAACTATTTCCTGTTGCGTTCCATGTACCAGCATTATTAATGTAAGTTAAACCGGTTGTTAAATCTACATATGAATCTCCATTTACGCCTAAAGTTGAAGTAGGCACACCGTTACCACTTAAAAACGATAATCCGTTTGTACCATTGGTTCCATTTGTTCCATTGGCACCTGCGGGGCCGGTTGCACCAGTAGCTCCGGTTGGACCGGCAGGACCGGCAGGACCTGTAGCACCTGTAGGACCAGCAGGACCTGTTGCACCAACTGGGCCGGCAGGACCCATTGGTCCGGTAGGGCCGGGCGTGCCTGATGCATTAGAATATAATGCGTAAGGAACGCTGATTAATTCTGACGTACCAATTATTGAATAACTAGTTCCGCCAGTTGGGTCAACCTCGTTCTTAATATAGTATGAACCGCTGCCCCAATTTATTGCAGATAGCGTACCTGATACCACTGTACCATTACCGATTTGTATGGATACTAAACCATTAATATTAGTAGAAGCAGTATGCGTTTCTGAATAAACAACCGGTCCGCTTGATGAACCTTGCAAAATGCTAATTCGCAAACCAACAGGTGAACTAGCAACTAAGTTATTTGAAGCATTTCTGATTACAGATTGATAGCTCATTTTTTGCGGAGCCTGAGCCAGTGCTATTCCCATTGAAAAAGCCAAGGCTATTGTAAATAATATTTTTTTCATAAAATTAGTTTTTAATGATTTTAAATTCTTTTACGTTTTTGTTATCTATTAATACTTGCAGGAAATAGGTTCCGGAAGCATAATCGCCGAGCATAATTTCAGTTCTTGGGCTTTCAATTTCCTTTGAGGCAATTACTTTCCCAAGTACATCAATCAATTTATATTGCGCATTATTTACTTTCACAAAATCGAGCGTTAAATAAACACTCCCTGAAGTTGGAATTGGAAATAATGCCATTTGTAAATCAATTTGATGATTTTCAAATCCTGAAACTACGCTTAACTCGTAAGGCTGTTGAACGCCCTCTGCAGAAGAAAATCCGCCGCCCGAATTAGTAACATAGTTAACCTGGCCAATGGTATAACTAAAATTACCTGAACTCGCACTCGCATCTCCTCCTGCTGAGACCACAGCCTCTTGCGCTTTACCCCGAATACTTAATCCAAGTAAGGGTATTGCAAGAAATAAAAGTGGTTTGTTTTTTTTCATGTTTTCGCAATTTTTAAGGTTAATACTTTTTTGTTTGGTCAAAGATTCGCCTTCAAATGCTTAAATAAAATGTCTGTTCAACACAAACCATACACATGTAAGATTTTAATCTGTTTTGCAACTACTCACTTGTTTAGATAGAATCGGGTCTGATTTTTTGACTGATTTTATAAAAATCTGAGGATCAAGGCCGAAACTCTCTTCTTTTTTTACTTTTTTAATCGCTACTAACCAAAAAAAAACCTATTTTTGCTATCCGGTTTAAAAATCGTAATAAGCCATTTAATCCTCCACTAAAGAAGGGTTGGCTGAGCAATAAAGCTCATTAAAAATTAAAAAGGTCCTGTGGCCGAGTGGCTAGGCAGAGCTCTGCAAAAGCTTGTACAGCGGTTCGAATCCGCTCGGGACCTCAAAAAACCCTCTAAATCATTTGATTTTAGAGGGTTTTTATTTAGTCTTAAACTGTGCATGTGTTGAAAAATTATTATTTATATTACGTCATACTGCTAACTATTACTAGGCTTGTCCAAGCCCAAAACCCAGTATATTTTCAAACAACAATCGAAGATGGACTGCCAAGCAATGAGGTATATAGCATTATTCAAGATGAAAAAGGCTTTATTTGGATTGGCTGCGATGCTGGAATTTATAAATACAATAGTGTCAAATTTCAATCTTTTAAAAATAAAGCACAAAAAACAAAAGCTTTAACAGGGTTAACTTTATCGAAATCTGGAAAAATTTATGCTTTTAGCTTTAACGGGCAAATCTTTTATGTAGAAAATGATTCGCTAAAACCAATAACGAATTGGGAAGGCAAAATTTCAAATATTGTTTGCGACAACAATTATAATTTATGGGTTTGTGGCGACAATGGTATTAGTGTATATAATGAAGAAACACAACAATGGACAAATTATTCTGATTTTGATTTAGATCATAAAAAATACCAATATACATTTACGCACAGTTGCAAGTTAAAAAAAGATAATACAATCTCCTTTATTTCTCCAAATGGTATCACAACTATAAATAAGCAAAAACAAACATTAATACCATTTGATTTTTTAAAACCTAAACTATCTGGTGAATTTATTTTAGAAAGTAAAAACGAAAATACTTGGTTAATTAGTGTAACAGATGGGTTATGCTTCAAATTAATAAATAATAAATTTCAACCGTACGAATCATCATTTTTAAAAAAAGCGTTGAGCAATTCAAAGGTTACTAACGTAAAATTACTCCAAGATGGTAATTTATGGATTTGTACATATTCTGGTATCATTTGCTATAATCCAAATTTAGATACAGGTCAAGTATTTTATTCAAACATGGCATTTTCGGATGTGATTTATGATGATGAACAAAATTATTGGATGACTACCTTACATGATGGTATTTTAAGATTAGCAGATATCAATTCTAAAACATGGAATACAAGTTCTGGAAATTTAACTTCCAATAAAATTTTAAAAACCGACCAACACTTTCCATATATTTATTTTTCAACCTTAGGTGGACAAGTAGGTAGCATTAATCTAACGACAGAAAAAATTGAAACATACTCTTTAGAAGTAAAATCTAATATTCAAAATATAACCTACTGTGAAAGTGATAAGAAACTATATTTTAATGCACAAAACACCTTATATTTCTTAGAAAAGAATGCCATAAAAAAAATCGAAAATAAATTTCCTCCCATTAAAGATTTTTTAAAGACAAATAATGAATACATCATTGCCACTTCAAGAGGAGCATATGTTTACAAAAACATTAACGATAAATACGCAAGCGATACCTTAACAACACATTGGGCAAGGGGAATAGCTATAAATTCATCGCAAGAAATATTATGGATTGCTACTAACGAAGGATTAGAAATCTACACGAAGAAACAAAATAAGTGGCACTCCAGTCATTTGAATTTAATAAAAAAGCAAGTCTTATCCATAACGTACGACGAACAACATACTTTGTACGCTGTAACTTTTGATGGAGAAATATATAAAATTGATAAAAAAAACATTGTCACTTTACTTCAGCATTTACCCAATGACATCCAAGCCAATCAGATAAAAAAATATAAAAATCAATTGTTAATCGCAACCAATTTCGGATTATGGAAACTGAATTTAAAAACTAACAACTGGGAAGTGATAGATAAGCTGAAAGGCTTGTGTTCAAACGAAGTTCTGTCGTTAAGTGTCATTAGCAATAATATTTGGATTGCTACACCTAATGGACTTCAAATGATTCCTGTTCATCTTCAAAAAGAAATAAAACGAGCCACTATTTATTTGAAAGAAATATCTATTGACGGAGAAAAAACAGATAAAAACAATTCTTTACAAATAAATTATAATCAAGCATTAAGAATTAAAATAGAAACCAATGCATACAGTTCTAATCGAAATTTTAAATATGCTTATCGCTTTTCAAATACTGATACAAGTTGGATAATCTTACCTTCCAGCATTGAGCACATTCAAATTCCATCCATCCCAAACGGTGATTTTAAAATAGAAATAAAAGTTATTGATTATTTGTCTCGGGATTCAAATAATAAAATTATCATCAAAGGCTATGTTTGTCCTCCATTTTGGCAGCGATGGTGGTTTTATGTTTTAATTTCTTTATTAGGTTTAAGTATCGCTTTTGTATTTTTAAAATACCGAATTAAGCTATTACAAACTAAACAAATTGCAGAACTTAAACGCATTCAATTAGAAAACGATCTAAGATTTTCTCAAGAAACAGCTTTAAAAGCGCAAATGAATCCGCACTTTTTATTTAATGTATTAAATTCAATTAAAGGGTATATTTATGAAAATGATAAAAAAAATGCGACATTTTATTTGTCAAGTTTTTCTGATTTAGTTCGAAAAATTTTAAATCACAGTTCTTCATCTGAAATCAAGTTAGAAGAGGAAATAGATATTTTAAAATTATATATCGAACTAGAAGCCATGTTAATACAAGATGATTTTAAATACAATCTTGTGATAGAAGAAGATCTTGATGTGTCACATATTAAGATACCAGCCTTATTAATTCAACCTTATGTAGAAAATGCTTTTAAACATGGGCTAAGGCATAAAACCGGAAAAAAAGAGTTAAATATTCATTTTGCATTACAATCAAACAAAAATTATTTAGTGATTTCGATTACAGATAATGGCATTGGAAGAGATGCTTCTAGTCGATTAAACGCACAACATAACACTACTCATAGATCATTTGCAACAGACGCTACTTCAAAAAGAATTGCATTACTTAACTCGCATCACAAAGAGGTTGTGAATGTGAATATTATTGATCATATTTATAAAGATAACTTACCATTAGGAACAACTGTTGTATTAACAATATCTCTAAATGACAAATAACCAATCCATTAAAGCAATTATTGTTGATGATTCACCTCAAGCTAGGAAACTACTGCGTTTGATGTTGCAAGAATTTGCTCCTGATATTAATATTGTAAATGAAGCAGAAAACGGAAATCATGGAATTGCAGCAATTAAATTACATCAACCTCATGTTGTATTTTTAGATATTGATATGCCTGAAAAATCTGGCATTCAACTAGCAGAAGAATTAATAGAAGAAAATATACAATGCCAAATTATATTCACAACAGCCTTTAATCAATATGCTATTAATGCTTTCAGATTATCTGCTATTGATTATTTATTAAAGCCTATCAACGAACAACAATTGCTAGAAAGCGTTGAAAAAATTAGACAAAACGTTCAACTTAAAACAGCGCAAGAGCAATTAAAGGTTTTATCACAAAATTTAAAACCTAACGAAAAACAAGTTATTTGTATTCCCATTCAAAATGGCTATGACTATATAAATATAAATGATATCGAATATTTAGAAGCTGATGGTTCCTATGTACATTTATTTTTAATGGATAAAAAACAAAAAACAGTTTCAAAAAACTTAAAGTACTTTGAACAAGCCTTAGAGTCATTTTCAAATTTTGTGAGAGTGCACAGGTCGTTTATTATCAACTTAGATTTAATGAAATCATTCAGCAAATCAGGACGAGGAACTATTATTATGCAAAATGGCAAAGAAGTTGATTTAGCCCGTGACAGAAGAAGTTCATTTCTTGAAATTTTGGAAAAAATTGGAAAATAAATAACCGTTCAGAAAGTCATCTGTTCCATTTACAAAACGTAACATTTTTACCTATAATTTATTTTTCATTTTTGTTTAATAATAATTACTCATCTATGAAAAATATTACTAGCAGCAATCACATTTTTTTGCGGAACTTTATCACTTTCGGCACAAGCACCAACCAACGGATTAGTGGCCAAATGGTCTTTTGATTCTAGAATTACATGCGAATTTACTAAAGACGAAAAAGGCTCGCACCCACTAACCAATAATGGCGCAAGAACCGGCGCTCCAAGAACTGCTTCAGATACAGCTAATGCCGTTTTTGGAAATACATCCATGACTGTAAATAACGCTGCTTTTCGAGCCACATCCATCTCAATAGCTACTTGGTTTAAAATTACTGGTTCTACACCATTCCATACTTTAGCAAGTGTTCGTGTTCAAAATAGTGGGGCACCTTTTAATTCGTACAACCTAAATATTAGGACTTCTACATCTAGTAAACTCACTTTTTTACTTTCCACTTCACAAATTAACGACGCACAAGTTCAAAATACTGTATCTACTTCAAGTAATGTTTGGACACACGCTGCTGTAACATGCGACTATATATCTTCTGAAGATAGTACTGCGGTTAAAATGTATGTAAATAGTGCATTGGTTGCACAAACAAAAGTAAAAAGCTTTATTATATATAATTCTTCGAATCCATTAGTACTAGGAAGTGTTGTAGGAGCGCCTAATGGAAATAGCTTGCAGGTAAGTTTAGATGAATTTTTATATTATAACCGAGTGTTAACACCTTCAGAAGTTGCTACTATCTATAATGGAACAGCAACGGGTATTCATTCTTTTAACAACAATCAAAATAAAGAAATCACCCTTTATCCAAATCCAACATCATCATTTTTAAATATTGAAGTAAAAGAACAAACTCAAGTTTCTATTATAAATGTTTTAGATGATGTTGTTTTAACACAAACACTAAATGGGTTAAGTAAAATGGATGTAAGCAACTTAACATCGGGCGTTTATTTTATACAAGATTCGAAATCAGGAAAAGGAATTAAGTATACTAAAGAGTAGTTTTTTAATTAAAAAAACCAGGAGCGCCTGTTGTAAATTATTACAGCAGGCGTTTTTGTTAATTAATACTACTTACAAAGTCATTTGCGCAATTCACAAAATAGAAGAAATATGTAAATAAAAAAAAAAGATATTTGCGAATCAAACTATATTATATGATAAAACTATTTTTAATTTCTGCATTAATTTGTTTTTATAGTTTTTTAAGCGCGCAAAGTCAAAGTGAATTACTAAAAAACTTTAGTTCAGTAAGTTTGAAGCCGGGTTCGGTTGCTGATGGAAAAATTACTGCAAAACCAAAAGAATGGCCTATAACTATTGAAACCCAAAATGGTGTTATAACAAAAATAACATTATTGCGTGCCGGTATATTAGAAGAAATATATCAACCCGACGTCCCATCCTATTCAACATATTTCTTCACCTCATCTACCAGATTATGTTTTATAAATGGTGTTTTTGCATATTATAAAATGAATAATGGAACACCGGATATTTCTTATATTTTATCTGAAAGTACCGATAAAATAGAAAAAACAGATCTTGCAAAACTTAAAACAGCACTAACAGATTATTTTTCTATTGCAAGTGTCGAACAACGTTCTGCTAAAGAAAATTTAAAGGAAGATATTGCCGCATCGAAAGAAAAAGAAAAACTAGAAAACTCTATAAAAGGAAAAAACATTAAAAGCCTTGAAATTGTATGGCTAACTAAAGATTCTGAAATTGGCATGCAATCTAAAATTCAATACGGAATAAAGGCAATTGATGTTTCAGGTAAAATATATTCAACCGATAATTTGGGGGGGAAAACTTCGTGGGAGGATTTTGAGATTAACTCAAAAGGGGCGATTGCAGGTGATGAATACTTAACTGTAGAAACAGATGCTTCAAAAATTACAAATGATGCAGTTCAACTAAATGTAAAAAGTAAATATCATTCTGGTATTTCGACTAATTCATCAATCAAAATTTCATATTCAACTCCTGTAAAACTTTCTTATCCTGGCAAACACGGTTGCCCTCCACTTACCAGTGGAACAGGAACCGGTGGTGGCAGTGCTCCTGATGCCGAATTAAACATTTGTAACAGCAAAGATAACTTGTATATTTTAATTGAAGTTAAAATCAGTGGAATAGTATTACATAAAGTAAAACTAAAAAAAGAAGTGCCATTTTATTTAGATGTAACAGGAGGTGGCGGCTGCTCAGGAAAAAGTGAGAAATCTTCTCAAGGAGGAAAAGGTGGAAATGGTGGTGCTGGAGGAGATATTGTAATTAATAAAGATTCCAAACTCAATGGAGAAAACATTATGTTATATAACTCAGGAGGAAAAGGTGGAAAAGGTGGAAAAGGAAACCCTTTTGATGGTCAAAGCGGGAATAACGGAAATGATGGTAATAAAACAGAACATATAAAAACAATACAATTAAACTTCTAAAAAACTACTTTAAAAAAAACAAAACATGAAAACTAGATTAATTACATTAGCACTAGCCGCATTAGCAATAAATGCAATTCAGGCACAAGGCCTTTTGGGTAAATTAAAAGAGGCTTCAAAACCAAAGGAACCTGCAAAAGTTGAAAAAAAGGCAACTCAAATTCCTGATAAAGCAGATGAGTTTAAAGATGAGTTTGGTTATTCGGGAAAATATTTCTCTGCCGATACCTTATGGTATAGAAAAGACCAATTTGATCAAAAAAGAGATATGGATTTCGCTTTAGCCCTAAAATGGAAATTTATTAGAGAAGAGAATGGAAATGTAGTAAATAAGTTGCAAAGATATTATGGAGAAGAATTAATGGATGATGGTTATAATTTTTATTTAGATGAGAAATCTCTGGAAAAAAATAATATTCTAATCTTCAAACAAAACTATGCATCTAATGGGAATTTTTTTCTAGTAATGCTTGAAAAAGATGTTTTTGGCTTAGCAAAAGTTGATTATTATAAAAATACAATCATAGAATACATTAACACTTATTCTAAAGATCAAACAAAATTTGCCACATATGATAAAGAAACCGGTGCAGCGAAATTGCAGCAAGTTTTAAATAAAAATAAAGAAGGTGAAATAAATGCTTTAAGAGCAAAGTGGATGAAAAATGAAACGTATGCTAAAATGATTGGTAAAATTGGTTTTATTGACCAATATTCAAAAGTAGCTTATAACAGAAATGAAATTACAGAAAAACCTGAAGCATTTATGAGTTCTGTTGAATTAGGAAAACAATCTATTTTTTACCGAGCTTATTACAAAACTCCGGGCTCAGCTTTATGTTCGGGATGTGAATTGAATACAACATACGAAATTGATGGCATTAAAGTGTCTCGAATTGAGCAACGTAAAAAATCATCAAAGTGGTCAAATAATATTAAACAGAAATTCGTAAATGATGACTTCTTTACCGGCGCACCAACTATTGTAAGTTTTCAGGAAAACATTGCAGATTATGCTTTCTTATATTGCTTATATCAAAATAAAGATAAATTTAAAGAAGGAAAAACCTTTAAAATGAAAGTTACAATCACAACTAACCAAGAAGGAATTGATAAAGATGTATTGGCAGAAGGCACAATAACCTTAGTTTATAAAGATGCTAATAAAGCTGGTGTAGATAAAATGATTAAATGGATTGTTGATTTATTAGCTGAATAAATAATACCATCCGTTTATTAAAGAGTAATATTTAGTTAAAATCCGCTCGGGACCTCGATAAAAGCAAAAAGCTCCAACATATGTTGGAGCTTTTTGCTTTTATCAGACATGACCGTCAAGCTTTGCTTGTAAGGGAACGGATGAAAAAAGAAAATAATACGCGCTAGCGTATGACTTTTGCTTTTTCTGTAAAGGCATGCCCAATGGGGATCATATCACATCATCCCCGGGTCCTAAAAAACCCCTCTTAAAGTGGGTTTTTGTGTTTATAGTGATTAGAAATAAATCTTATTTGGCAGGTTGTTTTCTAAGAAAAACGAACCAATACACCAACCCTACCAATACGGCTCCACCAATAAGATTTCCAATAGTAACCGGTATAAGATTATTTGTAAGAAAGTCGGTCATGTTTAATGAATCATAATTTGCGTCATTTGCTTCAATAATTGAATTCGCTTCATCGCCCCCAAATGCTTTTATAAGTAATCCCAATGGCACAAAGTACATATTAGCGATGCAATGCTCGAATCCGCACGCTACAAATGCTGTTATCGGAAAAATAACAGAAATAATTTTTCCGGTAACTGAAGTAGCGCTAAAACACAACCAAACAGCCAGACACACCAGGATATTACAAAGAACACCTAATGCTATTCCTTCAACAAAACCGGTAAGGCACTTGGCTTGCGCAATGTTCATTATATTAATTAACACCGTTCCTTTTCCAAACAGATATTGCTTGCTTAAGAAAATCAATATAGCAATAGAAATCGCACCAATCATATTCCCTACGTACACTAGAAGCCAGTTACGTAAAACCATACGTGTGCTGATTTTCTTATTAGCCCAAGCCATAACAATAAGATTATTACCGGTGAAAAGTTCGGCTCCGCCAACAATAACGAGAATAAGACCCAAGCTGAATGTAATTCCTGCTAATAACCGTGTCATGCCATATGGCAAATTACTTCCTGCAGTGGCCGTTGTACTAAATGCAGCTCCAAGCGCTATAAAAGCTCCGGCCAAAATAGCCAGTACCATAGTTTTACTAAAGCCCATGTTGGCTTTTGTAATTCCAACTTCTTCCGCCTTAGTGGCCATTTCTGATGGCAGTAAGCTATCCATGTGATTTTATTTTCAGCTAAATTAGTTTTTTAATTTAATTACAGCTATCAAGAGTTTCTGATTATTTTCTTTCTTTTCACATTATTAAGCCTATAACCACTTCTCTGGTTTACGCAAAAGATCACAAATGAATTAGCAGGGATATAAACCCGAAAAACTAAAACCATTCCAATACTAAATTTATTTCTGAATTCTTTTATATTTGTTTTGAAAATGTTTCAATAACAACATCATGAAAGTCTCAACAAAAATAATAGGCATGCTAGTGAGTACAATCATGATTTTTGGATGCGCTAAACCAAAAGAATACGAAAAATGTGATCATGCCAATGTGTGTGTAAAAAATATCAGCACATCTAAATTGCCATATTCGTGGGGATCAAGTGACCTCAAAGATACTTTGCTGCCCGGACAAACCGCCTGCAAAGATGCCGGCTACTTGGATACCGACCCGCAAAATGAAACCTACTCCATTGTTTACTTTATGACACCCAATAAAAGCACGGCCATTAAACCAACTTCTTGTAACATGACTGTTAATGTTCCATAATAAAAAAACTGAAGATTATTTTGGTCAAAATACCGGATGCAACTGTGATAACTGTGCAGTTAACAAAAAGAATAAAACATGCGAAAAATTGATTCGCGTTTCTTGCCCTCATTTGAAAAAACTAAATACTATAAATTAGATAGAAACTATTTTTTAATTTTATATCATCAAAACTTTTGTCAGTAATAATAATCCTGAATTAGAAATCGAAACCGAAGTACACACTCTGGTTTCAGAAGAACGTCAAACCATTGTGCATTGCACTTGTGGCGATACCTATGCCTATCGCGTATGGCCCAGCACGTATTTAATTGAAAAAGGAACAGGGCGTAAAGCAAAATTAATTACTGCTTTTAATATTTCTTTTGCGCCGCAATGGACTTATAATGATGGTAAAGGATTTACTCTGATTTTTGAAGGTCTAAGTAAAGAATGTGCGGTTTTTGATTTAATTGAAATGATACCTCAGGCCGGAGGTTTTGAAGTGCGCGACATTGTTCGCAACACCATGGATGTATATCATGTAGATCTGGCTTAACTTTTTTGCTAAAGAAGGTTTTGTTTGTAAGTCATTATACCCATTAAATAAAACTAAAAAGCCTCAACACATGTTGAGGCTTTTATTTTGACTAAAAAACAGATTAGTTTTTCTGAAGTTTTTTTACTTCAACGCTTCCGTTTTCGTGCGTTATTTTTACAGAATACATTCCGTTAGCCAATTCCTTAACGGAAATAAGCTTGGTGTTTCCATTATATAACGCTACAACTTTTCCTGTAACATCTGTGATTTCAACACTCGAAACATAGTCTGCCCAAATACCTTTTACCTCAAACGACTCAACCGCAGGATTTGGATAAATACTTAAACCGGTAGCTTCCAGTTGTTCCTGACTTTTAATACCTACAGAATTTAAACGAGGGAAATAATTTAAATTACCGTCGTAATCTCCTGCCATTAAATCTTTATCGCCATCGTTATCTAAATCCGCAAAACTCATTGTTGCGTATCCGTTAACAGCAGTTAAGCTGAATGGGTTAGTAGAAACCGCCGCAAATGTTGGGGAAGTAACAGTACCTGTATTTTGATAGTATTTAAAGTCGCCATTAGCATCAGTTGCCAATACGTCTAAATCACCGTCGTTATCCATATCAACAAAAGTTGGAGCAGCAACAGAATTTGTTGCGGTTCCTGTTGCTGTTAAACCAAACGGATTGTTTTGCGCGGTCCCAAATGCAGGCACTGTGGCAGATCCTGTATTTTGAAAATACTTGTAATTACCACCTACTTCACCTACTAATAAATCTTTGTCTCCATCGTTATCTAAGTCGCCAAAAGTTGGAAACCCAAACATGTTTACTGCCACTAATCCAAATGGATTTTGAACTGCTGCAGTAAAGGTTGGTGCTGATGCGGTTCCTGTATTTTTAAAATATTGGAAATTACCATAAGCTTCCGTAGAAATCATGTCTTTATCGCCATCATTATCCAAATCGGCAAAAGCGGGAGTTGCAAAATAATAGGTTGCAGCAATACCAAAAGGATTCGCTTGCGCTGCTCCAAATGCAGGTGCTGTAACTGTACCGGTGTTTTGGAAGTAATTAAAACCTCCATAATAATCACCAACCATTAAATCTAGGTCGCCATCGTTGTCTAAATCAACAAAAGCAGGACTAGAGTTGTAGTTAACAGCGGTTAAACCAAAAGTGTTGGTCTGAACTGCGCCAAATGTTTGCGCGTTAGCGTTATTAGTAAATGAAATGCCTACAAATAATGCAGCGGCTCCTAAAACTTTTTTAAGTTGCCATGCCGCAAAAACATTTCGCAATTCATTCACTAATCTTTTTGTGCGGGAGATTAAACTCTCCAGCTCTGCAGATGCAGATGCGTTACCCAACATCGACTTAATTCGCTTGCTCAGCGATTTAAGTTGACGAAGTTTACGCTTGTGGCTGTTGTAATTGTTTGTCATACGTGTTCTTTTTTTTATTATTAATTAATTTTTTTAAGTATTCTGATCGCTTATTGTCGCCCAGTAGGTTGCTTCCGGGATGCTTAATGCTCCTTTATAATCAGGTGTAAGAGTGTTCAATATGTTTGGTCTTACTTTATCAGGAATGACATGTATGTCGTAAATCTCGTCTACCGAATTCAAATACGTTAAACTGCCTGCAATACTTCCGGTTGGTAAATGCACGGCTGTAATGGTACACTTATTAGCTTTTTCAGCAAATGCCAACTTGGCAAACGTAGACGAATTTTTTCTGAGTTTGGATGTGCCAATAAAGAGGTAATCTTTGTGAAGACTCATGCCACGTACAAAACCTTCTATACGGGTAACCACATCATACTTCCCGGTATTTACATTTATACGCGCCAGTTCACCGGTTGCCGACAATAACACGTACAATTCGTTATTGTACAATTTTGGCGAGTGTGGCATTGGCAAATTTCCTGCTACTACCTGATTACTTTCCACATCAAAAATAACTCCTGCTGTAGTCACGTTATTACGCCAGCTTTGAAATGAGTTCCCTAACCCAAAAGCGGAAGCGTATTTTGGCTTTCCGTTTTTTAAAGCCATACCGTTAAGATGACAACGGTCTTCAGACACTAGCTCGGTAATTTGCGGTGGTGCCCAAAAAGGAACAAAATTATAATCCGTATCAATTCTAACTAAACACGAGAAAAGTGTATTAACCGCATACAAATTGTCGTTTTCACCAAACTGCAAATCATGTATATCTAATGCGCCTGTATGATACGTTAAACGCGGCAAGAACATGGTATCATAGGTGTTGGGCGCTTTAGGATAATGTTTTGCCAAATCATCACTTGCTGCAAATTGTATTACCTGATCACGACAAGCTAATGCCAGTTTGTTACGGTTTTTGTTTAATGAAAAGCCCATTGGCTTATCAAAGGTCCGAGGCAACTGAATCAGATTCGCTTCATCTTTTGGAGAAATAAATATAAGCTTACCTGCCTGATAAGTTGAAATTGCCAAACTGCAATTTAACTTTAAAAGTAATTCAGGCATTTGTGCTGAGTACGAAAGCGAAAATGGCGTTAGATTATTTGCCGTAGTGGTATTTGACATCTAGTACAATTGTAATGCATCAAATATAAACTTATTATATTGTTAATCGATTTGAAAGCCGAGTTAAATGACTAACCGAAAACCGTTAATATTGGATTGTTAAAAACGCCGGGTAATATTTCAGAATGGATTAATCCCTTTATTACAACCGCATCGATAAGTTGCTGTATGTCAGAGGTATAGTTCCTGCAACCGGTTTTGTTCAGTAGACAGTTACTCTCTCTTTTAACAATTAAAGCATTAGATTAGGCCACCTTGGCGAATGTTTTGTGCTCAAAATCAGGTTTAGCATATGCCTGTCGGCTCAATGGTTGTGTTACAAAATAACTATCCAGGCCTGCTGTTGTAACGGTGCCTGCTTTTTGCAAATCTATATAACCATCGTTTCCTAATACATTCTCGGGAAGAATTACTTCTTTAATTTTAGCGATAATAATGATGGTACCGTTTACTGCTACGTCTATTCGCTGCGAAAAATTAGCATAAATTTTTACGGCACTTTCTTTTACATAAGGCACATAATGCCCGTTTGTGTATTCTTCCGTCAATCCTACCGCGTCAAATTCCGATATTTCCTTATCGTATCGCGCCGAAGTTTGATGCGCTTTTTTATAGAATTCTTCGGTAATGTGATTAACCGTAAATTCTTTGCTGTCCATTATATTATTTAATGTGTGGCGATCAACCGAATCGGGTCTGACAATAAAACCAAAGTAAGGAGGATTAGCTCCAACGTGAAAAAACGAATTAAAGATGGCAAGGTTAGTATTACCGTCGGCACCCCTGCTACCTATCAAAGCTGTACTTTTAAATCCGCCCAATGAATTAACAAAGGTTGTACGGTAGCGCTGCTCGAAATTATTAATGTCGTTAAGTGAAATTTCTTTTTTCATAATTATAGTTTTAAATTTTTCATTCCTCCGTCAACCGAAATAATCTGACCGGTTATCCAACCCGATTTTTCAGAAAGTAAAAAGTCGATAAGGTTAGCAATGTCTTCAATAGAACCAACTTTCTTAAGTGGATTTCTTTTTTGCGCCGCTTCTGATTTTTCGGGTGTGTTTAAAAATTTTTCCGCTAATGGTGTGTCGGTTAATGAAGGTGCTACCCCATTTACTCTTACAGATGGAGCTAACTCCGCTGCCAGGGCATGGGTTAATCCTTCCACAGCCGATTTAGACATAGCAATTGAACTGTGAAAAGGCATACCACATGCCGCTGCCACCGAGCTAACAAACACAACCGAAGCAGTACCTGCAGCTTTTATGTTTTTTAAATACGCCTGAACAAAAGCTGCAGCACCCAATGCGTTAATATTAAAATCATTTAAAAATTCTTCTTTCGTTATTCTTCCAAAAGGTTTCAAAGAAATTGTACCAGGAAAATAAATTAATCCGTGTACGGGCATGTCCACTTCAGGATAATCAATGGAATGGTAATTTTCCTGATTGTAAATGGCATCATATCCCTCCACTTCTGCTTTAGTACTTATGCCAATAACATGATGCCCTTGCGATTGAAGCAGATCCTTTAGTTTTTTTGCTGTTGCCGAGCTAGCGCCCGCTATTATAAACGTTTTGTTCATCACCTTTGTTTTGAGATCCTGTTCTGGGTTATTTGCCGCTGACGGCTGCATTTAAATCGGTTAATGCTTTGGTCGCGAAACAATTTGTGTTTGGTGCTGCAATTCTCCACACGTTTGCGCCAACGTATGTAGGAGTTAAAGCGCAAATGTTTCTTCATAAAAGCTTTTACATCGCTTTCATTCAAGCCAAACTGAATTTTTATCGCATCAAATGGTGTACGGTCTTCCCATGCCATTTCAATTATTCGGTTTACATCTCGCTCGCTGAAATCCTTTTTTGGATCACAATCTTCAACAGAAACATAAGCCATTGGCGATGGTAAATCGCTATAAGCACAATGCCATTCATTAAAATTTTCGTTCTCCATGCTATAATAACATTTAACCAAAACGTTTGTTCATTTGACATAATGCTTGGGTTGACCAAAATCAATTTATTACTCCCGCATTTAATTGTATCTTAGCGTTAATGAAACTGATGGAACGTATCAAACGCGAGCTGCGCTGGAATTCGAAAGAATATGGCATCATTACGCCATCAATCATGTTCTTTTTTCGATTATTACAATTTCTCCCGTTTCAGGTATTTTATGGTAATAAAACCGATCACTACTACGATGATTTAAAAGGTAAAACGCACGAAGAAACCAAACACATTGCCAAAAAACGGGCGGTATTCATGGAAAAAATCATCATTGCCTATCTGGTAGTAGAAATTTCAATGCCTTACATCTACGAGAATTTCTTACATGTTTCTTGGTTCAAATATCTTATTTCTACAGTACTGGCTTTGCGTTTAATTGATATTATTCAGGTAAACGTAAACATGATTTTGTTTGACAGCATTCGTACCGGCGGTTTTAACAGAATAACCAAATACACACGCGCTATACTTTTAATTATTTGGAATTACTTTGAAATCATTCTCATATTCGGGTTCTTCTACCTAAGTAACCACGAATTATTAAAGGGATTTTCTACCTGGACAGATTGCTACTATTTTAGCACCATTACCCAATTAACAATTGGTTATGGCGATTTATCGCCTACCGGTGTAATACGATTTGTAACCGCATTTCAGGGCTTTGTTGGTACAATGTTTTTAGCCTTTATAATTTCAAAAATAATTAGTCTCGTTCCCGAATTAAAAGAGCTTGACGACGAGCATTAATTATTTTATTAATCCTGTTGTGATTTTTGCCGACAACAAACACAATGGGATGCTTGGACCGGGATGAACACTTCCTCCGCAGAAATATAAATTCTTGATCTTTTTAGAAAAATTCGCGTGACGTAAAAAAGCGGCAAATTTATTATTACTGCTGTTTCCGTAAATGGCACCAAAAGCACTTGAAGTACGTTTCTCAATCACACGCGGATCAAATACCATTTCACATTCAATAAGCGGACGAATGTCCGTTTTTAAAATACGGCTTGCCTTTTTTATAACTGCCTCCCGTGCTTCATTTATAAACTGATCCCAGTCCTGACCCTGATTATTAGGAACATTAATAAAAGCAAACCAGTTTTCGCAACCTGCAGGTGCGTCGGTTGCTGTGTGTTTAGATGTTATGTTAACGTAAATAGTTGGATCGTGAAATATTTTTCTTTTGGAGAAAATGGTGTCAAACTCTTCTTCATAATTTTCAGAAAATAAAATATTATGCAAGCCAAGTTCCTTAAAACTATGTTTAATTCCCCAATAGAAAATAATACCTGAACTTGATTTTGGCTGATTAAGTGTTTTATATGGTTTTTTAGCTGTTGGTATTAATTTATGATACGTATTATACACATCCATGTTACTAATTACCACATCGTATTTATCTGTTGAGTTGTCGGTTTTTACCGCTTTAGCCAGATTGTTTTCGATAACGATTTCGCGGGCAGGTGTACCATATTTTATTTCCACACCAATTTCTTTAGCAAGTTTTTCCAATGCCAAAGTAATGCTATACATGCCTCCAATTGGATAATAGGCTCCCCGGGCAATTTCAACATGAGGGATCACATTTAAAGTTGCAGGTGCCAGATATGGACTAGAACCATTATACGTTGCGTAACGGTTCATGATTTGTACCAGGTGTTTATCTTTAAACGCTTTGGAGTTGGCCTCATGCATGGTATCAAACGCACCAATTTTTCCGAAATTAATTAAACCACGGGCAACTGCTTTGGTGAAATAATTCTTGGCTTTATGTAGGGAGTTATGCAAAAAAACCTCTTCGGTTAAATTATACACCAACTCCGTTTTCTCTAAATATTTCTGTATGATTTCTTTGCTGTCCTTTGTTTTTGGCGCCATCATAGCGGCATATTTTTCATTTCCGTGATAACCATCCAGCACCACTCCGTCTTCAAAAAAATAACGGTAAACAGGATCTAAATGCTCATAATTAAAATGCTCGCGTGGATTTTTTCCTGAAAGAATAAATAATTCATCCACATATTGAGGCATTGTAAATACCGAGGGTCCCATATCAAAACGATAGCCTTTATTTGATTCGGAAGATAATTTTCCTCCGGGAAAAGTATTGGCTTCGTATACAGTTACCTTATATCCTTTATTGCGCATTCGTATGGATGCTGCTAAACCGGATACTCCCGCCCCAATAACAGCGCATGTTTTATTGTTTTCTTTAATCATACTTTACGGACTTAGATCGTTTTTCAAAAATATACAAAAGCTTGCAGCTAAAGCGCAAACTGATAAATATCTTGTTTGATAAATGACAAAATTGAACCGATTTTGTTGCCGTAACGAAAAGGATAATGGAAAAAATATATAATAATCAGCTTTTCAGCGCTTTATAAAGTTGTTTTGCTTTTCTATGCATTAATTTTTTCGGTAATATTGCTTGTTAGCATGAGCCTGAAATCCCGAAAATATTTAATGCATGCCATTTTAATAAATGCGCATTTGTGCGGCATTATTGGAATGATGAGCCCTTACCGCGATTTATTTTTAAGCGTAACACCCATTAACCTTATCTTAAGCACCTTCATACTATATTATCACCATAACGATTTCAATAAACAGTTCTGGATTTTTTCATTATTAATTTTTTTGGGTGGATTTTTTTTGGAAGTAATTGGTGTAAAAACAGCGCAGGTTTTTGGAGAATATTATTACGGAAAAACCTTAGGCATGAAATGGCTGGATGTTCCGTTGGTAATGGGTTTAAATTGGCTTACCTTGATTTATAGTGCCGGTGTGGTTTTTAATAAATTGCGACTACATATTGTAATCAAATCGCTGATTGGCGCCGCAGTATTAGTTGGGTTAGATTTTTTTATTGAACCCATTGCTATCCGTTATGATTTCTGGACCTGGACTGCACCAAGCGTTCCATTACAAAATTATATTGCCTGGTATTGTGCCGCTTTTGTGTTCTTATGCCTATTTTATAAGTTGGAATTTTCTAAATCTAATGACATTGCGCTCACATTTTTATTGGTTCAGTTTGGCTTTTTTGCTGTGTTAAATGCCGTATAGTTATTGAACAATTTTTTTACGGTATTGTTTATATAAGATGACAAGCGTCAGGGTTTTTGTGCTAAAACCATAACAAAATTTAATAAAAATAATTTAGTTTTGAAGTTTAAAAGCAATACAGGTTGGATATACTTTTTTACATAGCGGTTTTTTTCGGTACATTTTTCGGAATGGAATTTGTTGCTTGGTTTACTCATAAATTCATCATGCATGGATTTCTATGGTCGCTCCACCGTAGTCATCACGAAAAACGCGAAGGTTTTTTTGAAAAAAACGATTGGTTCGCATTCATTTTCGCCATCCCTAGCTGGTTATGCATTATGCTTGGAGTTATTTATAGCAGTCCGGTTAGCATAATAATTGGGGCAGGCATGTCGGCCTATGGGGCAGCATATTTTTTGGTGCATGATATTATCGTACATCAACGATTAAAATGGTTCAGAAATTTAAATACACGTTACATACGCGCGGTTCGATGGGCGCACAAAATGCACCATAAGCATATTGGTAAAGAAGACGGAGAGTCATTTGGCTTTTTAATCGTTAATAAAAAATATTACGATCATTAATAGCGTTGTAACTTACCGCTTCCGGTCATTGGTAAAGCATCCACAATTTTTATTCGCTGCGGAATTTTATAAGTAGACAACCGTTTACGGCAATAGGTGAGTACTTCTTCCACGTCAATTGTCATTCCTTCATTTAACACCACTTCTGCTTGGATAATCTGTCCCATTAACGGATGAGGAACACCGGTTATACGCGCTAACTTTATTTCAGGCAATGTCTCTAAAATCCCTTCCACTTCCTCGGGAAATACTTTGTTACCGGAAACGTTTATCATAGATTTTTCACGGCCCTCTACTTTCACCAAACCATCCGTTGTTTTGGAAGCAAAATCGGCTGTTAAAAAATATCCTTTTTTTAAAACATCCTGCCGCAGGGTGGGAGGCGTTAGATATGCATCAAACATGCCCGGACCTTTAATGGCTAAACGTCCTACATGACCAGCCGGCAACGGCATATTATTATCGTCAAATATTTGCACATCAAAATCAGGCAGTGCGTAACCAACCGCTTCAGGATGTTCGGCTGATTTCTTATAGTTTATCATTGGTAATCCAATTTCAATAATTCCATAAGCCTGACTTACATCCAAATTAAAACGCTCTTTAAATGCTACACAAATATCCGTTGAAATAGCGGCAGATGTTGAAATTACCATCTTCAAACTATCCATTTTATCAGTATCGGTATTGCTGGCAAGTAAGCGGATTTGCATCGGGGATGCATATAGCAATGTGCCCTTATGTTGGTTGGTTATATCGATAATGTTTTTAGGAAGAAAATCTTTTGCTATAGCTATAGCGGCGCCATAACGCACATAAAGTAAAATAGACACCACAAAGTGATACGCCATAGGTAATACCCACACGACAGTATCTCCAACCCCAAGGTTTAATACCTTATTAGCGGCCTGTACCCGATCGAGTGCTGATTGATGAGAAATAATAACGCCTTTCGATTTTCCGGTAGTTCCTGAAGTAAAACGTATAAATGCGGGATTAGCAACATGAGCGGCAAATGCCTCTGCTTTAGGAACGGAGGTAAATGCCAAGCGCATCTCTCCGATATTCATTGCAATAAAAATCGGTTCGCCCTCTACAGGATTTATTCCGCTTTTATCATCAAGCACCGCGTGTAATTTCGCTTCATTCAGAACTTCATCAATTTCACCCTTCTTTAATTGGTGCGACATGGGCATTACTGTGGCACCACAACCGATAACGGCAAATATGGCAGTAATGAAATTACGACTGTTTCTAGCCATAACGCCAACTCCCATACCTTTGATAATCCCTCGAGCTGAGAGTGTAATTCTTAATTCTTCTGCCTCCTGAAATAATTGTGCAAACGTTAACATTCCGTCCTCATCGTAGATGGCCGGAGCATCAGGCCATTTTAGTGCGGAATCCTGAAGTACTTTATACACCAAGGTGTAGTTCATTCCGCTAATTTAAACAAAAAATTGTTTTTGCTGAATGTATTCAATGGCTTGTGAATAATCCGTTTTTGAACAATATGCCGACGCAAATATTCCCGCCGCAAATCCGGTTTGCAAGCAGGCTCCCATTACTCTGGCGCTGGCTATTGCCGAATCATCAGCCGAAATCACTCTTCCGGCAAAAAACAAATTCGGGCTATGTTCTGAAAATAAACATTCAGCCGGAATCTGATAATAATCGTTTTCTGCAAAATACCGCATTCTTACTTTAACATCTTTACCCCACTCTTCAATTGGCCATGAGCCGTTGGCAATTGCTGATTTAAATTTCTTACAGGATATAACATCCGATTCACTTAAAGTATATTGGCCTAGTCCCCTTTTTCCAACGCGCAATCCCAATTCGGGAGCTATGCTTTTTAATTCTGCATGCTCAAATGCTGATACGTTTTTTTTCATGTAGCGAACAAATTCATGCACTCGTTCTCCCGCCAATTTTATTAAGGCTTCAATGTTACCGGATTTATAGGTAACCTCCATTGGAACATTTAATTTAAATGAAGCGCAGTCATTTTTAACCGAACCCTGTACTACAAATACTTTTTCAAAATCAACATCCACTTTATTTTGATTGACAGCATATCGCAGTTCTTTCATTAATAAAAACGTGAGGTTTGTTTCTGACATTTCTTTTAATCCGCATAGATTAAAAACTTGAGAAGCTGTCTGATAATTAGTGCTGGATATCTGTGGGAAACCGACTAATTCCGACACGCAATTATCGCCCGAACAATCGATGATGGCTTTAAATGTAATGCGCTTTTTTTCGTTATTTACTTTTACAATTGCAGAATGTAAGATGTTATATGACTCTTCAATAAGTTCCAGTTGAGTGTTAAATAAAACAGTGATATTGTTTTTATTTAACAGTGTTTGACAAAGCTGCTTATAGTCATCAATGTGATATGGCAAGTAATGTAAACCTAATGAATTGCTCAGTGGTTCAGTATTGGATTTAAGCGATAATTGTTCTGCAAAATATCGTGCAAATCCATTGGTGACGAATTCACTTTTTCCGGATTTAGAATAAAGATATAATCCACAAATGGTGCCCACCTCAGCACCTGTAGCTTTACCACCTAGGTAAGTTAGTTTTTCTATAATTATTACATCATTGTTTTCGGAAGCTGAATAGGCGGCGGCAACTCCGGCCGATCCACCACCAACAATCAGAATATCTGTATTTAGTTCTTTCAATTAGTCTTTCTTCAACAACAATTGTTTTATCGTTGACTCAATCAAATTTAATTCATTTTCACTAATACTGCCCACACAATATGCAATATTCATTTTTAAACAGCCTTTATACCGTAAAAATGAAAATGTAAGTCCTGGTGGAAAAATAAACGGAGGGATTACAACTATGTCGGTTGCTTCATTTTGTAAAAGCGATGTCATATCGTGAGTGCTTTCACCGGCTGAAGAGTATAAAAAGCTGGATACAACTCCTTTTGATGAATAGGTGGTTAAAAAGCTATATAAACTCAATGGGATGTGGCGCATCATATTAAGTAATTTGCTGTACTTAGTAGGCAGTTCAATTTTTAATTGTTCCATCATTTGCTGATTAATGCAAGCAATGGTTTCTTTAATGCCTACCAAATTCTTTAACTCTAATCGGTAAAATAAAAACGATATCGTATTGGTAACTATTGGACCATTACCGCCCCGTTTTCTGCCGTCGTATGGAATGGGTAGCCATATTGTACCCGGCTTACCTTGTAAAATATTTAACTGATGAATGGATTGAGCACATACTGCCAGCTGAAAAAGATTAGCCCCAAAGCGAGCGCCATTCTTTTTTGCATTATTATCCATTAATGCCGTTTCAGTCTCGCTAAAATGAATTGTTTTTAAATTAAATTTTCTCCCATTAGCGCTTAATTGATTTGCAACTGTAGTAATTGGTCGAAAGGAAGATTCCTGAACAAAATCCCGGACTTCATACATGTTTTTTATTGCATGGATTAATCCGGTTCTTTTTTCCGCTTTTGGAAACATGTCATTGATGGTTTCCTGATCAAATGCCGTATTACCATTCAAGTGGCGCATCAAATACCCGGATCCTCTTCCATCCATAATGATATGATGCCAAGAGATAACAAAAGCAATTTTACCCGATGGATAATGAAGAACATCAAATTCCATCAGGCGCTGATTTAAACTAATATCCCGGTTTAATAGCTCAGATGGAATTATGTTTTCTTGGGCGCAATTGGTTTCATTAATTACCGGTTGAATCCCTTTATTTACGTAGTGCCAATAGGGCTTTAAAAAAAATAAGCCTTGTACTAAGGTGATGTTATGTATCCAGTGAATTAATGGCGATGCTTTTATTCTATCAATCAAAGGCGAAACAGCATTGTAATTATCAAAATAAAACACAATGCGTAATACATTGTGCCCGGCTTCGGCCTTACGGGCTTTATGAGCCAGCATCAAATAAAAATTATCAGCACCCGTCAAATAGATTTTTTCTGGCAGTATTACAGGTGAAGCTTGGCCCATTATTGTATTGATTAATAACTCAATCGGATTATTAATTGAGCGATGCAGGTTACAGATTTGAAATTATCGGGAATTAAATATTGATCGGGAATAATTAACCCATATTTCCTTTCAATAAATAAAATTATCTCAACGATTGAGAAAGAATCAACACCAACATCACGTAAAACCATATCAGCTTTAAGGGAAACATTTTCTGCTAAAATATTTTTTTGCAGAAAATTGATAATATCGGCTTCAATCTGTTGAATGTTCATGCGCTTTTAAATTTTACGTTTAACTCGGTTAATTGCTGATGAAATGCCCATTGTAAAAATAAAAAACAGAATCAGTTTGGTTGCCGGCCATAAAATCCCCAGCGTATCAGATCCCCTCAAAAACAATTTATAAAACCCATCTAAAGCCCAATTAAGGGGCGATAATACACTTATCTGACGCATCACTTCAGGCATAACATAGGTTGGCACCCATACGCCTCCTAAAGCCGACAATAAAAGAATAGACAATGACCCTAGTATGGCCCCTTGTTGTTCGCTGGAAGCCAAAGTGCCCACCATAACACCGTAACCAGTTGCAGCAAACGATGTGGCCATGGCTAAAACTAAAATAGCAAACATGCTATTCCCTAACTGCAAAACCGGCAATCCCAATAATGGCAAAATGTATAATCCTACTGAAAGCATCAGAACAAATTGAATCAGACAAACCACAACATAAACTATTATTTTTCCGTTAACCAAAAGCAGATACGAACTCGGCATTGTATACAAACGGAAAATACTTCCTTCTTTTTTTTCCTTCATTAAGCTTCCCGCTAAAGGAATTACTATAAAAAACATAGCGAAGATGGTCCATGCCGGAACATTGTGCTGAACAGCATTAGGCAATATTTCTCCTATTAAATCGGAAGCATATACTTCTTTGTAATGAATAATCTGAGATTTTGAAAATGTGTTTTCGGGAGCTTTGGTTCCTTCCGGCATTATTTCTGCAATTTGTTCAGAAAATGTTTGGAACATTATTTGTGTTTTTACTTCTGAAATGAATTCATGCAAATTACTTGTAACAGAACTTACAAATGATTTTTTAGCAACCGGATCGATGAATATTGAAATATTCACCGAATCGGTTTTTGAATCAGCCGCAACAGAATCAAGAGCCATGGTTTCATTTACCAATTGGGTAACGTTTTTGCGTATGGCATTTGTGGCTCCTTTAGGAATCACTACCCCTACTAAAAACTTACCTTCTGAAACGGATTGATTTACCAGCTCAGCGGTGGCAGGCACGCCATTAATTGAATCACTTACATCGCAAAGTGAAGATTTTTTTAATCCTTTCTTAATATAAATCCCTAAAGTATCCTTATCGTCATCTACCAATACAATGGGTATACCTTTTTCGTTGATAGTTTTAAATGCAGAATCCTGAATTAATGTCATAACAAAAATCAGAATCATAGGCATAATGAACAGTATAGACAATCCAACCTTATCTCTTATTAAGAGTAAAGTTTCTTTTCTTATTGCTGCCCATAACTTAAATAACATTAGTCTCGGAGTTTTCGTTTTGTCAGGTTAAGGAATACATCTTCAAGATCATTAGAACCGGGAGAGTTTGCAATTAATTGCTGGGGAGAGCCTTGTGTTAAGATGGTACCGTAATCAATAATAGCAATGTGGGTACAGAAATCCTGCGCCTCATCAAGATGATGCGATGTGTAAACTATAGTCATACCTAATTGATTTAATTCCTTTAAATGCTCAATAATCACATTTCGCGATTGCACATCTACGCCAACCGTTGGTTCATCTAAAAATAAGATTTTAGGTTCATGCAATATACTTGCAATCAAATTTACACGACGTTTCATTCCGCCTGAGAATGTTTCAATTTTTTTATTGGCTGCTTTTGTTAATCCTAATTTTTCGAGCCATAAATTAATTTTATCCTTCAACTCTTTTCCTTTTAGCCCATACATCGCTCCATAAAATTCCAAATTTTCTTTTGCGGTAAGGGTAGGATATAAAGCGATATCCTGAGGAACTACACCTACAATTTGTTTTATTTCTCCTAAATCACTTGTTAAATTTTTTCCATCAATGTTAACCGTGCCGCCCGATGGAGGAAACAAGCCGCAAAGTATTGAAATAATAGTTGTTTTTCCCGCACCGTTTGGCCCAAGTAAACCAAATACTTCATTTTTGTTTATAGAAAAGGAAACGCCTTTTACAGCCGGCTCCATAGCATCCTTAAACTCTTTGGTTAAATTTTCAATTATAACTATAGGTTGCTCCACCATATCTATTTAAGGCTGCAAATATATAAAAATGAGACGTATAAGTTTAAGAAAAGCAGCATTATTTAGACCAGATTAATCATTAATAAGTACCAATAATAAGATAATAGTTTCATTGCTAAGGTATAAGCGAATGGAAATGCCTAAAGATGTAATGTCAAATACTAAAACGGAGAAGCTGAACTCGATATTCTGATTACCTTTGACCACATGAAAATTGATAAATTCATAAGCCAGTCCGGCTATTGTTCACGCCGCAAAGCTTTTGCTTTTATTGAAGAAAAACGTGTAAAAATAAACGGTAAAACAGCCACATTTAGTACCAAAGTTGAGGAAAGCGATAAAATCACCATTGATGGCAATGAAGTAAAGGCCAAGCCTTTTGTACCTGTTTATTTAGCCTATCATAAGCCTAAAGGCATTATCTGTACAACTGAAAAAATAGAAGGTAACATTATTGATGCAATCAATTATCCTGAAAAAATATACCCGGTTGGCCGATTGGACAAAGATTCGGAGGGTTTAATCTTAATGACGAACCATGGTGAAATCATAAACAAAATCACTCACGCCGAAAAAGGACACGAGAAAGAATATATTGTAACTCTTAATTTGCCGGTACGTAAAAAATTTCTGGATGAAATTTCTCAGGGCATAGAAATACTTGGACAAACAACGAAACCCTGTAAAGTGAGTGTGGTGCCCAACACAAAAAGACTGTTTAAAATCATTTTAACTCAAGGACTAAATCGACAGATAAGAAGAATGTGTAACGCATACGATTATCAGGTAATTAAATTACAGCGTGTTCGTGTAATGAATATTGAATTAGGGGCATTAAAACCCGGTGAGTGGCGTCCTTTGTCACAATTAGAATTAGAAGAGTTGTTTGAACAGTTGAAAGATTATTAAACCTTCTTATTTAAGTAAAAGACTTGATTTTAATCAATTTTTTTTTCTGCTTTTTATCATGTTTTTTAAATAAAATTTAACTGACATTTATAACAGTTAAACTTATTAAGTCATGAAAGCAAACAATAAAATAGCTGTATGGATGAATTATCAGCAGGCTGAATTTATCACACACGAACCTTTAAACGAGCACATACAAACCATCTTTTCGGAACACGATAAAATGCCAAGAGAAGACGGACAAGGCGCAGATGGTACTCGCTGGGATAAACACAGTTCCAGTAACGAATACCACAAAAACTTAAAAGAGACTGAACAACTTAAACGTTATTACGACACACTTACTAAGTTGTTATCAGAATATGATGAAATTTTGCTGTTTGGTCCAACTAAAGCGAAAGTTGAATTGAATAATCATTTAAAAGGCATTAAATCATTTTCAAACAAAGCAATTTTTGTTGAATCAACCGACAACATGACGGATAACCAAAAACTGGCCTTTGCCAGGGAGTTCTTTAGCTTGAAAGTAAAATAAAAAAGCCATTAAGGCTTTTTTATTTTTGAGCAATAACCGAAATTTCAACGTTTACATCAAGTGGCAATCTGCTCACTTGAACCGTTTCACGTGCCGGATAATTTCCTGTAAAATAGGAACCATATGCTTCATTAACCTTAGAGAAATTATTCATGTCGGTTAAGAAGATGGTGGTTTTAACTACGTTTGTAAAGTCCATCCCTGCATCCGCCAAAATAGCCTTTACGTTTCCCATCACTTTGTGCGTTTCGTTTGTGATATTGTCTAATACCAATTCCCCCGTTTGTGCATCCTTTGCTACTTGTCCGGAAACAAACAATAATTGTCCTTGTGCAGGCACTAAATTAGCATGACTGTAAGGTCCGATTGGCGCAGGAGCACCTGCAGATGTGATAACTTTTTTCATGATTTTAAAATTTAGATAACAAATTAGTTTTACTTAATATTTCTTCAATCGCAGAATAAAGTATATCCAAATCGTGCTGCGAGTTAAAGGCATTTATTGAATACCGCAAATATACTTTATCCCCATGTCTCATCACGGGAATTTCTATATGATATTTTTCAAATAAATGGCGCTGCAATTTTTCCGGTTCATTTGTATTAACAGGAATACTAAACATCTGTCCTAAAAATTCGTCTGAAATCGGACATAATGGCTCAGATCCCACTAACTTACAAAACCTCCATGCATTATCGCGCACCATCTTTTTGCAATTGTCTGAAATTTGGTTCCAGTTATATTGTTGCATAAACTCAATGGCTTTAGGAACAGTTAAAAATGCAGAAAAATCACGGGTACCATTCATCTGATGGTAATCCAGAAATGCAGAATGTGAAGGGAACATAGCATGAAATCCCCAACTGATAACAAGCGGGTCAAATTTCAACTGGTACTCCGAACGAACATACAGGAACGAGCAACCTTTCGGTGTCATCATCCATTTATGACAAGCTCCGGTGTAAATATCAGCATTCAATTCCGATAAATTTAAATCAACGTGTGCCGGGGCATGAGCACCATCCACAAAAGTCATAATACCCTTTTGTTTGGCAATGGTGCAAATTTCCTTAACCGGAAATATTAATGCTGTGGAACTGGTTATATGAGAAATGAATATTAATTTGGTCTTATCGCTTACTCCTTTAAAAAAATCTTCAATAAATTTTTCTTTTGTAGTTAATGGCATTGTAATTGGTTGCCGAATATACTTAGCGTTTGTTTTTTCGCAATAATAATTCCAGGTTTTATCGCATGCGCCATATTCAAGGTTAGTTGTAAGAATTTCATCGCCTGGCTGTAAGTTGAGGCTTTTTGCCACCAGATTAACAGCGTAGGAAGGATTAGTAACATAAACCACATCATCCGGATCACAATTAACGTAATTCGCCAGCGCCTCTCTTGATTCTTTCAAATACCGCAAGCCGTTTACCGTTATAAACTGAACAGGTTCTTGCTCGAGTTCATATTGCCATTTATGATAATCTTCAAAAACTGGTTTAGGACAAGCGCCAAACGAACCGAAGTTTAAAAAAGTAATGTCCTTTCTTAATAAAAACAGATCCCTTATATCAAAACTCATTTATTATGTTTTACTTAATTCTTGAATTGCCTTAACTAGCTGATCTAATTCTTGGGTAGTTGTGTAAATATTAGGTGTGATGCGGCAACCCTGAACGCCTTTTCCATCTATAGCTACCGTGTATATTTTATACTGCTTCAATAATTTTTCGGCCAACACAGCAGGCTTCATGTTCTTTATGCCAACATTGGCAATTGCACACGAACGTTTAGGGTCTTCCGGTGTGTTTAATATAACATTTGGCAATAAACGAACCTTACTAGTCCAGTAGTTTTGCAAAAATCGCAGTCTTTCTTCTTTTCGCTTTACACCAATTTTTTGATAGTAAGTAATTGCATTTGCAATTGCTAAATCCGTATGAACAGGAATTGTGCCGGTATGATTTAATCTGGAAATATCTCCATCTTCCTTGAAACTCTCGGCAAATAATGGCCATACCTTAGGAATATGCTCTTTTTTCACGTACAATATACCCGCGCCTAATGGATTGCTGAGCCACTTGTGCAAACTGGCCCCATAAAAGTCACAACCTAATTCGTCAATCTTAAATTCCAAATGAGCAAACGCATGAGCACCATCAACCATCACTTTAACACCTTTACTGTGTGCCATTTCACAAATTTCCTTAACAGGTAAAATTTGTCCGGTAATATTAATCATGTGGCACACCATTAATAGTTTTGTTTTCGGCGTAATGGCGTTAGCATACAATTCAAGTATTTCCTGGTCAGACTTTGGATGGTTTGGGATGGAAATGATTGTGTTCTTTGTACCATAGCGGCGCGACACCTGATCAAACATGTCTAACATCGCGCCATAATCTTGTTCAGCCATAAGAGCTTCATCGCCTGCCTGCCAATCCATGCCGCCAATAATCATATCAAGAGATTCGGTAGTGTTTCGCGTTATGATTAACTCATCAGCTGAACAACCCGCCACTTGTGACAACAGCTCAACCATTTCCTTCTTTTTGTCGTATTGAACTGTTCGCATATAATATGCGCCTTGCAGATTAATTTCCCGAATATGTTTAATATATGCTTCCAGAATTTCTTCTGGCTGAATGCAGTAATAGCCATTTTCCAGATTGATATAATCAGGTTTTAATTTATATCCTTTACGTATTTGCATCCAGAAATCCTCATTTGATGCCAATTCAGCCGCGGCTACATTTTCAACACCTTTTATTAATTTTTCAAGAACAGGAAAGCTAAATAATGCACCGGCTCCACAGAGTGCGGAAGATTTTAAAAATTCACGTTTATCCATTGGTATTAGAATTGCTTATTAAAAATAAGCTTTTTAAACAAATAACTATTATTTCACCATTTCCATTCGCACCACCTTAATAAATCGATGTTTGTAATAAGGGGAAGTTGCGTAAGTTGTAATTATTATGCCATTGGCTTTTTTTCCGGATGATGAATGAATAAATTTCATTTCCTCTCCGGGATTAGAAAGAACAATCCCTACATGTCCGGGCTTGCGGTTTTTAGCGTTTGTACCTGTAAACACGATGATATCACCAGGGCGTGCCGAATCAGGAGGTATAACCTTTCCTTGCCTCTCGTAATCCATACTTGCTCGCGGAACTTTAATATTATAGTGACCAAATACATAATAAACAAAGCCGGAGCAGTCAAATCCTTTTTGAGGGGTGCAATTGGCATAACAATAACGGGTACCTAAATGTTTTTTTGCAAAAGAAATAATTGAATCAGCAGCCACATACGTTCCAACCTGGGCATGTAAGCAATATGGCAAAAGAAATAGTACTATTTTCAACTTCATCAGACAAATTTAATTTTAATGCTTTAACAAAACTTCATTCCTGAATAAAGTTTTGGGTTTATTATAACATGACAATGATCATAGGCATTACTGATGCGCCTCATTCATCTTATTTATCTATTTAGGAACTTTATAAAAAACAGACGATGGAAAATAACGTTATAATCCCTGATTCATTTGACAATTTAGTTTTAGAAACTATTTATAAAAGAAGAGCTATACGTAAATTTAAAAACAAAATAATCGACAAAGCTATCTTAGAAAAAATTTTAGATGCCGGCCGAATGGCTCCCTCAGCAATTAATAAACAGCCTTGGCGCTTTTATACTACCGACGAGCCAGCCTTTATTGAGCGAATGTCAAAGGCAATATTGAACACTTCAAAAATGGATATGTTTAAAGCGGGAATAAAAGAAGTTGCACATTTACTGACACTTCCCGTAGGTTTTAATCTCAAAGACGGAATTAACTTTTTTAAAGCCAGTGATCCTGTGTTTCACACTGCTCCTATTGTGGTTTTTATATCGGCTGACAGACATAATGAGTGGGCATCATTGGATATTGGCATGTGCGTTCAAAACATGTTGCTTGCCGCAAAATCGTTAGGAATAGACTCTTGTCCGGTTGGTTTTGGCAAATACATAGATCATACTGAGGAGTATAAATACCTTAATGTACCGGAAAATCACCAAATTCATTTGGCTGTGATTTTTGGATACGGTGATGAAGAAGGAAAGTTGCATGAGCGCAAAAAAGATAATTTGGAATCTATTTTATTGTATTGAACATACAGTTGTTTCATTTGTTTAATAGATATATGAAAACAACATTAATACTAATTATCGTTTGCTCCATGTTATTTTTATCATGGAAAACATTAAAACGGGCCGATACTGAAATGCAGCCTTATAACGTAATAAAAAAATACAAAGATTTTGAAATCAGAGAATATCCGCCTGCCATTTATGCCAGCGTCACTAAAAGCGGAACAATGATGGAAATCGGAAATCAGGGATTCCGCGACCTTGCAGGTTATATTTTTGGAGGTAATCAGCAAAATATGAAAATTGCCATGACTGCACCGGTTTACATTTATGCTGACACATTAAATAAATCCGTTTCTGAAATGAGTTTTGTGATGCCTGAAAATTTTAATTTAAATTCATTACCGCAACCTCAGAATAAAGAAATCAAATTGTGGCGAAGCGAACCTGTTGTGGTTGCTGTTATTCAGTTTGGAGGCTATGCCAATAATAAGGATATTTTAATGAAAGAAGAAGAATTGAACGCGCTTCTGCTTAAAGAAGGGATTAGTCATAAAGGCGATTATAAATATATGAGCTATAATCCGCCATATCAAATAATCAACAGAAGAAATGAAGTATGCGTAACGATAACTTCTAAAACAGAAATAAAGCAATAATAACTTAATATTCTATTTAGAAAGTAACTTATTTACCTCTTCCAGTTTTTTTGTAGCATACGGATCTTCCGGCTTTATCTTCAATACTTCTTCATATGCTGGTTTTGCTTCTGCATATCGCTTCATTTTAAAATACCCTTCCGCCTTATTTAAAGCTTCCTTGTACTTTGTTGCAGAGCCTAAAGTCTGTGCTATTTTGTGTTTTGCATCTCCTCTGTCAACGTTTTCAGGGCCTTGTCCCGCGCTACCATTCATTTCTTCTTTTTCTTTCGCTTCTTGTGCTGCAAGCTTATCTGCTTCTGCCTGTTCTTTCGCTAATTTATCAGCTGCTGCTTTTTCTTTCGCTAATCTTTCTTTTTCGGCTTTTTCTTCTGCTGCTTTTTCTTTCGCTAGTTTATCGGCTGTTGCCTTATCACGTGCAGCTTGTTCTTTTGCTAGTTTATCAGCTACCGCTTTCTCCTTAGCCGCTTTTTCTTTCGCTAACTTGTCTGAAAGCGCTTTTTCTTCTGCTGCCTTTTCTGCGGCTAGTTTTTCTGCTGCTGCTTTCTCTTTGGCAAATCGTTCCGCTTCTGCTTTTTCTGCTGCTAGTTTATCAGCTGCCGCCTTCTCTGCTAATGCCTTCTCTTGTGCTGCTTTCTCTGCCGCTAATTTTTCGGCTGCCGCTTTCTCTTTGGCAATTCGTTCCGCTTCGGCCTTCTCTGCTGCTAATTTATCAGCTGCTGCTTTCTCTGCCAATTCTTTTTCTTTGGCTATACGCTCTGCCTCTGCTTTCTCCGCTGCTGCCTTTTCTGCGGCCAGTTTATCCGCTGCCTCTTTTTCCTGTGCAGCCTTTTCCGCTGCTAATTTTTCTGCTGCTGCTTTCTCTTTGGCAATTCGTTCCGCTTCGGCCTTCTCTGCTGCTAGTTTATCAGCTGCCGCCTTCTCTGCTAATGCCTTCTCTTGTGCTGCTTTCTCTGCCGCTAATTTTTCGGCTGCCGCTTTTTCTTTAGCAATGCGTTCTTGTTCTGCCTTTTCTGCTGCTGCTTTCTCTTTAGCAATTCGTTCCGCTTC
>JBBAKL010000021.1:0-46041 GCA_040403535.1 Bacteroidia bacterium
TCAGCTTCTACCTAAATAGTTTTAAGTATAGATATAATTTCTATATTTGTTTAAAATCTTATTATCATGAAAAAAATTAAAAGTTTAGTTATTGCTGCTGCTCTATTAATTGCAGGTACAGCTAACGCGCAAAAATGGTCGGAAGGTAAAGACCTTTCTTATTTAAAAGGAGAAAAAGAAATTTTAGTAAAGTTTACTTACGATGGCATGACTGCCGGTAAAAAGAAAGCTGAAGCCGATTACATCGCTGAAAAAACAGAAGAATACAATAAGAAAGAAGCAGGTAAAGGTGATAAGTGGGCTAAAGCTTGGCAGGAAAACAAAACAAATATTTACGAGCCAAAATTTGAAGAGTTATTTAACAAAGTTGCAGGGGAAAACTTAAATGGCGACAGAAAAAAATCAAACGCAAAATACACTTTGACAGTGCATGTTTTAAGAATGGAGCCGGGTTGGAATATTGGTATTTCTAAAATGCCTGCTACTTGTGATTTTGAAATTACAATTACTGAAACAGCAAATCCTTCAGCCGTTAAATCAAGAGGCATGATGTATAATGTCCCTGGTTCCCAATATGGCGGATATGATTTTGATGTTGCTTCCCGTTTACAAGAATGTTATGCTAAAGCTGGTAAAGACCTAGGTAAAAAATTAGGTAAGGCTGCTAAATCAAAATAATTGCATTTAATCATAAAGTAAAAACCCCGGTATATCCGGGGTTTTTTTATTAAAAAATGTTTAAGCAGTTTTTTTATTCTTACTTCATCATTAACTTAGTACTAAAATTAAGAGATTATGAGAAATTTAATTGTTGCTTTACTAATCCTTTCATCGTTCACGTCTTTTTCACAAACACGCTTAGCTGTTGATGCCGGTTATAAAGTGTATTATCAGCAAACCTCCTTTGAAACTGATGATTACAAAATTTACATTGAAGACGGCATTTCTACCGAAGCATGGGCTAAATGCAAAATCCGCATATTTAATAAAACCAACGACTTCCTCATCTTTAAACCTACGGATTTAACTTTCAAAATCGGCGACAACATCTTACCTGGAATGGATAAGCAGGTTATTGTTTTCCCAAATGATGAAGCAACACGTGTGGTAGATGTAAAAAACAAAAACAGTCAGTACGATAAAATCACTATCGAAATAAAAAACCTTTACCGAATTCCGGCTAACACGCCTATTATTAAAACGGATGATTTTAATATTCCGCCAACCGTTAAAGAATTTAAAACCGGTGATTTTAATTGCACTTTAAAAAGCGCTGCCATTAAAACCGATAAAACACTTTTAAAATTTGTTTGTGTGTATGAGGGTGATAACATCGGTATTTTAACACCCTCTCAAATTGTAGCACAAATGCCAAACAAACAAGAGAACCCTAATATTAATCGTAATAAAGGAAACCTTCTTGAAAAAGGAAAATCAGATGATTTCTTTGTAGAATTTAAGGAATTGAAAGGCTCGGGCAATATGCAACGCGAACCTTTTAAATTAATATGGAACGGTACTTTTAAAGAATCTAAAAGCGAAACAATTGGCGGCGGAAAAGCTACCATGGAAGTAGATAATGTAAAATCTGCCGAAAAAAACAAATAAACTTTGCGCTTCTTTTTACTAAACAAAAAATCCTGCTTTACGCAGGATTTTTTTTATTTAACTGAGGCGGCGAACTCTAAGAGTTTTCCTTCCTCAAAATAATCAGCCATAATTTGAATTCCCATTGGTAATCCGTTACTGTGATTACCGCAAGGCACCGAAATAGCCGGAATACCGGCAATATTTGCCTGAACTGTAAAAATATCTTCCAAATACATTTTAATAGGATCTGCGCTATTCTTACCAAATTCAAAAGATGTACCCGGTGTAGATGGTGTTACAATAAAGTCGTAATTCTTTAATATTTCAAATGTTTTTTCCTGTAATAACTTTCTAACTTTTTGTCCTTTGCTGTAATACGCGTCGTAATATCCTGCACTTAACACAAATGTACCAAGCATGATTCGACGCTTTACCTCTTTGCCAAAACCTTCGCTACGTGATTTTTTATACGTGCTTTCTAAATCCGTTGCGTTTTTACTTCTGTAACCAAAATGTACACCATCAAAACGCGATAAATTAGATGAAGCTTCAGCCGTAGTTAATACGTAATAAACTGGCACCAGATAATCCAGATAAGGGAAACTTACTGCTTCAACAGTATGTCCTTCTTTTTTGAATTTCTCTAATTGAAATGACACTGCCTTCTTTACCTCTGTGTCCAGGCCGTTAGCTTCCAGACAATCTTTTAAATAAGCAACTTTATATTTTTTTCCGGAAGACTTCACCTGTTCCGAATATGCTGGAACCTGTTTTTGTGAAGCAGTACTATCGTATTCATCGGCACCACTGATGATTTCCATTACCCGCGCTGCATCTTCTACGTTTTTTGTAATAGGTCCGATCTGATCAAATGAAGAAGCATAGGCAATCAATCCCCAACGCGATACACGTCCGTATGTTGGCTTTAAACCCACCACACCACAAAACGAAGCCGGCTGACGAATAGAACCACCCGTATCAGAACCTAATGCAACGTGACATAAACCAGCGGCAACAGACGCAGCTGCCCCACCCGATGATCCGCCGGGAACAAATTTTTCATTTAAAGGGTTTAATACATTTCCGAAGGCCGAATTTTCGTTACTGCTTCCCATCGCAAACTCATCGCAATTGGTACGACCAATTATTATGGCGTCTTCAGCCAATAAGCGCTCTACTACGCTTGAAGTAAATTGTGACTCAAATCCTTCTAGTATTTTTGACGATGCTGAAACTTTATGATTCTTGTAGCAGATATTATCTTTCAGCGACACAACCACTCCTGCCATTTTACCAGCGGTACCGGCTTTTATTTTTTCATCCACTCTTTTAGCCTGCTCTAAAGCTGTAGCATCAAAGGTTTCCGAAAAAATATTAAGATGCTTTTTTGAAGCAATTTCTTTTATTAAATCGCTTACAAGCGCCGCGCAGGTTATGTTCCCCGACTTCAGATCAGCTTGTAAGTTTGTTATGTTTGTATATGTATACATTTCAATCTGCCTCTACCTGCTCTTTGTTTTTGAGCTAAGTTTTAAATAAATAAAGCGCCACTCTTTACAGAATGACGCTTTAAAAGATGAATTAAAATTAATTTTTATCAGATTCTCCAGAATCGACTCCTTTAGAAGCGTCTTTAAATTCCTTTACGCCACGGCCTAAACCTTTCATTAATTCAGGAATTTTTTTACCACCAAACATTAATAAAATGATGATTAAAATGATAATGATTTCAGGTGCACCAAGTCCGCCTAAAAAACCAAGAATAAGTGATGTTGTCATCGTTAATAAATTTGTCCTGTAAAGGTAACATTTTTTTGCAATTACTTAAAATGCCTAAAAATCATTAATTTGGACCCAAATTATCCTATGTTAAAGCGCTTAACCTCAGTATTGGCGGGCTGTTCAGCCGGAATTGCCCTGATTTTTCTGACAGAGTCGATCGGTCATGTTTTATTTCCGATGCCGGCCATAATTGATCCAACCAACAAAGAAGCTATTAAGGAATTAATGGCTAATGTCCCTATAGCTGCCCTTCTAATTGTATTACTTGGAGCTTTTCTTGGCGGATTTTCAGGAGGATTTGTAGCAGCAAAATTTGACGCCAACAACGCCAGAAGAAACGCCTTAATAGTTGGTGCCATACTCACCTTATTGGGTATATTAAACTTGATAATGATACCGCATCCGGCTTGGTTTATGGCAATCGACTGTGTTATTTACCTTTCCGGAGCTTACTTAGGAAGTTTACTTATTAAACCAAAACAACATGCTTAAAAAAATTGAACACATTGGCATTGCCGTAAAAAATTTACAAAACTCAAATGAGTTATTTTCAAAATTATTTGGGAAAAACCATTACAAAGTTGAGAAAGTAGAGAGCGAAGGTGTAAGCACCAGTTTTTTTATGCTGGGCGAAACAAAAATTGAATTACTGGAAGCAACTAATCCCGATAGCGCTATTGCTAAATTTATTGAGAAAAAAGGTGAAGGCATTCACCACATCGCCTATGATGTGGATGATATTTATGCAGAGATGGAGCGTTTAAGAAAAGAAGGTTTTGAATTAGTACATCAACAACCAAAAGACGGAGCTGATAATAAACTCATTTGCTTTTTACACCCCAAAAGCACCAATGGCGTTTTAGTGGAATTGTGCCAGGAGAAGAAAAGTTAATCTTCCATTCCTAAATGAATGAGGGCATCACCTTCATTAACTATAGGTTGATTATTTACCCCCACAATATATGCATCAACCGGCGAAAGGATTTTGTGCTCTACCTCACCAAATGGATTGCAGATGACGCCGAGTAAATCATCTTTGCGTACGTGTGCTCCGTTATTGGCGTTCATATGAAACAAACCACTAGCCTTGGCGCGTATCCAAGAATCTTTCACCACCTTCACATGCGGGTTATTTGGTATATCTAAATCTACCATGTTGTAGGACTTCATTAAACGCAAACAACCATTGATGCCTTCATTAATGGATAAATAATCGAAGCGCATACTCTCACCGCCTTCAAACACCAAAATTGGTTTATTTTTTTTGGCAGCTTCTTTACGCAAAGTGCCTTCACGGTATTTACTGTCAATGATTAGCGGTGCTGAAAATTTTTCTGCTATTTCCAAATTTTCCGGAAACTCAAACACGCAACGAATTTGAGGATAGTTGCTAATTTTTGCGCCGCCCGTGTGAAAATCCACGCCAAAATCAATTAACGGAATAATGTGTTTCATTAAATCATAGGCAATTCTGCTTCCCAACGATCCGTTTCTGCTACCCGGAAAACAGCGGTTTAAGTCGCGTCCATCCGGTAAATCGCGTGTAGAATATAAAAACGAAACAATATTAATCACCGGAATAGCAATAATGGTTCCGCATATTAAATTTTTTACTTCATCACGATTAACCAGTTTTCGGATAATTTCAACACCGTTCGTTTCTTCACCATGCATTCCTGCGCTGAACATAATGGTTGGTCCGGGATTATGCGAACGCATAACATGTACCGGAATTTTAATGTACGATTTGGTGTGCAGCTCGTAGGAGTTTAAAATAACTGTTTTATTTTCTCCTGCCGCAATTGGCTGACCGTTAATTATGATCGTTTCTTGCAATATTATAATATTTACGTATATATCTCATGCCCTTCGGCATCCCCTTTCAAAGTGGCAAGCCGTACAAGGTATAAGATTTACAATTTAAATTTATTCTCCCGGCTTATTAAATTCGTTTCGTTCAACGTACTCAATAATTTTACCAGCAATATCCAATCCTGTTGCCCCTTCAATTCCCTCCAATCCTGGTGAAGAATTCACCTCCATTACCAAAGGCCCGCGAGAGCTTTGTAATAAATCAACACCAGCAATTCCAAGCCCCAGTTTCTTTGCCGCTTTTATCGCTGTTGCTCTTTCTTCAGCACTTAAGTTAATAACGGTTGCTGTTCCTCCCCTGTGTAAATTACTTCTGAATTCGCCTTCCTTTGCCTGGCGCTTCATGGCACCTACCACTTGTCCGTCAACTACAAATACACGTAAATCAGCGCCTCCTGCTTCTTTAATAAATTCCTGAACCAGCATGTTTGCTTCCAATTTTAAGAAAGCTTCAATTACCGATTTAGCTGCTTTTTGGTTCTCTGCTAAAATCACACCTATTCCTTGTGTTCCTTCCAATAACTTCACAACACAGGGTGCACCGCCAATGGCGTCAATTACGCTGTCAATATCTCTGTCTTTTGGCGAAGAAGCAAAAGCTGTTTTAGGAATTCCTAAACCGGCACGGGCTAAAATTTGTAAACTGCGCAATTTATCGCGCGAGCGCACCAAAGCCTGCGACTCAACTGCGGTAAATATTTTCATCATTTCAAATTGTCGCACTACTGCCGAACCGTAAAAAGTAGCTGACGCACCAATACGTGGTATTACCGCATTAACACCGATTACTTCTTTACCACCGTAGTAGATATGCGGGCGACCTTGTTCAATTACCAACACACACTTCATGTGATCAAGTAACAAGATTTCATGACCACGTTGCTCTCCGGCTTCAATTAAGCGTCTGGTAGAGTAAAGGTTTTTGTTTCGTGATAGAATTGCAATTTTCATGACTAATATTATTCTGATTTTTTCTTTTTACGTTTTTGAATGCTGATTTTGCCAGAGGTATGAATGCGGTTAACATCCACGATAAACTTTCCTTTCAACAATCTCCTGCCAATTAAAACCGGATAGCGCATTTTCTCACGATCGCTTAAAGAAAGTGTTGTGATAATTGTTTTACGGGCTATTTTAACAGGAGTTTTAATGATAAAACGCTCTTCCATTTCACCGAAAGAATTTTTAATTTTTTTTCTGTAAAATTCAGTAAACTCATAAGTAAGCTTAGAATATTCGGGATGGGAATCGTCCAGCAATTTAAAATACAAAATCTCTTTTCCATCAACCATCTTCACTTCTACATCTTTACAATGTATTGCTGAAGTATATGCCCCCGTATCTATTTTTGCTTCAATGGAAGATAATTTTAATTGAGGAAAGTCAACAAATTCACGTCTTCCTATGAGACGGATTTTATGTTCTGATGGTTTCACTAGTACTCTGATGAGAGAGAAATTCAGGTTTAATTTACAAAAAAATGATTAAAACGCGCTACATCCACCTCTTTATTTAAAGTATTTTCTCCTTTTAAGTGACTTAAAAAATGATCGGCAAAATACGGACTCAGCATCACACCTTTGGCACCCAGGCCATTAAAGATAAGTAACCGCTGATTCGTTGGATGACTACCTATAATCGGGCGGCGATCTAAACCCGAAGGGCGTACGCCTGCTTCATGGTTAATAATGTTATAATCAGCAGATATTATTTTTTTAAGCTTCGATTCAAGCTCTTGCTTTCCTTCCTCTGTAGGGATATCATTCAGACTTTCCCAGTTATAAGTGGCTCCTGTTTTATATACGTTATCATAAATATGTGAAACGAAATTGCCTTTCTTAATAATATTGTTGCCTATACTTAAATCGTTGCTTGTAAAAGTTAGTATCTCACCTTTTACCGGTTTAAATGGAATATAACAGAACCAGGGATTGTTTTTTACCAAATATCCTTCGGCAAAAATAATTTTATCTGCATGGTAATCTTTGTAAACTACTTCATCTGGCTTACAACTTAACTGATCGTAATCAAAAATCTCGTTTAAAATTGTTGCCTGGCGGCTAATCCATTTTTTTGAACCTTCAAGAAAAGCAGGCATGGCAAAAGCAGCTGTATTTTTTACGATTGAATAGCCGGCTTCGGTGATTTCAACACCTGTAAAAGAATGTTCGTGATAAATTTCCGAAACAAGGTACTCTTTCATTTCTGCTGAGGCTTTTTTTAACCATAAGTCAGTTTCTTGCTGCTCGGTAAAAAGTTTCACCATTGGTTTTTCAAATAGTAAATCGCATTTGAACTCTTGCTCGCACCAATTGTAAAATTCTTTCATTACCGGCAAAATATTATCCGCCATCCAGCTTTTGGTGTAGCGTTTAAAAACTACAGGATTAATTCCTCCCCCTCCTACTTTAGAACAAGATGAAAGTTCGGGTTTATCTATTATTACAATTTTGTACCCGTTTCGCAAAAGTTTAAGCGCCAGAACCGATCCGGCTAAACCTTGTCCGACTATTATAAAATCTGCCTTAATGTTATTTTGGATTAGCTTTATATCCCCTCTTTATACCGCGATACGCTCCGGAAAAATAAAATATGATCCGGCCACCTGCCATTTTTTGTAAACCGGAAATGTCTCCGAAAATCTCAATGCCAATACCAACATCATATTTTAGTTTGTAGATAGCCTGAACGGAGGCGTACGCTCCTATAACGTTATTAATTTCCGGGTATGGATCTCCTGCTTTATCGTATTTCGTTAAAACAAAATAAGAATAAGAGGGGCCTGCAAAACCGGCTAAATTAAATTTGTTTTTCTCGATCCTGTATCCATAACAAACATGCCCTTGTATATTGTTATTGCGTAGAAAATCATCACCGCTCATATACAATCCTACCTGAAAATATTGCTTCTGAAGATGGAATTGAAAATCGGCATTAATAAAATTTTGATCAATGCGCCGTACATCTACAAAGCCTTTACCAAACCCAAAGGTTAAGTAATTGTTGTATTTGCGATAACGTTTACCATCATATACAATTTCCTCTTTACGGTTAAATTTCACAACCGAATCTTTTTGAGAAAATGCCATGACTGCTTCGAATAACAGAAATATAAACGCTATTTTTTTCAACATTGCTAATTTACGCACAATCAGTTACATTTTTGGGGTATATTTGTATTATTATATGAAAATTAAAGGGTTAATTTTTGTGGTTTTGTTGGCTATATGCGCGGGGTGTAATCCGCCCGAAGATATTGCCATGGCAAAAGACGAAAGCAAGACTTTAAAAAAATGGTTTGAAGGAAAATATATATTTTCAGACGGTGGCTCCGGTATATATTTTGAAAATTGGACTAAACTTGATTCCATTACCTATGAAGGAATAGGAAATTACATTACAAACGACTTAATTGATACAATTTTTAGGATGAGAATGAAGTTAGTTATCAATAAGCACAAAGCCACCATGTTTTATGATGTGACGGAGCGCAAAAATAAAAAGCAATTGGAGTTTGCCTTAACCAGCAAAGAAAACAATACCTATGTTTTTGAAAATCCCTTTCACGATTTTCCTTCCATTATGCAGTATAAAATTTTGGGCGACTCAACCATTGAGGTAACCGAGCGTGGCTTCATCAACAACAAAGAAAGGGTGCGCGAATTCACCTTAAAGAAAACAGATTAGAAAAACGCTCGCACTTGAGCCCCGCCCAAATGCACAACATTTGAGTTTGGCGATTTTCTTCCGTCGTAATTAATACTGATTTGAATGTTCCCGGTTAAGTTCCTTTGGTAACTTATTGTCCAAGTATAATTATTACCCGAACGTAACGCGTTAAGCATTTCATAAGCAATGGCCGAACTTTCAATATCGTTATAAGAAATGGTCAAGAAATCAGCTCTTAAGTTAAAACTGCCTTTGTCTGACTCGTTATAACGTATCTCCAATGCGTAATCGCTAATGTTTGTTTTCTGGAATCCACCTTCTCCAATATTTTGTTTATTCGTAAACTTATAAATTGCACTCACACGAAATGCAGTGCTGGGCTGAAAATTAAGTTTCTGCTCCAGGTCGTAAAACTCAATGCGGTAATTTCTGCTCTTAAAAAACTGTGAAGCGTATGATTTTATACCGGCTGTATTATTACTAAGTATACTCCACGATTTCGAAAAATTTAACCGCCACTTTACTTCATGCGAAAAATTATCACGCGAATCGAAGCCATTTAGTAATAGCTGCTTATTTTTGTTATTGAGAAATGTATAATCCATCCCGAACACACTTGCGGTCTGATTAAAAAACACGCTTTGGCGCAGAGCATAATTTGTTGACAGGAGCGCAGTGTCGTTAACAGAACTTCTGAAAAAATCCGAATTAAAAAACTGACCATTGTCGTAGGTTTTGTTGTCGATTCGGTAAACGGTTTGTGAAGCAAAACGCCCTATAAATCTTCCAAATCCGCCGGTTTTTTCTTTAATCAACACACCAGGACGTAAATTAAAAGCAAAGCTTAACTGATTTTGAAGCACTTTTACATATTGATTAGTTGGGGTATAAATACGTATGAATTTTGCCTGATCGGAATATTGCGCTGTTTCAAATTCATTCAATTCTTTTATTCCATTACTGTTATAATCATTCCAGGCATATTGACCTTGTCCGGGCGCTACCTCTATATAATAAAATTCCTTCTTGTTTTCTAAACCATAACCGGTTTCATAAAACAAGGTTGATGTGATAAAACCTTTCATTAAACGCGGACTGTACTCAAAACGGCTAAGTAAGGTGTTATCCGGTTTTAAGGTATTACTTACTACATTTCTTAACTGTAATTCTCGGTATGTAAAATAAAAAGTGATTGGATGATTTCTTAAGCTATATATACCCAGCTGCGCTCCTACATTTTGTGCATATGTACTATCGCGTACGATTTGGTTGTAAGCCTGTTTGTCACGGCGCTCGCGGTAGAATACTTTTATTTTATTCACTGTTGAGTCGGTATTGCTAATGCTTGCTTCCCATTCCCAAAACTGATACGTGCGCGGCATAATCGTATTGGTATATGAAGCTTTAAACAAATTATTCTCGAACTCATCGCTGAGCGCAAGTTTAACTTTACCTACTCCCTGAGAAATAAGTGTTTTATGACGATAAAATTCCGAATTAACAGGTGCATTATTTGCTGTTAAAAACGATCCGTTGTAATCTGAATAAAATCTATTTTTAGTATACACTCCATTCAACTGATGCTTATAACCTGTAAAAAACTTTCCTTCATTTAAAGAGTTTAAACCGTAAATCAAGCGATACCTATTTTGTTTTTCTACACCAATTTCGGCAGTAGCGATGTGCTGATCGGTATTAATAACATCAGCTCCAGGACGGTTCCAGTCGCGTTGAAATTCAATAGAGCGAAAGCGTTCGAGTTGTGTAAAATCTTTTTGAACGTATTCATAATTGACATTATATAAGAAGTTAACCGGTTTCTTTTGCGTTGTATCGCCGGTTAAAGTGCTTTTATTGATGCTTCTTAATTTTACTCCATAACCCTGATCATTATAAGAATCAAACGGACTAAAAGTATTAATATCGTTTTTTGTAAATACGCCTTCCATCTGAAGCAGATGCGAATTATTAAACTTATAATCAAATCCGCCGGTTATCATTTGATTTTGTTTTGGCGTTACCAAGGGAATTATAGGTTCATAATTTCCCTGTGGCACACCGGCAATAGGAGCTACCCACTTAAACACTTTGCCGTTAGCGGTTGAGGATACCTGTATGTAATTTCCTTTATTGACGCCCACATTTGTAAATTTCACACGGTATTTAGCACTATCGGCATTAGTTGAGTAAATGTAAACACCGTTATATAAAATTGAATTAACCGTAGTGTCGGTTTTTCTGTAAAACACTTCGGAATTATTAAAAGGAGCTAATTCGGCGCCACTATAAAACGATTTTGTAAGCGTATCGCCGATATTGTACATTACTTCTTTCTGATCCTGTGAAAGAGTTTGCTGTAAGGAACGGTTTTTGTTATCCTGCTCGCTAAACATATCGGCAAACACTTTCAATTTCCCTGACTCAATTTCCTCTGAAATAAAAAATAAGGATCTGCCGTAATTCCTTTCTGCGTATTGAAATTCCGCGACAACCCTTTTATCTTTTGTAATGATTTGTTTGGCCGTGAATGTTACTTCCGCCGTGTTGTAATCAATAATGTAATCGTTTTCCTGTCCACGTTGAAGCAATTTACCATCAATATAAATTTTTTCAGTACCCGATAATACAATAACAAATGGTTCGTTATTCGCTCCTGTTAGACGGTAAGGGCCTTGATTATTTTCTGTTCCGAAGATAACATTGCGCGCAAATTTACCTTTAGAAACAGCGCCTGCTAATTGTGTTTTAAAGGTGACGGGTTTTTTTCCAATTGAATCGGTATACGTGTTAGAAATGAATGCTCCTTGTGCCCGTTTATAAAAGTTCATGAAGTAACTGTTTTGCGGCTTTGATAATTGGTAATCACCCACAATTAATTTGGTATTGTAGTTTGAAAGCTGAATAAAAACCTTATCAAACTCCTGCAATTGCGCCGTAGTTCCATCGGCCTGAAAGGGAATATTGTTGTCAGTAGCAGCCAACACCAAATCAATTTCAGGGGTAAGCTTACCACTTACCTGAAGATTTAAATTGGAATTTACTACCATGTCTTGGTTATTACCAAAAGTGATGCCCCTGCTAATGCTTCCGTTTTTATTTAAACCATCGTTTAAAAAAAGATTATTATTATTCGGCGGTTCATTAAAACTAATGGTGTAAGGATTTTGCGGTCGGGACAGGTCAGGAGAAATAATATTGGGGTTTTTATGAAAATATTTTTTTTCAAAATTATAGGGGAAAGTTTTGTAAGTAACGCGCATTGAATCAGCACCAATACTATCTGTATTAAACACAACCGCATGTAAAGCATAATTAATTGTGTAGGGCGGTGTCTTAGTTCCTGTTACACGAACACTACCCGGTACTAAACTTAATGAGTCGAGTACAAGCGTATCCTTAACATGATGATAGAAGCGTATTTTGGTAGCGCTGTTTACCTGCGAAAATGTTTCGGTGACCGAAAAAAATAATACACTTATAAACAGAAACTTTAAAATTTTCACAATACTATTTGTGTTTAAATATAGGAAATAACCGCCTTTTAATAGTCTTTACCCGAATACGATAAACGTACAATAGGTCAATGAAATTGTGTTTATTTAAGAAGTAAACAAGCAATTTATACTTAATTTAGCCAATAAAACTAATGCCCCGGATAATAACATATAACGTAAACGGAATAAGAGCCGCAATGGGTAAGGGTTTGATCGATTGGATGCAATCGGCTAAGCCGGATATTTTATGCGTTCAAGAAATTAAAGCGAACCCCGAACAAGTGGGCGTATTTGAATTTGAAGAATTAGGTTACCATCATTTTTGGCACCCCGCACAAAAAAAAGGCTACAGTGGCGTTGCCATTTTCTCAAAAATAAAACCCGATCACGTTGAGTACGGATGTGGTATTAAAGAATACGATGATGAAGGGCGGTTTTTGAGGGCAGACTTTGGCGAAGTTTCGGTAATAAGTGTTTACCACCCCAGCGGAAGTAGTGGTGATGACCGACAAATTTTTAAAATGAAATGGCTCAATGATTTTCAGAATTACGTGAATGGACTTCAAAAAAAACGTCCAAAGCTCATAATATCAGGCGATTACAATATTTGCCATAAAGCCATTGATATTCACAATCCAGTATCGAATGCCAACACTTCGGGTTTTTTACCCGAGGAGCGTGAATGGATGGAACAATTTATTAATTCTGGATTTATTGATTCGTTCAGATACTTTAATCCAAATCCACATCAATACAGTTGGTGGAGCTATAGGGCCAATTCAAGGGCTAAAAACCTTGGATGGCGCATTGATTATAACATGGTTACAAAAAACATGGAGAAAAACCTGAAGCGCTCTGTTATTATGCCTGATGCCATGCACAGCGACCACTGCCCTGTAATGGTAGAAATAGATTTTTAAGGATATCAGAAATCTAAATCCTTGCATATAAATATTAATCAAAAAAATTAGTTTTTTATAGTGAAAAGATTAATTTTGTCAGTTATAATTTTTTAATTTTTTAGCTCTATATGAATAAAATTTTAGGTGCAATCGTATTTCCAATCGTAGCCATGGGCTTATTATGTTCATGTGGTGGTGGAGATGACAAAGGCCAGGGGACTTCGGCCGAAGCAAAAGGAGGGATTTTCCTTGGTGGTGTAGCTCGTTTAAATGAAGTGGAAAGCTTCAAGAGCCTTTATCCAATTGCAATTAATGACCAGGTAAGTTACCATTTAGCCTCTCAGGTTTATGAAGGCTTGGTAAAGTACAACCAAAACGACATGACATTAATGCCGGGCTTAGCATATAAATGGGAAGTAAGTGAAGACCAAACTGAATACACATTCCATTTACGCTCAGGAATTAAATTTCATGACGACGCATGTTTTCCTGAAGGAAAAGGGCGTTTAGCAACAGCTGCCGATTTCAAATATTGTTTTGATTTATTGTGTTCAACTGACCCATCTAATAGTCAGTTTGACGTAACATTCAAAGACCGTGTTGAAGGCGCTAACGCATCCTTTGAATCTTCAAAAGCCGGCAAAAAAACCGGTGTTTCCGGTGTTAAGGTTATTAACGATTCTACCTTGTCAATTAAATTAACACATGCAAATCCTGGTTTTTTGAACATACTTGCAATGCCGGGCTGCTATTTGTTCGCAAAAGAAGCTGTTGAGAAATATGCCGCAGACATGCGTACTAAATCAGTAGGTACAGGTCCATTCTTTATCGAAAATTTAAAAGAAGGTGAAGTAATCATCATGAAGAAAAACCAAAACTACTGGGGAGTTGATGAGCACGGGAACAAGTTACCTTATTTAGATGGCGTTAAATGGTCATTTATCCGCGAAAAGAAATCTGAAATTTTAGAATTCAAAAAAGGCAACCTTGATATGGTTTACCGCATTCCGGTTGAAATGTTCCATGAATTAATGGGTGATTTAGCGAACGCAAAAGAACGTAAAGCTGAATTCAACATTGTAAACTCTCCTGCATTAAACACCAACTATTACGGGTTTAACTGCCAAAGCCAAACATTCGCTAAAAAAGAAGTTCGATTAGCATTTAATCACGCTATCGACCGTCAGAAGATTGCCGATTTCACCATTCAAGGTGAAGGTAATGCTGCTGAATACGGAATTGTTCCTTACACTGAGACTTTCGAAAAAGAAGGTTACGATTATAAAAGTGTGCAAGGCTATGATTTCAATCCTGAAAAGGCGAAAGAATACATGAAAAAAGCCGGTTTCCCTGATGGTAAAGGCTTCCCTAAAGTAACTCTTGAAATTAATAGTGGTGGTGGCGACAGAAACATTTTAGTTGCTGAAGTTGTACAGAAAATGTTAAAAGAAAACCTGAATGTGGATGTTGAAATAAACACCGTTCCGTTTGCTGAACACATTGAAAATGCACAGTCTGCAAAAATCGATTTCTTCCGTTATGGCTGGACTGCCGATTATCCGGATCCTGAAACATTCTTAACCTTATTTTATGGAAAGCATGTGCCTGCAACATTGGGTGAGAAATCTTACATCAACTTCACTCGCTACATTAATCCTCGTTTCGATTCATTATTCTCAGCTTCCGGTAAAATTGCTGATAAAAAAGAGCGCTATGCTATGCTTGCTAAAGCTGAACGCATCATGTTAGATGACGCTCCGTTTATGCCGATTTTCTATGATGAGAACTTCCGTCTAGAACAATTAAACGTTCGTAACCTGCCTGAAAACGTAATGAACTATATCGACTTAACCACTACTTATTTGGTGCCAGCTGATAAATTAAAGAAAAAATAATTTAACGTTACTTAAAAAAACCCCAATCCAAAAGGTTGGGGTTTTTTATTTATATATGTTTAAATTTATAGAGCGATATGTCTAATAAAAAATACATAATAATTGTTGCCGGCGGTACAGGCAGCAGAATAAATAATTCAGTACCGAAGCAATTTATAGAAATTAACGGAAAGCCTATTATTGTTTACACCATAAATAAGTTTTATGCTTTTGACCCAAACATACAGGTGTGTATTGCTGTACATCCCGATTATACAAATCATTTGGAAAGTCTTTTAAAAAATTATTTTCCTGATAAAAATATCTTATACACGCAAGGTGGAGAAACGCGATTTCACTCCGTAAAAAACGCTCTTGAATTAATAAAAGATAATGAAGCTGTAATTGGTATACACGACGCCGCGCGGCCAATGGTGAGTGTTGAAACCATTCAACGATGTTTTGATACTGCGCAAAAAAACGGCAATGCAACACCAGCCATTCCTGTAAACGAAAGCCTGAGATTAGTTAAAGAAAATAAAAATGCCGCAGTATTAAGAAGTGATTACAGAATCATTCAAACGCCACAATGTTTTCAGTCGGAGCTTATTAAAAAAGCGTTTACTCAACCCTATGACCATAGCTTCACCGATGATGCCAGCGTTTTAGAGCAGGCCGGTCATTCTATATATTTAGTTGAAGGCAATCCTGAAAACATAAAAATAACATACCCTTCAGATTTAATCATTGCACAACACCTATTAAAATGAACGCAAGCGATATTGCCGACATACTTGAACTTACTGCCAAATTAATGGAATTGCACGAAGGCAATCCGTTTAAAATAAAAGCAGTGAGTGCCGCTGCGTTTAAATTATCCAAAACACGATTGGATTTAACCGGGAAAAATCTTTCAGAATTTGAGGATATTGAAGGTATTGGAAAAGGAATTGCCGCTAAAATAGTTGAGATACTTGAAAACGGCACTACTCAGGAACTTGAAGAGCTAAAATCTCAAACACCGGATGGCGTTATTGAAATGATGAACGTGAAAGGTATTGGTCCTAAAAAAGTTCGTCAATTATGGAAAGAATTAGGTATTGAAAGTATAGGTGAATTATTATACGCCTGTAACGAAAACAGATTAATTGACCTGAAAGGATTCGGACAAAAAACACAGGATAGTATTAAACAACACATTGAGTTTAACCTAAAAAATGCAAATAAATTTCATTATGCTGCAGTAGAACATATAGCCGAAAACATTATTTCCCTTCTTATTAAAAACAATAACGGTCATCAAATAACTCTTTCCGGAGAATTTCGTCGAAAATGCGAAATAATTGACAAGCTGATTATTGTTACAGATTCATCCACTCTTAAAAAGCAAAGTGAAGCGCAACAAATATCGCCCGTACCCCTGGAAATAATCCATTGCAAAACAAATGAGTTTCATAAAACTCTTTTTGAAACCTCATGCGATGAAGGTTTTTTAAAACAAATAAATTACACATCCAACACACATAGTCATTTTTCATCCGAAGCAGCGATTTTTGAAGAACTAGGGATGGCTTATTGCGAGCCTGAACTGAGAGAAGATACGCCAGAAATAATCCTCGCCGCAAAACAAAATAAACTACCAAAATTAATCGAGTTTACTGATTTAAAAGGCGTGCTTCATAACCACACTACTTATAGTGATGGCTTACACACGCTGGAAGAAATGGCTACTTATTGCAAAAATTCGGGTTACGAGTATTTAGGAATTTGCGACCACTCTAAAAGTGCATTTTACGCAAATGGATTAAAGGAAGCTGATATTGTTAAGCAACATAAAGAAATTGATCAGCTCAACAAAGTACTTGCTCCTTTTAAAATTTTTAAAGGCATTGAGAGTGATATTTTAAACGATGGTGATTTAGATTATGAGGATTCTGTTTTAAAATCATTCGATTTTGTTGTTGCTTCGGTACATTCCAATCTTAAAATGAATGAAGAAAAGGCAAATCAACGCTTAATAAAAGCTATTGAAAACCCTTACACAACTATACTGGGTCACCCAACAGGAAGATTGCTACTGGCACGTAACGGCTATCCTATAAATCACAAAAAAATAATTGATGCTTGTGCCGCCAACAATGTTATTATAGAACTTAATGCTCATCCGTACCGACTGGATATTGATTGGAGATGGATACCGTATTGTATTGAAAAAGGTGTATTGATATCTATTAATCCGGATGCGCATCAAATAGAAGGTTATCAAGACATGAAGTATGGTGTGAACGTGGCTCGAAAGGGCATGTTGGATAAGGCAAATTGTTTTAATGCTTTAAGTCTGGAAGAAATAGAACACTACTTTAATAAGCGTAAAAAATAGTTTATTTAAAATGTCTATTCTGAATTCCATAGCATCCTGGCTGATGAAGAAACGAATGCATCAGATTGAGCTATTTATTAAATACCCCCATGATGTGCAGAACGAATGGCTTAATGCCCTTGTTAAGCAGGCACAACATACAGAATTTGGAACTAAGCACGGCTTCCAAAGCATTGATTCATACGATGATTTTAAAAGCCAGGTACCTTTACAAGATTATGAAAGTTTAAAACCTTACATAGAACGAACTCGTCGTGGCGAACAAAATTTATTATGGCCAAGTGAAATAAAATGGTTTGCTAAAAGCAGTGGCACCACCGATAAAAGCAAATTTATACCGGTGAGCAATGAGTCGCTCGATGGATGTCATTACAATGGCGGACGTGACATGGTAACTTTACACTGTATAAATAATTCAGAAACACAACTTTTTACAGGAAAAAACCTGGCTCTTGGCGGAAGTTTTAAAACAGATGATTTTAATGGCCATAATTCCTTTCACGGTGATGTTAGCGCCATCATCATTCAGAACTTGCCAATGTGGGCTGAATTTTTCAGAGCACCTGATGTAAATATTGCCCTAATGGACGAGTGGGAAAGTAAACTTAACAAAATAGCATCTTCCATGGCAAACGAAAACGTAACCAGTTTGGCTGGTGTTCCAAGCTGGATGTTGGTGCTAATGAAAAAAGTTTTAGAAATTAAAAATGCCCGCACAATCCGAGAAGTGTGGCCAAACCTGGAAGTATATTTTCACGGTGGTGTAAGTTTTGCACCTTACAAAGAGCAATTCCGTCAATTATTTGATAACGATAAAACTAATTACATACAATTATACTCTGCCTCAGAAGGATTTTTTGGAATACAAGATCAATTAAAAAGCGATGAAATGCTTTTGATGCTGGATTATGGCATTTTTTATGAATTTATCCCTGTTGAAGATTTAGGATTGGAAAATCCAAGAACCTACCATCTTTCTGAAGTAAGCGAAGGTGTTGACTATGCGGTAGTAATTAGCACAAACGCTGGCCTATGGCGTTATCAGTTAGGCGACACTATTCAGTTCACCAATACAAACCCATACCGATTTATTATTTCCGGACGTACTAAACATCATATTAATACGTTTGGAGAGGAACTAATGATTCATAACACAGATAAAGCGCTATTTATTGCGTGTGAAAAAACACACGCGTTAATTAATGAATATACGGTAGCGCCTGTTTTTATGAATGAAAGTAGTGGTGCGCACGAATGGCTCATTGAATTTGATAAAGACCCTAATAACTTTGAGTATTTTGCTCATGTTTTAGATGTAACTTTAAAACAACTTAACTCAGATTATGAAGCGAAACGCTACAATGATTATGTTTTAAAAAAACCAGTTATTAAACAAATGCCAAAAGGAACTTTTTATAACTGGCTTAAAATAAACAACCGCTTAGGAGGTCAATTTAAAGTGCCTCGTTTAAGTAACAGCAGAGAAACACTGGAAAGTATATTAAATTCGGTATCATGAAAATAAAATATAAAATAATTCTGATTATTTCGGTTTTAGGCTTGTGCTTTACCTATCAAACCAACCCTAGATTATTTTGTATTTCACAAAAATTAAATTATTTCACAACCGATAACTTAAACAACACTTATCTCATCCATAACGAAGAAATTATTAAATACAACAATACCGGTAAGTTACTCTTAAAATACAGCAACAAGCGATACGGTAACATTTCATCTGTTGACGCAACTAATTCTCTTAAAATTTTGCTTTACTATAAGGATTTTCAGCAACTGGTATTTTTAGATAACCAGCTTTCACAAAACGGTGATCCGATTTCATTAGAAAACCTTGGTTACGAACAAACCGACTTGGTTTGCAGCTCCTTCAACAACAGCTTTTGGATTTACAATAAACAAAATAATGAGCTAATTCGCTTTAATGAAAATTCGCAGCCCATTGCTAAGACAGGGAATTTAAAACAAATTCTTCAATCCGAAATGAAGCCTAATTTCATGATCGAACACAACAGTTATTTGTATTTAAACTGTCCGGATAACGGCATTTTTGTTTTTGATATGTATGGAACGTTCAATAAAATTATCAGTATAAAAAACTTGAATCTTTTTCAAGTCAGCAATAGTGTAATGTATTATTTTCTGAATAATAGATTCTGCGCATACGATACAAAAGCTTTTGAAGAGAAATGCCTACTATACCCCGACAGCTTAATTAAATCGGTAAGAATCGAAAAAGACCGACTGTATTTGCAATACAGTGATTCGGTTAAAGTACTTGATAACCAGAGCAAATAGGCTGACTTACCGTCGGTTATTTTATTGCGAGATAGCCTAAAAATCAGTATTTTTGAACCTTATTATTTTTTTTAATGGCAAAGTTCAATTCACTTAAAGTAAAAGACATCCGCCGCGAAACAGCTGATGCTGTATCGGTTGCTTTTGATGTTCCTCCAATTCATCAAATTGCTTATCAATACAAACAAGGACAATATATTACTCTTAAATTAAAAATAAACGGAGAAGAAATTCGCCGATCCTACAGTATTTGTACAAGCCCGTACACTGAAAAAGAATTACGGGTTGCGGTAAAAGAAGTGGCTGGCGGAAAAGCATCTACTTTCATTAACAAAAATTTAAAAGTTGGTGATGTTATAGAAGTGATGACACCAATGGGTAATTTTTACTCTGTACTTTCAGGAAACAACAAAAAGAACTATGTTTTATTTGCCGGAGGTAGCGGAATTACACCAATGATGAGTATTTTAAAAAGTATTCTTCATATCGAAAAACAAAGTCATGTTACTTTAATTTACGCAAATCGTGATGAGAACTCTGTTATTTTTAAGACTGAACTTGAAAAAATTGCTAACGATCACGCTGCCAATTTCAAACTGGTAAACGTTTACGATAACACCAGTTTAGCTTTACCTGACTTACAAAAAGGCTTAATGACTCCGGAACGCACTACCGCTTTATTAGAAAATTTCGGCGGTGTAAATGCTGACGAATATTTCATTTGTGGTCCGGGTCCATTAATGGAAAACATTAAGACCGCGCTCGAAAAATTAAATATTGCAAAAGAAAAAATTCATATTGAATATTTCAGCAGCGTTATTGAAGCAGTAGCGAAAGCGGAAGGTGGCGGAGAAAGTGTGAAAGCAAAAGTAACCGTTATACAATACGGCATCGAAACAGAATTTGATTTAGAAACGGATGGCTCAACCATACTTGATGCGTCGATTGATGCCGGTGTTGACGCTCCATTTAGCTGCAAAGGTGCCGTTTGTTGCACGTGCCGTGCTAAAGTAATGGAAGGTAAAGTAAAAATGGATGCTAATTTTGCTCTAACAGAGGCGGAAGTTGCTGAAGGATTTATTTTAACATGCCAGGCTCATCCAATCACCGAAAAAGTCGTGATCGACTTCGATGCCATCTAATTAAATTCTGATTCCTAACCCTAAAAACAAATGACTGCCATTCATGTACAATGAAGATGGCGTGAAATTGTCTTTGAGTAGATAGGGCGAAAATCCATAACGGAATCCTAATTCCGCGAAAAAACCCATTTTATTTTTATCAGGATTGTTTTTTTGTACTCCTATTGTTAAACTCACAAATGGATTATTACGTTGGGTAAACAAAGGGTTTTTGAAATTTATATCTTCTTGCTTTTTAACAACACTCTCACCATTATCATTCACATTCAAACTACCAAATAACATGGTCCGCAGATGATAGGCAATCGCAAAATACGGCGAGAACAAGGCATTGTTTTCGCGGTTTAATGAAATCCTTAATTGAAAAGGGATGTCCAATTCATGTATGTAAAGACTGTAGGCATACTTCATGTCGCCATCATACAATTGCAAACTGTCGGGAGTAAAATAATAAGAATTAAAGTTTAAACCATGAACAAAATACTCAGCACCAACTGAAAAAAACATGGTATGCTGAAAATTTAAACGAAACTCCTCCTTAATACTCAATATCCCCGACATTTTTTGTGTAGGGCGAGTTGCGTGATTGGTATTGATAGTATAAAAGCTAATAACAGGAGCAATAGCGATTCGGGTACGTGCTATTCGCGATTTTGAATTTCCTTTTGCAGTTAAAAAAATAGGATCAGCGCTAAAGCCATTAAAAGCAAAACGTACTATCAAAAAAAGTACAGCTATAACTTTAACCGCGTTGAGTTGCATTTAATTTGTTCTTTTGACTGTTGTTGAATTTGCCTGAGCAGCCGGCATTATGATAACGTCATTAATATTTACATGTGCCGGACGGCTCGCCATCCAGAAAATAGTTTCAGCAATATCATCCGGCGTAAGCGGCTGTAATCCTTCATAAACCTTCTTCGCGCGTTCAGCATCTCCGTCGAATCGCACAATACTAAATTCGGTTTCAACCATTCCGGGATTAACGGCCGATACTTTAATGTTATGAGGCAACAAATCAATTCGCATGCCCTTATTCAAAGCATCAACCGCATGTTTAGTGCCGCAGTACACATTACCGTTAGCATAGGCCTCTTTGCCTGCTATGGAACCTACATTAATAATATGTCCTTTATTCCGCGGAATCATTAACTGACTAACTGCTTTTGTAGTATAAAGCAAGCCTTTAATATTAGTGTCAATCATCCTTTCCCAATGATCCACATTGCCCTCCTGAATTGGAGCCAAGCCCGCAGCTAAACCAGCATTATTTACCAAAACATCAATCGCTTTAAATGATTCCGGTAAGGAGGCAATGGCCTTTTCAACTTCCTGTTGCTTGCGTATATCAAAGCATAGTGATAACACCTTAACAGAATGATCCGATTCCAATTCTTTCTTTAATTCATCCAGTCGATCTTGTCGACGACCGGTGATAATAACATCATACTTATTTTTTGCGAATATTTTTGCGGTGCTTTTTCCTATTCCGGAAGTAGCGCCTGTAATCAAAGCAATCATATTACATTATTTAATTTACTTTTTCTGTAACCATACAGAAAATACAATACCAACCCAATTAGCAACCAAACGCCAAACCAAATCCAATTAGAAGCTTCCATCCCCGTTAATAAATAGCAACACGATACCAAGCCTAACACCGGGATTAATGATAAATTTTTTAAATAAGACAACACAGCCATTACAACACACAATAATAAAAATACAAGCATTGGAATATTCTTTGCTGCGTTTTCAGATGAGATGGCAAATTGTTCGGAAAGAAAAGAAGGATTGAATGTAAATAAGGTTACAAATGCAATCAATACCATTACCGGGAAAATATATTTTGCGTTTACAAAGGGTAAATGAAATTTACCAGGTTCTTTTTCTTTATGCGGCAGGGTTAGTACACCACCACAAACCAACACAAACGCGAATAAAGTACCAATGCTTGTAAAATCAAGAACGAATTTCGGATCCGTAAAAAATATCGGTAAACCCACCACTAATCCTGTCATAATAGTAGAGAAGCCTGGCGTTTTGTATTTCGGGTGAATACTTGCAAATTTAATTGGTAATAAGCCATCGCGACTCATGCTCATCCAGATGCGTGGTTGTCCCATTTGAAAAACCAATATCACACTGGTCATTGCCACAACCGCAGCAATGGAAACAACAAATAACATCCATTTAACTCCTTTTTTGGAGAAAACTTCCGCCAATGGATCGGATACGTTTAATTCCGAGTAGGAAACCATACCGGTTAATACCAAAGCCAGGATTACAAAGATGACGGTACAAATAACTAATGAATAGATCATCCCCCGAGGCAAATCACGTTGCGGGTTTTTACTTTCTTCTGCTAAGGTTGATACGGCATCAAAACCAATGTAGGCAAAAAACACGGCGGCTACTCCACCCATCACACCCGAAAACCCATTGGGCATAAAAGGTGTCCAGTTATCGATGTCAATATAAAACACACCAACAGAAATAACGAGTGCGATAATTGCCAACTTAACAATCACCATGGCGTTGCTTGCGTTCCGCGATTCTTTTGTACCCACATACACTAACCAAGTAACAACAATATTGATAAATACAGCAGGTAAATCAAAAATGATGCGCAATCCTCCTATCATCGGTGCGGTTTGCCAGGCTGTATAACCCTCTCCACTCACGTTATCAGCGAATGCTTTTGATGCTTCGGGATAATTTATCGTTAACCACGCCGGCATTTGAACATGAAATCCTTCCAGTAAATTGGTAAAATAACCGCTCCAAGAAAATGCCACATAAATATTACCGATAGAATATTCCATCAGCAAGGCCCAGCCGATAATCCATGCAAACAATTCACCAAAGGAAACATAGGCATAAGTATACGCACTACCTGATGCAGGTACTCGGGAGGCGAATTCCGCGTAACACATAGCCGTAAAGCCACAAGCAATGGCACAGATAATAAATAAAAAGATAACACCCGGTCCGCCGCTATAACAAGCCGATCCGATACTACTGAAACTACCGGCACCAATAATAGCCGCAATTCCAAAAAAGGTAAGATCACGCACGCTTAGCACTTTATGCATTGCTTCGTGCGTTGCCTCAATATTACTAATGTGATTTACGGGTTTCTTTCTGAAAACACTCATAAGATGATAATCCTTAAAGTTAAAATTTAATTTTTATTAATCAGTGCTTTTTAAGCAATTTATTGAGAAAACCGGGGTCCTTAATTTTACTTGCGTGAAGCGTGCATAACAACAAAAACGGCATTACTAAGGATTTATAACGCTCTATAGCGCCTATATTGGGTGAAGTGATGCCGATGATAATTAAAACGCCAAATACAATGCTTATATAAAGAATATACATCTTATCATAGGACTTATGGCGTACGGTCAAAAACAAAAACAGAATCAGCGACATCAGAACTAGCGCGTTTTCGAAAGAAGCCATAAGATCCATGGTGTTTCGCGCGTCAAAAAACAAAGGTTTCATTAAGGTGATGTACAACACTTCCGGAAATGATGCAAGAAAAGAAATAAGCGTAGTCCCTATCGGTTTCATATCAATCGCGGCATTCGCTTTCGGCACCACATAATACAACAGATACTCGGAAAGCGTGTCGGTGTTACTGGTACAAATCAATGTGTCTTGCTGATGGGAGTGTTCAGCATACGAGTAGGAAGCCCCCGCTTTAATTTTTACATACGTTTCCTGCGAATCCACCACACGCGTTTTTGTTATTTGTGTTGTGTCATAAGGCATACGGATGAAGCGGTTGCTGTCCAGTAAAAAAATACCGCCATGCGACATATCGATAAATAAAGCCTGCCGCTCCGATAACACCTCTATCACGCCTTTACCTTTCACCGACTTCACAAACATGCTGAACAAGGAAATCAGCATAACTGTTACAAACAAAAACACAAACGAAAAGTACTTTTTAAAATATCCAAGATAGTTTAAGAAATAAAACACCAATGTAAATGTAAATACCGGCAACAAGGTGTATTGTTTAAACACCAGCGACATCGCGCCACCTACTACTAACATCAGAATATTTTTTACTAAATACGTTCTGTCAGAAAAAACACGTTTGATGGAAATAAAAACCATACCCATCATCATTAAAGCAGGACCTTCTTTAAATAAGGATGAAGTCCAGAACCAAACACCAGGAAATAAAAGCCAAACACAAAAAAACAGAACTTCTTTACCTTGAAATTTCGCTTTAAACGTATTATAAATCCAATTAATACCTATAAATGCAGCGAAGGAGCTAAACAATGCGTGTACATAATAGTTGTGAGCGGAGATAAAATGTATTAAAGCATGAACACGCAACATTAAACGATTATCATTATAAAGAATTTCTCCCTTGTCTTCGTCCCACACCGATGTATAGCGCAAATAGTTCTGAAATAATTCCGTGTTTTCAGCATCGTTCTGGAAACCAAACATCAGCTTTATAAATTCGGTCGGATTCCATCTAAAAACAGAATGCAAGATTTGTGAATCATGAAAGAAATTTTGAGTGTCAGAATAATAAACAGTTCCGTATACTTTAGTGTATACCACATAAAACACAAACAGTGCGCTTACTTTTAAAAAGAAGGCCAAAAGATAAAAACGGGCTGATAAAACCGAATCTTTTAACAGACCAAAAAAACCATTTCGGTAAATGAGAAACGAAATCAGAAAAAAATATATGATGAATAAAATCAATTAGCTGAATATACCTCAAATGGTTTTATCTCCATAAAGCGATCCGGCGTCGAAAGTTTTTTAAATCCGAATTGTTCGTAGAGCATATGCGCGTCTTTCGTAGCAAGCATAAACCGACGCAACTTCTTTAAGGAAGGATGGTTCATAATAAACTTCATCAATGCTTTAGAAATTCCTTTTTTACGATACGATTCCAAAACAAAAACATCGGCCAGATAACCAAACGTAGCTTCGTCGGTAATGACACGGGCATAGGCAATTTGCTTCCCTTCACTATAAACTCCAAAACACAAGCTCCCTTTAATCGAAGCTTCCACTACTGATAAAGGAATATTTTGCGCCCAGTAACTTTCTTTGCTTAAATAGTGATGAATAACATTTACCTGCAACAATTCTTTATTGCATGAAAATAAAATGTTATTTTCCGTTAACTCATAATCCATTGCTATTATCCACTACAACTACTTGTTTGTTTTTCTGATCAAATGCAAATCGCGTAATATGTTTAATGCCAAAGCCCGAAAAATCAAAAAGTGTTCGCCAATTCTTCGTATTTTCATCAAAACGCAACAACTGTGCACCTTCCGATTTAATCAACCCTAAAGCCGGGTTCCACACAAAATCTTCATTTTTACTAATATGATTCGCGTATTCATCGCTGCGTTTAATTAAGGCGTTATACATACGGTAATGAATACTCACCGAATCCTTATCAGCATACATAAACACATTATTCCTGATTTTTTTAATGGCTCTCGACGGATGATTACACAACCACACATCCGATGCAGACGTACTGTTATACATACGCAATGAGTGCGGAGAGGTGAGTTTATAATACAACAAGGTATCATTACTTAACCAGCTGTAATAACCGATTGAATCCAACTCATCATGATAACGTTTAATCACACTACCGTCGGTATGATAAAGCCAGATGCGCTGAGAGGAGTCAGCTTCCACTACCACCGCTGAAATAAATTTACCATCCGGTGTAAAGGAAGGCGAGTATTCGCTGTTTTTTGTTTTGGTTAATTGCACACTTTCCTTTGATGAAATTTTATAGCTGTACACGTCTGACTGATTGTCTTCACGTATACTTACATACAAAATGCTTTTATTGTCGGGACTAAAAGCCGGCTGGTTATCGTAACCCTTACGCGCTGTGATATTTTTTCCTTCACTTAATTGAAGGGTATTATTTTCATTTTTGATCATAAAGAGCCATAGATCCGTTTCAGGTAACTGCGCCGTTGCCACTACCGAAAAAAACAAACCAAAGAAATATAAAACGTATTTACGCATCTTGCCTTTTAAATATATACCTGAACAATTCATATCCTAAGTAACCCCAGAATAAACCATCTAAAAATCCAATTAGTATATCACTTGGATAATGTACGCCCAGGTAAATCCTGCTGTAACCAACTAAAAGCGGCCAAATAAAAATCAAATAACGGTAACGAGGCCTTACCCATGCCAGCATTAAAAATAAAAATGTGGCCGATCCAAATGAATTAGCGGCATGCCCCGAAAAAAACCCAAACTGTCCGCCCTTATAATCGTTAACGGTATGCACTTGATTTCCGATTTCAATATTGTGAGTGGGACGGTATCGCTGAACAGCCTTTTTTACTCTGGTGGAAGACTGATCAGTAACTGCAAATACTAACACCATACAAAGGAGTGCCGTAAGCAGAAATTTCAGATTCTTTGTTTTATAAATGTACACAGCTAAAAATAACCATAGTGGAGTAAATATCCAGCTGGCGGAGACCAGCCAGAAAAAACTATCCGCTAATGGCGAATGGCATCCGTTAATACGGAAAAATAACTCTCGGTCAATATTTTCTAATGTTTCAAACACTATTATCTTCTCCTTTTCTTTTTAGAACCCTTGCCTCCCTGATTTTTTTCAGCCAATTCGTTATCATTAGCGAAAGCGTAATCCAGTTGCTTCTTTAATAAATCGGCACGCTTCACAATAATGTTGACTTTATCACCTAAGGCGTACACTTTGCCTTTGTGGCGGCCCACATATCGGTAATTATCTTCATCAAACACGTACGAATCATCATTGAGGTCGCGGGCTTTAATCATTCCCTCACATTTGTTCTCGGTTATTTCTACATAAATCCCCCACTCTGTTACACCACTGATAATACCTTCAAACATTTCGCCAATTTTGTCAGACATAAACTCAACCTGCTTGTATTTTATGGAGGCGCGTTCTGCTTCCGCTGCTAGGCGTTCCATTTCAGAAGAGTGTTTACAAAGCAATTCGAGTTCGTCTTTAGACGAGTAATTTGTGTTATTTAATTTAGCTTCCAGTAACCGATGCACCATTACATCGGGATAACGACGTATAGGCGAAGTGAAATGCGTATAGTAATCAAAACCTAAACCATAGTGACCTGCATTTTTGGTAGTATAAATCGCTTTGGGCATACTACGTACCGCCAACAACTCAATCATACCGGCTTCCTTTTTGTTTTTCACATCCACCAACAATTTATTAATGGATTGCGCAGTTTTTTGTTTTGAACCGACAGCTAATTCGTAACCAAAACGGGCTACAAAATTACTCAGGTCGTTCATTTTCTCATCATTTGGTGTATCGTGAATACGGTACACGCAAACAGGAACATCGTTTTTATTTTTTGATTTATTTTGTTTCAATGGCTGACCATTCATACCAATATCACTTAAGTATTCGGCAACCTTTTTATTGGCTAACAACATAAAATCTTCAATCAGCTTGTGCGCATCCTGTTGTGTTTTGAAATAGACGCCGGTAGGATTACCTTCTTCATCTAAATGGAATTTCACTTCCGCTTTATCAAACACAATGGAACCTTTTTTTAACCGGTCGGCACGTAATTTTTTTGCCAATTTATCCAGCAACAAAATATCTTCCTTGTAATCACCCTCGCCGGTTTCAATAATTTTTTGTACTTCTTCGTAGGCAAAACGGCGATTACTGTAAATAACTGTTTTACCAAACCATTGATCATGAATTTTTGCCTCATCATCCATTTGAAACACGGCACTAAAACAGTATTTCTCCTCATCCGGACGAAGTGAGCAGGCAAAATTACTTAACACTTCAGGCAACATCGGAATACAACGGTCAACGAGATACACTGATGTGGCACGTTGAACAGCCTCTTTATCCAGAGTGGAGTGTGGTTTAATGTAATGTGAAACATCCGCAATATGTACACCAATCTCCCATAAACCATTTTCAAGCAAACGAACAGAGAGCGCATCGTCGAAATCTTTTGCGTCAACCGGATCAATTGTCATTGTTGTTACCTCTCTGAAATCCCTTCGTTTTGCAATTTCTTCTTGTGTAATTTCGGTTGGTATTTTCTTTGCTGCTGCTTCTATTTCGTCAGGAAATTCTTCGGGCAATCCATACTCCGCCATGATAGCGTGCATTTCGGTACTATGTTCGCCGGGATTACCAAAAACACTTACAATTTCACCGGTAGGATTCTGATCTCCCGGTCGCCATTCTTTAAAGCGTACCAGTACTTTTTGACCGTCTTCAGCGTCTAATATATCTTCTTTCCTCACAAAAAAATCAACATGCACTTTAGTGGCATCCGGAATAACAAAAGCAAACTTAGGCATGATCTTAATGGTGCCAACAAAATCTGATTTAGCCCTTTTAACTACCTCCACTACTTCACCTTCTTTTCTTCTTCCTGACCGTCTTGAATCAATCGTGATTTTTACTAAATCGCCGTTAAGCGCATCTTTGGTTTTTTTGAAAGGAATAAACACATCATCGTTTCCCTCCCCAATCACAACAAACGCAGTGCCTTGCTGGGTGAAATCAATAGTACCAGATAAAAATTGCTTAGTAGATTTTACCTGAAACTTCCCTATTTCCGTTTCTTTAACGAAACCCTGATGTTTAAGAGCCTCTAAAACTTCCATTAACTCCAGTCGCTCACCATCGGTATTAAGCTCCATGGCCGCGCCAATCTGTTTGTAATTAAAAGATTTTTCAGAGTTATGCTGAAGAAAAGAAAGTACCTCTTCAAACAGATATTTTTTTATTTGTTTTTTCTTTTTTGCCATAGTTTACACCTTTAAATATAAGGGTAAAATGGCTGAGGAAATGAACTAATTATTAACCTTTCAGGGAGTAATAGCAGATTAAAGTGCAACAGACATGCATTCGGCTTATTTAACAGGAGCCGATCCAATTTCTACTGCTTCGAATTTGACAGTAACAAAGGTGTTTGTTTTTGGCTTTAATACAATAGGTTTTGAATCTACATCCTGCCAAAATTTTACAAAAAAATTAAACGAATAAGATCCAGGTTTAAGTATCATCTCGTAATTACCGGATTTATCAATTTCAGGCTGAATAATGCTATCGTTATTTAGAATTTTAAACGCCACTCTGCTGGTAGCGGGCTTACCTTGGGGATTTACAAACTTAAACGTGATTTTAGACTTTAAAACCGGATCGGGACTCACCTTGGTTATTTTACAAAATCCCTTAGATGTTTGTGAAAAAACAGATCCGGAAACAATAAGAAAAAATAAAAGTAATTTTTGCATGTAACTAATGTAGTTATTCGTAAACACTAAAGCAATTTTTCGATAGCTTTAGGGAAATTTTCCATTTCCAGCTCGTGAATTTTCTGCGCGAGTGTTTCAGGTGTATCGGTTGGATTAACTTTGCATTTAACCTGTAAAATAACCGGACCTTTATCGTACTCTTCATTTACAAAATGAATGGTAATTCCGCTTTCTGTTTCTTTATTAGCGATAACCGCATTGTGAACATGCATACCATACATTCCTTTTCCTCCGAATTTTGGCAACAGGGATGGATGAATGTTAATAATTTTATTGGGAAAAGCCTTAATAAACGACTCCGGAATTTTCAATAAAAATCCGGCCAGAATAATTAAGTCAATCTTTTCGGTTTTTAAAAAATCAATGAGCTGCTCCGAATAATTATTCAACGAATCTTTGCTGATCATCTGAACATTTTTCCGGTACTTTTCGGCACGCGCAATCACCCCGGCATTTTCGTTATTCGTAAAAACCAGTTTGAATTTTATTCGAGTGTCGTTAGCAAAATATTTAAATAAATTTTCGGCATTGGTTCCCGAGCCGGAAGCAAATATGGCAGCATTAATCATATGCTTACAAAATTAAAATTATTAGCACTCGCTATTACGTCTTTTGTGAAATAAATTATATTAACTTTGCTTTGATGCAATTATTATTTATCAATTGGAATCCGAGTCCCGAAATTTTTACCATTCCGGGTATCGACTGGCCTGTAAGATGGTACGGATTAATGTGGGCGCTGGCCTTTATTGGCAGTCATTTTGTAATGAACCGCATTTACAAAACAGAAGGCCGTACTGAAAAAGACCTGGATTTACTGACACTTTACATCATTATCGGCACGGTCTTAGGCGCGCGATTAGGTCATTGTTTTTTTTACGACCCGGCTTATTACCTGGCGCATCCATTGGATATCTTAAAAGTTTACGAGGGTGGATTAGCCAGTCATGGCGGCGCCATTGGAATATTAACCGGTATGTATTTATACACTCGCAAAACCAAAGAAAGCTGGTTGTGGGTGTTTGATAAAATTGTAGTAGTGGTACCATTGGCAGGCGCCTTAATTCGTTTTGGTAATTTGATGAACTCGGAGATTATTGGTAAACCAACCGATGTTCCGTGGGCGTTTATTTTTGAAAGCGTAGATAATGTACCGCGACATCCCGCACAATTATACGAAGGTCTGTTCTGTGTTGTGTTGTTTGTTGTTATGTATTACCTCTGGAAAAACAAACGCAATAATTTTGGTCCCGGATTTATGTTTGGATTTTTCTGCGTGGTATTATTTACCGAACGATTTATTGATGAATTCTTCAAAGAAAATCAGGAGTTGTTTGAAAACAGCATGGCATTAAACATGGGACAAATTTTAAGTATTCCGTTTGTGCTCATCGGAATTTATATGATGTGGAATGCGAATATGAAATTACAGCACAAACAAAACTAATTACGGAAGCGCATTATTTAAATAGTTTATTACATCAGGCCATCCTTGCATCATTTGAGTCAGGAAAAGAAATTCTGAATGTGTATAACACCGCCTTTGAGGTAGAGTACAAGGAAGACGCAACACCCGTAACCTTAGCCGACAGGAAAGCAAGTGAAAAAATTGAAGAACTGTTAAAAGAAACCGGCATTGTAGTGTTATCGGAAGAAGGGGAACATTTTATATACGAAAACAGAAAATCACTTGAACTGCTTTGGATTGTTGACCCCTTAGACGGCACCAAAGAATTTGTAAAGCGCAACGGTGAGTTTACCGTTAACATTGCCTTGATTGAAAATAAAAAACCGTTATTGGGTGTGATCTATTCACCGGTGTTTCATGATTTGTATTTCGCGGCAAAAGGATTGGGCACCTTTAAAATTAACCGCCACGATTTTATGGCGATAATGGAGGGTGTAAATAAACTACCGTTTGAGGCCTTGCTGAAGCACGCACGACAATTACCGATACAAAATTACCCGGAAGTGTATACGCTTGTTGCGAGCCGTTCGCATTTAAGCAAAGAAACCTACGCGTATATTGAAGAGAAGAAGCTGCAACATGGCGAAGTGAACATAGTAAATACCGGCAGCAGTATAAAAATGTGTTGGGTAGCAGAAGGATTGGCCAATGAATATCCGCGTTTTGGTCCGACTATGGAATGGGACACCGCAGCCGGACAAGCCATACTAGAAAATGCAGGCTGCGAATTAATTGATTTTACCACTAATTTACCGATGGTATACAATCGTCCTGAATTAAAAAATAATTGGTTTACGGCGAGGAGAAAATACTAAAAGTACAAATCACTTGTTTTAAGACGCAGGTAGCGCATCACTGAGAACATGGCGCTGATGCCGGAAATGAAAATTCCTAGTAAAACAATACCGCCAAACAAAATGGCCAGCATGTTTTCATCCTGCAATTGCAATAAATCCGGAATGTAATTGGTACTCATCACTAAAAAACCTGCCAATAGTGCGCCTGCCAAAATACCGGCAATTACTCCCTGACGAATACCTTTAAAAATAAACGGCTTGCTGATGAATACACGTGTTGCGCCAACTAAATACATGGTGCGTATTAAAAAACGCTGCGAGTAAATGGATAAACGAATGGTGTTATTGATTAAGGCAATTGCAACAATCATCAATAGTCCGCTGAAAATTAAAATGTACAAGCCTACTACTTTCGCGTTTTCGTTCACTTGTTTAATCATGTCTTTATGATAAACAACTTCTTTCACGTAGGATTTTTGCAGAAGATTTTTTTCAATGCCTATTAATGAATCGGTATGGGCAAATTCTTCGTTGAGTTTTACATCAAGTGAAGAAAGCAAAGGGTTATATCCTAAAAACGAAATAAAATCTTCTCCTAAATCCGCTTTCAGTTTTTCGGCAGCTTGTTCTTTAGTGATGTGGTTGATGCTTTTTGCAAAAGGAGCGGCGGTAATTTCTTGCTGAAGGGCGTCAATCTGAGCCGCTGTAGCTGTATCTTTTAAAATTACCTGAAAACCAATGTTTTCTTTAATGTGTTTAGATAATTTGCGGGCATTTAAAACCACTAAACCTAATAAGCCCAGCATAAATAAAACCAAGGCAAGACTTACCACTACAGTAAGTGAAGAAGTTTTAACACGGCGTTTTGCTAACGTATCTGACACAGTATAATTTTTATACGAATTTACCGCGCACGTTGCTTGGTTTTAAAGCAGCCGTCTTTAAAAATCAACAGAGTAATGTTTGTAACGGGTGATTAAAAAATCTCCTTTGCTACTTTACGGGTAGTTTCGCTGGTACCCATGGTGTAAAAATGCAAACAAGGCACGTTAGCTTTAACCAATTCTTTGCATTGTGCGATACACCATTCAATTCCTGCTCTCTTCACCTCGGCATCATCCTTGCACTTTTCAAGAATCTCGTAAAAATCATTAGGGATATCAATTTTGAATATTTTAGGGAGGGCTTTAATCTGCCCTTTGCTGGTAAGTATTTTTAATCCGGGAATAATCGGAACATTTATGTTGTTTTTACGGCACAAATCCACAAACTCAAAATATTTCTGATTATCGTAAAACATTTGCGTTACAATATACTCGGCACCAGCATCTACTTTGGCTTTTAACCATTTCAAATCGCTACTCATATTCGCTGCTTCAAAATGTTTTTCAGGGTAACCAGCCACACCAATGCAAAAATTGGTTGGAGCTGCGTCTTTCATTTCTTCATCAAGGTATTTCCCTTCATTCATATCCTTAATTTGCTTTACAAGATCTAAAGCATAACCATGTCCGCCCGGCTCCGGCACAAAATTAGGTTCGGTTTTAATACTGTCGCCACGTAAAGCTAAAACGTTATCGATACCCAAGAACTGTAAATCAATTAAAGCATTTTCAGTTTCTTCGCGGGTAAAGCCTCCACAAATAATGTGAGGTACAGCTTCCGTATTGTATTTATTCATAATGGCCGCGCAAATACCAACAGTACCCGGGCGCTTACGAATGCTTACCTTTTCTAAATAACCACCATCGCGTTTTTTGTAGATATATTCTTCACGGTGATACGTTACATCCACAAATGCGGGATTAAATTCCATTAACGGATCAATCCCATCATAAATACTTTGAATACTTTTACCTTTTAAAGGTGGCAATATTTCAATAGAAAAAAGTGTTTTTTTGCTTTGCGAAATCTTGTCGACTAACTTCATATACGCTTACAATAATCTGATTTATTTATAATGAAATCGATTCAATACCTTTTATTTCAGGCACCGATTTTCTGATAGTTTCTTCTATACCTGCTTTCATGGTCATATGACTCATGTTACAGGTTTTGCAGGCTCCAATTAACTCAACTTTTACAATATTATCGGATGTAATTTCTACAATCTCTACATTACCTCCGTCAGCCTCTAAATAAGGACGGATGGTGTTTAATGCTTCTTCTACTCTCTGTTGTAAGGCGTGCATAATAATTATCAAAGATAGTTAATTCTTAATTAATGAATAGCGGATGCGATTTGAGCACTCGCGTTTTTAATCGCTACTTGTTGCGCTACATTTTGTGCCAGTTCAATCATTGTTTCCGATGTTTTACTGTTAACATCCATAACAGCCGGTTTTCCGCTATCAGATGCTTCACGTATACTTTGTACCAACGGAATTTGTGCCAGCAAAGGAATATTTAATTTCTCAGAAAGTTTTTTAACACCATCTTTTCCGAAAATGTAATATTTGTTATTTGGTAATTCTTCGGGAGTAAACCATGCCATGTTTTCCACCAGTCCTAATACCGGAACGTTAATGGCAGGCAGGTTAAACAAAGCAATTCCTTTACGGGCATCAGCAATAGCTACTTCCTGAGGCGTACATACCACCACAGCACCTGTTAATGGCACCTGACTGCATAATGTAATTTGAATATCACCGGTTCCCGGAGGTAAATCCACAATTAAATAATCTAATTCTCCCCAGGCGGTATCATAAAATAATTGCGACAAAGCTTTAGAAGCCATTGGTCCACGCAAAGCGATTGCCTGATTAGGTCCGGCCATAAAACCAACCGAATTTAATTTAACTCCAAAACTTTCAACCGGTTTCATTTTAGACATGCCCTCAAACTGCGCTGAACCAGGCATATCGTTTTCAACACCAAACATAATGGGTTGAGATGGACCGTAAATATCGGCATCTACCAGGCCTACTTTTGCTCCCTGACGCGCCAATCCTACTGCTAAATTAGCGGCAACGGTCGACTTCCCTACCCCACCTTTACCGGAAGCAACAGCGATGATGTTTTTAACATCACGCAACGTTGTTTCGTCTTTGCCTTTTTTGGTAGTCACCTGAGCGGTCATGTTAATTTTTACATTCGCTTCTTTATCAACATAATGCAAAACAGCATTCATGCAGGCGTTGTGAATCATATCTTTCATCGGGCAAGCGGGCGTAGTAAGAACTACGGTAAACGAAATATCTTTACCATTAACCACTACATCTTTCACCATTCCGAGAGTTACTATATCTTTTTTAAGGTCCGGATCATCCACATAGCGCAATGCATCCATTACCTTTTCAACTGTATTACTCATACTTGAAAATTTAGGAATATAAAGTTAGGTACTTATTACTAAATACCTGCCATAAAAAAGAATAAAATATTATTTAGTTGACGCAGCAGCTGTATCGGCAGGAGCCGGTTGCGCAGGGGCTTGCTGAAAATTAATGTATTTAAGCGGATCGTTAATACCGCTATCCACTAATAAGGCAAGTGAATCGGACATTCGTTTAGCTAATCGGTCCATTTGAACGCGGTCTTCTGCTGCCGGTCCGCAAGAAATAACAATAATGGAAACAAAAAATACTAAACTGAATGACTTTTTCATAAGAAAATTAATTTACAGGATAAAATTAATAAAATATAGGATATAAAAACAGATGACAAGTGAAAATAGAAAGGCCCTATCTAAAACGACAGGGCCTTTCAGCTAACTAACTAAACACAAATTCTTAGTGGTGAGCTTCTTCTTTTGCAGGTTCTGCGGCTGGAGCAGCTTCAGTTGTAGCAGCAGCAGCTGAATCAGTAGTAGCAGCAGCAGCTTCAACTGCAGTGTTTAAGCTTGCTTCTAAAGCTTTAGCGATAGAATCAGCAGTAGCTTTAGCAGCTTCTTCAGCTTTAGCTTTTTCTTCTGCAGATGGACCACAAGCAACCATAGTAGCAACTAATGCTACAGCGATAATTGAAAATACTTTTTTCATGTTTTGAATTTTAATTTTTGTAATGTTTGACTATTTATACCAAAACGGCGTTTTGGTAACCCAAAGAATCTTGAAGAATTTTCATTTATTTTATATATAACTGATTTTCAATGCAATAAAACTGGATGTTTTTAAATTAAACCGGCTTACGGTTTTTCCGAAAAGAAATTTCTTCCTTTTCTACCATTATTTTGGGTTACCTTTAGCCTGAACAAGAATTAATAAACAGAGGCATTTATGTCTGGCAAAAAAGCTGAGTACACCGATTTGGAATTTATTGAAGGTTTGCGAACCGGAAATGAAGGAGCTTTAAAAGCCTTATATAAAAAGTACTATAATATCGTTCTTAAAATTGTTGTTAATAATAGCGGAGGTAGCGAAGCGGCTCAAGACATTTATCAGGAAACCATTATTGTTTTATTTGAAAATGTACAAAAGCCGGGTTTTGAATTAAACTGCCAGTTACAAACCTATATCTATTCCATTGCAAAACGTTTGTGGTTAAAGCAACTGAGAAATCACGGGCACTTAACCAAACTCACAAACGATGATGAAGAAATGGTGGATGTGTCGGAGGAGATAAGCGATCACTTGCAAAAAGAAGAGGACCTGCTTAAAATGGCTTCTAGTTTGGAAGAATTGGGAGAACCTTGCAAAACTATTATTAAGGATTTTTATATACATCGTTTAAGCATGGATGAAATATCGGACAAGTTTGGTTACACCAATGCCGATAACGCTAAAACGCAAAAGTATAAATGCCTACAGCGATTAAAGAAAAGTTTTTTTGATAAATAAGAGAAGTAGAGACATGAGGAATACAGATTTATTTGATGATTACTTGTTTGGCAAGTTAAACGCTGCTGAAAAGCTGGAGTTTGAAAACAGATTACAATTTGATGATGTTTTTGAAAAAGCATTTAACGAACATAAATTGTTTTTTGAAACACTTACTAAACAGGAAGAAAGAGCTGAATTGAGAAAAGCACTTAAATCGATACATCAACAACAATTAGGTAATGAACCAAAAATTTTACCAATTAAACAGGAAAAGTTCTATCACAAACTAGGTAAAAATGTAGCCATTGCGGCCGGTGTAGGATTAGTTGCTGTATTAACCACCCTTGCTCTTTTAAGTACCGGAGGATATTTACTTACTAAACAGAATAACGAAATTACTGATTTACGCCGCGAAGTTAGTGAGTTAAAATACACTCAAGACAATATCGTTGAAGTAATGGTAAAGGCCGCGGAGAAACCAAAATACGCGCCTGCAAACTTTGAAGGAACTGGTTTTGCCATTAACAATAACGGGTATTTAATTACCAGCTTGCACATGATTAAGGATGCTGATTCTATTTTTATTGAAAATAGTTCACTAACACGCACGCCAACAAAAATCGTGTTCAGCGACCCATCCATCGATATTGCTGTTTTAAAAATTGATAATGAGGCGACGTACAAGAGATGGTCTGTTCCTTTTGTATTCTCTAACCGTAATGTTGATTTAGGTGAAAAAGTTTATACACTTGGATATCCTCGTAAAGATGTTGTATATGGCGAAGGTTCACTAAGCTCACTTAGCGGTTTCCATGGCGACACTACTATGTATCAGATTTCTATTCCTGTAAACCCGGGTAACAGCGGTGGACCTCTTCTTGACGAACAAGGAAATGTGATCGGATTAGTTAGAGGAAAAATTACCACGGCAGAAGCTACAGGATTTGCAATTAAATCCAACGAAATTATTAATACCATTAAGGAATTCAACAATGAAGACCTGAAATTACCGGGCAAGAAAAACGTATTAAAAAACGTAAAACGCAACGAACAAATTAAAAGAATTAACCCCTATGTATTTAATGTAATGGTGTATAAAGCCAATTAAAAGTTAAATATTACACACTATAAGTTATAAAAAGCCGTTTATATAAAACGGCTTTTTTTATAGACATATTTTAAGTAAATTTAAACATTGCTTAAAGTCAAGCACATAATCGCTATATCCGTATTTATCTTTATCAGCTCTGTTGTTAACGCCCAGGATTTAATTTACCTGAATAACGGCATGAAGTTTGAAGCAGCGGTAAAAGAAATTACCACAACCGAAATCAAATACAAAAATTTTAATAATCAGGAAGGTCCCACCTATGTGATTTCGCAACGTGATGTTTTATTTATCGAATATAAAAACGGGCAAATTGATGTGATTAATAAAAATCCTGTTAGCGTTACTCCAAAATCTTCAACACCATCTGACGGACAAAGAGAAGAAAAAAAAGAAACTCCTCTTGATATTTACTACATGAACAAAAATTCCGTTTTTATTAACGGCCTCGCATTAATGAATGCGGATATCACATTTATGTATGAGCGTGAATTCGCAAACAGTCATCTTTCAGTGATGGCTTTGGGCGGATACAACTTTAACGAAAAAACCACGGGGTTAAATTTATATCTGAAAGAACAGGAAAACTCCAAAAAAAATTATGACTTAGGAATTGGATTGAATTTCTTCCCTTCCAACAAACGCAAAGCCCAGTATTTTATGGGCATCATGGTGAAATATTTAAGTTATTCCTACGATAAGGAAATTACAAATGTTGATGCAAACGGGTTTCCTGTATCTATCAGCATTGAAAAATCATTGGGCTATCAGTTATCCACCATGTTTTTAAACGGATTTCAGGTACGGGTTACTCCATCCTTTACTTACAAGGCATTTCTTGGTATCGGACAATTTACTTCCGATTCAGAATTAAAGAATAAATTATCAAGCGGAGGAAACTCGTCCTCACTCCCAAAAATGTATTTAGGTATTTGTTTTGGTTACCGTTTTTAAATGAAAGTTAAAAACTACATAATCCTGTTGTTTATTCTCGCTGTTAATGCAATTACAGCGCAGGACAAAATGGTTTTTAAAGACGGTAAAAAGCTCGACTGTAAAATTGTTGCCATTAACCCAAATACGGTTACATATAAAGACAGTTCTAATGCCGAAAAGATGATCACCGTTCCTAAAAGCTCTGTTTTAATGGCCGAATTTAAAAGCGGTTCTGTTTACATTTTCGGTAACGACCAACCAACCCCTGCCGTGCAAGATAAGAAAAAGGATAAATCGATGGACGCCCGTGAAAGAGAAAAAGATTTTTCAGATAACATTATAGGAATTCAAATACCGGATTTACTGTTCGGAAGATTAACCTTATCGTATGAACGTTTGTTTTTAGAAAAACAATTAGGTATTGCTGTGCCGGTGAGTTTATCATTTGATCCACAAGCTTTATTTAGTGGAAACACAACCGACACTTCCGCCAATGCACCCAAAGTAAACCGCAACTTAGGTTACGTTACCGGTGTTGATGTAAACTATTATTTTCATTCGAAAGGTTATAGTAAATTTTTTGTAGGGCCTCGCTTCCGATATGGTACCGACGCTAATCTTGGAAACATTACAGCTTACACGATTCAAATTCAAAATGGATTTTTATTAGCCGGATCTAACGGTCGTTTTGCGAGTACATTAGCTTTTGGTTTTGGTTTTGCCAGAATTTTAGCAGCTCCCGGTGGTGGCGGAATTAACCCTAATCAATCTTACCCATGGGGCTCATTCACATTCCGATTAGCGTTCAGAGCATAGCGTTTTTCGTAGCCTCTGTTCCCTTGTAATCCGCCACTGTGAACAATTAACACTTTAGCACCTTCCGGTAATTTGTTTTTTTGAATCAGATCATTAACGGCAAAAAACAATTTTGCAGTGTATACATAATCCAAAGGTATTTGAGTTTGCTTTTCGAAGTTGCTTTTAAAATCAAGTAATTCCTGCGTGTGTTTGGCATAACCCCCAAAATGGTAATCAGAATTTATCTGCGGAAATTTTTTTGTCAATTCTCCTTCCCCCTTTAATACACTAATACCAACAATTTGCTGGTTTGGCTTCAATGACTTTAAGATTCCTTTGAAGGTAGTTCCTGTACCACAAGCACAAAACACATTATCGAAATTATTTTCTTTTGGTAAAATGTCTTCGCAGCCTTTTGCTCCCAATTCATTATCGCCGCCTTCAGGAACCAAATAAAATTCACCAAAAATAGTTTTCAGATATTCAATAAATAACGCTTCGTTTTTACGTAGGTATTCTTCGCGGGTAACAAAATGTAGCTGCATTCCGTTAGCGAGCGCATCTTTCAACGTGGCATTAATTACTGATTCTTTTTCTCCTCTAATTACACCAACACACTTAATACCTTCTTGTTTACAGGCTACAGCCGTGGCATGAATATGGTTGCTAAATGCACCTCCAAATGTGACGATGGTGTGTTTACCTAATCGTTTAGCTTCTTCTAAGTTATATTTTAATTTAAACCATTTGTTACCACTGATCTCCGGATGAATTAAATCTAACCGTAAAACAGAAACATCTATTTTCTTATTGGAAAATAAATCAGAATTTATTTCTTGAATTATGGGTGTGTAGCTGATCAAACGTTTTAACTAATACCACGTAGGGCAAATTCGAGATGCGAGAATCAATCTATAGTGTTTCTACTTTTTCCGGAATCAATATTATGATTTCTCTTCCCAAATATTAACCAAATGAACAATGGTCTCAACAGCCTTTTGCATATCCTGCACGCTCGCCCATTCCTGTTTACTGTGAAAAGCGTGTTCACCTGCATAAATATTCGGACAAGGCATTCCCATAAATGAAAAACGTGAACCATCTGTACCCCCTCTGATACTGGACAATACCGGTGTAACACCTGTTCTGCGAATCGCTTCAATCGCATAATCCACTACATGCGGGCATTTAGCCAACACCTCGCCCATGTTACGGTATTGTTCGGTAACAACAAAATCGAACGAACATTTATTGTATTGGGAAACTACTTTCGCTGTGATATCTTTTAACTCCTCTTCCAGCGCTTTTAGTGTTGGTGTGTCAAACGCACGAATGATGAATTTAATTTCTACTTGTTCTAAACCTCCGTTAATAGAAGTAGGATGTATAAATGGCTCTTTCTTTTCAGTAGTTTCTGGTGTTTTGTTTTTTGGAATGTTGTTTACGATTTCAGCTGCCAGTTTAATTGCATGCTGCATTTTGTCTTTTGCAAAACCCGGATGCGTTGGAAATCCTTTAATGATCACAGATACCGCATCTGCACTGAAGGTTTCATTCTCGATATGCCCGATAGTTTCGCCATCCATGGTATAACCGAATTCAGCTCCTAATTTTTTCATATCGGCTTTATCGGTACCTCTTCCAATTTCTTCATCAGGGGTAAACAAAATTCTGATTTTGCCATGCTTAACTTCGGGATGCGACATTAAATAATGTGCGGCATCCATAATTTCAGCAACCCCGGCTTTATTATCAGCGCCTAATAATGTTGTTCCGTCTGTAGTAATAATATCATTACCTATTTGTCCTGCTAAGGCCACATGCTCAGAGAATTTTATTACCTGTGTTTTATCGTTTGGTAATACAATATCACCACCCTGATAGTTTTTATGAATTACCGGATTAACATTAGTTCCGCTGCAATCCGGCGATGTATCTACATGCGAACAAAAACACAATACAGGGACATTCTTGTTTGTATTGGCAGGAATAGTTGCGTATACATAACCGTGTTCATCGAGTTCTGCGTCGGTAATACCCATTACTTTTAATTCGTCAACTAGTAAGCGACTTAAGTTTTTTTGCTTTTCAGTACTTGGACAAGTTGACGATAATGGATCGGACTGTGTATCGATTTTTGCGTAACGGATAAAACGATCGGTTACAGTGAAAGTATATTTATCAAAATTCATAAGAAATAAATTAAGTGTTACAACATAATGCAAGTGAATTTACACAAATAAGCACAAAATAAAAAGAGTTCGCTATACGCGAACTCTCCTTTTAAAATTACTTAGCAATTAAGCGGCTTTCAAATGACTTAATCGCGCGTTTTTTAATTTATCCATCGCATAATCCAATGTGATAGTATATGATTTAGGCGCCTTATCGTTACTTGGCAATTCGTACATTAAATCAAGCATAATGGCTTCGCATATTCCGCGTAAGCCGCGCGCACCTAATTTAAACTCTAATGCTTTATCTACAATTAAATTTAAAACTTCATCCTCTAACTCCAACTTAATTCCTTCCATCTTAAATAAGTGTTTGTATTGCTTTATTAAAGCATTTTTAGGTTCCGTTAATATTCTGCGTAAGGCAGATTTATCTAAAGGCTGTAAATAAGTCAATATTGGCAAACGACCAATTAATTCCGGAATTAAACCAAATGATTTTAAATCCTGAGGAGAAATGTATTGTAACAAATTGCTTCGGTCTACTTCATCGCCGGAAACCGAGGCAGAATAACCAACAGCCTGTGTATTTAAACGACTGGCAATTTTTTTCTCGATACCATCAAAAGCTCCTCCGCAAATAAATAAAATATTTTTTGTGTTAACCTGAATCATTTTGGCATCCGGATGTTTTCTTCCGCCTTGTGGCGGAACATTCACCGTTGATCCTTCCAATAATTTCAACATGGCTTGTTGCACACCTTCGCCACTTACATCACGGGTTATTGACGGATTATCACTCTTACGAGCAATTTTATCTATTTCATCAATAAAAACAATTCCTCTTTCAGCTGCAGCTGTGTCGTAATCGGCAGCCTGTAATAATCGGGTTAAAATACTTTCCACATCCTCACCCACATAACCGGCTTCTGTTAACACGGTTGCATCGGCGATACAAAATGGAACATTTAATAATTTAGCGATGCTGCGTGCCAATAAAGTTTTTCCGGTTCCGGTTTCTCCAACTAAAATAACATTTGATTTTTCAATCTCAATTTCTTCCTTATCATTTCCGGCATGCGACACGCGTTTAAAGTGATTGTAAACCGCAACACTTAATACTTTCTTCGCCTCATCTTGTCCGATCACATATTCATCCAAATATGCTTTTATCGCATTTGGTTTTAAAAGATTTAAAGCTTGCTGTACTTTTTGTTTACCTTCCGCGTTACCTTCTTCACTAATCATTTTAAATGCCTGGGAAATGCAACTGTCGCAAATATGCCCGCTGATTCCGGCAATTAAAATCTTCACGTCTTTTTTGTCACGATTACAAAAAGAACAAACTATTGGTCCTGATTTAGCCATGCTACAAAGTTACAAAATTTACTGCTGATTATAGAACTCCGCCTTAGATCGTTTTAGAGTATAGGCTCCTCCGCCTTTTTTTGGTTCGATGATAAAATAATAGGTATTACTGCCGGTTGAAACCATTAACATTAAATTTTTAACGCCGTAGGTTGCAGGCGAGTTGCAATCTAATTTATTGAGCATGGTTTCGTTACCGTTTATATCAAAGGCTGACTGATAAACCGAATCGCATCGCTGCAAAACAGTTCCTGGCACAAAAACATATTGCCTGAAGGTAAAATTTACATTTCGCTTACGATTCAGTTTAACAATACTGTCTTTTAAATCGCCCTCAACGTACCACTTTCCTTTAGTTAAATCGTCGGTAATAACCTTTTGTGCAGATAAGTTAAATTGGATGAAAATAAAAAACGGGATGATTTTTAAGAAGAATATGCTTCTGGAAAAAATCATCCCGGTTAACTGACAGGTCTTTTGAATTACTTAAAGTCGTCTGCTTTCGCAGGGATCAACTCTATACCTTCGCTGTTGGGTAATGCGGTGATGCGGTAATAATTATTTTTGTCGCCGGATGTAATCTGAATCACATCGCTTTTGATTTTATATAAATTGGTAATAGAATCACAATAAAAAGTTCCGGCCTTAACTTCCATGCCGGTTGGATCAATAACGTTTGTTTTTAAGGTATTGCAATTATGTAAGCTTCCTGTTGTAGAAAATTTAGCTTGCCAGTCGGCATTACCTTTTGGTTGAGTAGGCGTTAATTTTAAAGCTGATGTTCCGTTTAAATTACCAACAACATACCAGTTTTTTGACTGAAGTTGTGACGCCATTTTTTGAGAAAAAGCACCAAATGCCGCAAAAGCAAATATGGTTGTTAAGAAAATAGATTTCATGTGATTGATTTATTAGCTTAAATATAGACAAGATAAGCTAATGATTCGAGCTTATTGAGTGAAATTAAGTTAATTATGAGGGAAAAGCGGCTAAAAGCTACTAAAACTCTCAGTCCTAACCCTCTCCCATACGGAGAGGAGGGCAAGATTAAATATGTAAAGCGCGCTTAGCCGTTGCGTCTAAGCAAGCCTCTTTAAAGCTTTCGGTAAAGGTTGGGTGCGCGTGGCAAATACGGGCGATGTCTTCGGCACTTGCTCGGTATTCCATAGCAACAACCGCTTCCATAATCATATCAGCAGTACGCGGACCAATCATATGAACACCTAAAATTTCGTCGGTAGCTTCATCGCTTAATACTTTAATAAATCCATCGGTATCCATGCTGGCACGTGCACGGCCACTGGCTTTGAATGGGAAATTACCCACTTTATATTTTTTTCCTTGCTCTTTTAATTGCTCTTCGGTGTATCCAACCGCAGCAACTTCAGGCCATGTATAAACAACACCCGGGATTAAATTATAATTCATGTGAGGTTTTTGTCCGGCCATTAATTCAGCTACAAACACACCTTCTTCTTCAGCTTTATGCGCAAGCATGGCACCACGAACTACATCACCAATAGCGTAAATTCCTTCTACGTTAGTTCGTAAGTGATCATCAACATTTACACGTCCACGTTCATCTAATTTAACACCCGCTTTATCTAAGCCCAGGTTGTCGGTATACGGACGACGACCAACAGATACTAATACATAATCTCCTTTCAATTCAACGCTCGCGCCTTTATCATTATCGGCACTAACGGTTACCTCATTACCCTTTTCAGTAACGCCGGTAACTTTATGCTTCATGTAAAATTCGAAGCCAAGGTTTTTCTTTAATACGCGCTGTAGTTCTTTACCCAAAGCAGCATCCATTCCCGGAATCAAGCGATCCATAAACTCAACTACACTCACCTTAGAACCTAAACGTGCATAAACGCTTCCAAGTTCTAATCCAATTACTCCTCCGCCAATTACGATTAAGTGCTTAGGCACTTCCTTTAATTCTAACGCTTCGGTAGAAGTAATCACACGCTCTTTATCAATTTTAATAAATGGTAAAGAAGATGGTTTTGAACCGGTAGCAATTATTGATTTTGAAGTTTCAATTTGCTCCTTCGTTCCATCCGCCTTAGCAATCTCAATAATATTTTTGCTCACATATGAACCGTGACCTGTATAAACAGTAATTTTATTTTTCTTCATCAAAAAGTTGATGCCATCGCAGGTCATTTTCACAACACCGCGTTTACGTTCAACCATTTGTTTTAAGTTTACCTTAGGATTCTTAACCTCAATACCATGTTCTTCAAAATGATTAACGGCATTGTAGTAA
>JBBAKL010000022.1:0-45878 GCA_040403535.1 Bacteroidia bacterium
ATGATTAAGCTGCAGTTTTGTTCCTTTTGAATTCCATAAATGCACTCAACCCAATTGTTAACAACACCAATACGGAACCTGCCATAGCAATTGAATTTCCTGTTTTATACGTTTCAGGCTCAAATTTAAATTCTATTTTATGTTTTCCTGCAGGAACAGACATTCCTCTTAAAACATAATTAACAGCCGCATGCGGAACGATTGCTCCGTCAATATACGCATTCCACCCTTTTGGATAATAAATCTCTGAAAACACCGCAAACTGCTTAGCGCTGCTCTCACTCTCATACACCAAATGATTGGCTTTATAGGATGTTAACTTAATCCTGCCTTCCCCACTGTAATTTGCTTCAGCGGACACCTCAGCTTTATACTTCGACTGCATAACCGCAGCATTTTTATTATCCAATCCACCCAAAGCAACAATTTCTTTATCGGCATTCTCGGCGAAGTTTAGCGACTTCACAAACCAGGCGTTACCATTTGCCTGCGGATTTTTAAATGGAACTGTTCGTCCATCTTCTCCTGCCGGAACGATAATATATTTTGTGTTCAGCATGTTTAACATATACAATTTAGAACATAAAATATTTAACAATGAATCGTTTCCGCGCGTTTGGTTAATTCCGCCGTAAAACGTTTCAACCTGTTGCTGATAATGAAAATCTATCAGCTCCTGATATTTTCTGAGCTTTGCCCCGTGGTAACCTCCAATTGATTTGTGTAAATAAGATGTGGCAGCATCCTGAAACGGACTGGTAGATAAATTAAGTACTCTGTAATTCAGATCCGGATCTTTTAAAATTTCCTCATCCGCTGCTGATTTTTCAAAAGCGGCTTGGTTCTGAGCTTTGGTCACGTAGTTTTTTTCACTCAAGTAGCGTGTATCTACGGTCCATAAATCAATAGCAATGAAAATACCAATTGCCGCAAATAACATTTCGCGCTTAATACGTTTTGTAAGAAACAAATAAATGAATGATGCTGCTAATGTGATAAACACAAACGAGCGAATGGCATCCGATTTGAAAATTTCTTTACGCGCTATCTCTAATTGCGGCATCAATTGCGCTACATACTGACGTGCCTGATCTTCCGGATAACCACCGCGGGTTGTATAACGGTAAATCATTTGCGCTTCTTCACCTTGCGACTGAAATGAATTAACTAAATCAGGAGCCACATAACCTAATAAGCAAAATCCGCCTGTTAATCCGAACGCTATTAAAAACACTTTTTTTAAATCAATTTCTTTTTTGAAAAGCGATAAAGTAATTTTCTCATCCATCGATTTTGCTTTAAGCAATTCGCTTAACGCCATAACCGCTAATAAAGGAAGTGAAAACTCCGCGATCACCATCGTCATGGAAACTGCTCTGAATTTATTGTAACCCGGAACATATTCCATAAAGAAATTGGTTAATCCCATGAAATTATGCCCCCATGCCAATGCAATACCCAATAGCGTAACAATTACCAATGGCCATTTTAATCGGTTTTTGATAATAAATAATCCAAGTATTGCCAGGAAAATAACAATTGCTCCAATATAAACCGGACCACCCACTGCAGGCTGATCGCCAAAATACGCACCGTTATTTGCTACGGCCTGACGCATATCGGGATTTACTTTCTTTAATGCGCTGTTATCGGCTTCGCCAATGGCACTAAAAGAAGAGCCACCTTTAAAATCGGGAATTAAAAAAGTAAAAGTCTCACCAATTCCATAACTGTACTGGGTAGCATAATCTTTATCTAATCCACTGGTAACATTAGAAGCGTTGCTTTTACCATCAGGTCCCATTGTCAGCTCTGTTTTACCACGAATACTGTATTTTGCATATTCATTGGTGCACATGAGGTTTCCTGCATTTGGTAAAACAGCCACAATACTCACCCCTACAAAAATCCCTAATGATTTTGCAAATGAGGGCAATTGCTTTTCTTTTACCGCGTAATACAAATAAGAAACAATTAATGCCCCAATGATCATAAATCCGTAATAGGAAATCTGAACGTGATTAGCATTCAATTCCATTGCCATAAACAAAACAGTTAATCCCGTTCCTAACCAATAGCGACCTTTAAAGAGCATTATAACTCCACCAATTAAAGGAGGTAAATAAGCTAATGCGTTTATTTTTGAATTGTGCCCTGCTCCTAAGGCAACAATAAAATAAGTTGATAAACCATAAGCCAAACTGCCTACCAATGCCAGCAAAGGTTCAATTTCTAAACATAACAAGAGAATAAAAAATCCGGCAAAACATAAAAAGATGTATCCAGAAGGATGCGGTAAAAACAATTTAAACGCCTGATCCAATTTACCTAACCAATTACCGGGATATAAAGTAGAAACCTGATAAGCCGGCATACCACCAAACATGGAGTTAGTCCAAAGCGGCTCCGTATTTTCTTTTTCACGGAAATCCACTATTTCTTTACTCATGCCTTTAGCCTGCATAATATCATGCTGACTAATTTCTTTTCCGCTAAGTAATGGTTTAAAATAAATTAGGGTTACAATTGCAAACACAACAATGGCAGCAATGTAAGGGAGATACTTTTTTATTGTAGAATTCATAGTTTATTATCCTAACAAATATCAAAATAAAAAGGCAGAACAATAAATGTTCTGCCTAATATAATTAACTATTTATTAAAAATTTACTTTTTGGAACCGAATACCTTTTTCAGTAAATCGGTAACCCTTGCCATTGGATCTTTTCTGATTTTTGCTTCTTCATCTGCAATTAATACAAATAAACCATTGGCTGCTTTTTTAGTTACATAATCATTTAAATCAGGATTTTGCTTCTTCACGCCAGGAAGTTTATTGTATTTGGTTACCAGCGGATTCCAGTACTTGGTAACATTAACTTTTGCAATAGCTTCCTTTACCACCGGCAAAAACTCATTATACAATGGCTGATAAGATGATTTACGTAAATAATTGGTTGCTGCTGTATCATTTCCGTTTAAGATGGAAAGTCCATCCGAAATACTCATATTGGTAATAGCATTAATAAATACCGGTGCCGCTTTTTTAGCTGCTTCTTCCGCTGCTCTGTTTAAACTGGTTTCAAACTCGGTAACTTGTTTAGTCATTCCTAACTTAACTAATTTATCACGCATATCTTTTGCCTCAGCAGGCCAAGGAATAAACAAACGCACGTTTTTTAAATACCCATCTGCTTTACTGGCGCTTGCTGTTGAACTGTTCGTTCCAACTGTTAAAGCCTCACGCAAACCTTTAATAATTTCATCATTACTTAAAGCAGGCGCTGCAGTTCCACCAGTAACCGCTGAAACAGCAGCAGTGGTTGCGTCTTTTACAGCTGTTGTAGCTGTTGATGTGGCAGTGTTTTTTGTTTGATTCCACACATCTTTTAATGTTTGTGCGTTAAGTGCAACTGTTGCAAAAAGCACATTGGCTATTATTAATATCTTTTTCATAATCGTTATAAATATACTATTACTTTTATTACAAATATAAAGCCAAACTTTATTATGCGCGCCGAAATTTTAACAATTGGAGATGAGATATTAATCGGTCAAATCACTAACACCAATTCCGTTTGGATTGCTCAGCAATTGAATTTAATTGGAATTAAGGTGGTGCACATGAGCTCTGTAAGCGACGAGAAATCAGCCATTATGAAAGCTTTTGAGGATGCGGAACAACGTGCCGATTTCGTTTTTATTACAGGAGGACTAGGACCCACAAAAGATGATATTACAAAAAAAATATTTGCCGAATATTTTAACACAATTTTAGAAATTGACGAGCAGGTTTTAGCAACTGTAAAATCATTTTTTGATAAACGTAACCGACCGCTTACCGAATTAAACCGTCAACAGGCATTAGTTCCAAAAGGCTGCATTGTAATTGAAAACAAAAACGGAACCGCTCCAGGCATGTGGATGAATCATAATCAAACAACCTTTATTTCAATGCCAGGTGTTCCTTACGAAATGAAAGCCATGATGAGTGAAATTATACTTCCAAAAATAATTTCAGAAAACAAACTGCCACACATTTACCATAAAACGGTATTAACGCAGGGCTTAGGTGAAAGCTTTTTAGCAGAGAAAATTGAGAAATGGGAAGATGGCTTAATTAACAAAAACATTAAACTCGCTTATTTACCTCAACCGGGCATTGTTCGTTTACGTTTATCAGCATACGGAAACAACATAGAGGAACTCAAACATAACATTGAAATTGAAATTGAAAAATTAAAAGAATATATTTCAGAAAACATTTACGGGTATGAAGAATATGGAGTAGAAACTCCTGGTCTTGAAAAAATAGTAAGTGAATTATTGCGCAAAAACAAACAAACCTTATCATTGGCAGAAAGTTGTACCGGTGGTTTTATTGCTTCGTTAATCACATCTCTATCGGGCAGCTCCGATGTTTTTAACGGCAGTATTGTTCCGTATCAAAATCAAATAAAAAACGAAGTCTTAGGAGTTGATTATTCTGTTTTTAATACAGAAGGCGCAGTCAGCAAAACGTGTGTTATTCAAATGGCAAATAATGCCCGAAAGAAATTCCATACCGACTTTGCTGTTGCTACTTCAGGTATAGCAGGGCCAACAGGAGGCACGGAGGAAAAACCGGTTGGTACTGTATGGGTTGCAATTGCATCACCCGAAAAAACAATTGCCAAGAAATTTTTATTCGGCGATAACCGTCAACGCAATATTCAAATGACAGCCAATGCCGCATTAAATATGCTCAGAAAAGTAATTCTTAAAGAAGAAATAGATTAATCTTTTTTGGTTACCAAAGCGTAATTACCGTCAATTTTAAAATTCCAGGTTTTGTCAAATATTTTCGGAAGAAAACGTTTATATAAAACCATTCGCGCATTTTCAGCTTTGGTTTCATTTTCACCATCCCGGCCAACCGCGTTAAATTCGTAGATACAAACTTTTGGATGCTGATTGATAAAGTCTTTCACTATTTCCACAATCGTATTCATCACCTGAAAAACTTCACCACGGTTTGTGGTAACGTACTCTTCACCTTCAAATTCATCATTAATCACACCAAACACAATGGAAGCATGAAGGATGTTATCCTGCCTTCTTCCAAATCTTACTTCGTAACGTAAACCCGAAGGAGTATTAAAGTAATACAAACCTGCACTCTTAATTGCTGGGAATTCAATTGGCAATATGTTACGATAAACGGTGATAACTGTTTTTTACTTTTTCTTGAAACGGTCTGCAAGAACTAATTCTTTTCCACCTCCGGTATAATCATAAAATCCTTTTCCGGATTTTACGCCTAAATGTCCGGCAGTAACCATATTAACTAAAAGCGGGCATGGTGCGTATTTTGGATTTCCAAATCCGCTTTGAAGAACACGCATAATATTTAAACACACGTCTAATCCAATAAAATCTGCTAATTGTAAAGGCCCCATCGGATGCGCCATACCTAATTTCATAACTGTATCAATTTCTTCTACACCGGCTTCACCTTCGAACAGAGTTATGATTGCCTCATTAATCATTGGCATTAATATTTTATTAGCCACAAATCCAGGGTAATCATTTACCTCAACCGGAATTTTGTTCAACTTCTTAGAAGTTTCCATGATTAAACTACAAACTGCATCGCTTGTAGAATACCCTCTGATAACTTCCACTAATTTCATTACCGGAACCGGATTCATAAAATGCATTCCAATTACCTTATCGGCGCGCTTTGTAACAGCTGCAATTTGAGTGATAGAAATAGAAGAAGTATTAGATGCGAGAATAGTTTTTTCAGGACAAATCTCATCCAATTGCTTAAATATTTTAAGTTTAATATCTACGTTTTCACTTGCCGCTTCTACTACCAGGTCTGCATTCTCAGCTGCTGCTTTTAAGTCGGTGAATGTAGTTATGTTTTTTAGAGTGGCTGCTTTATCAGATTCTGTGATACTTCCTTTTGCTACCTGACGATCAAGGTTCTTCGTGATTGTAGCAATTGCTTTTTGTAATGCCGCTTCATTCACATCAATTAAATTAACTGAATAACCAAATTGAGCAAAAGTATGAGCGATACCGTTACCCATTGTTCCGCTTCCTATAACTGTAATGTTTTTCATAATCTTAGTGTTTGTATTTTAACTTCCTGGTAAAATTCTATTCGTGATAATTAAAGATGTAAATCTAATAGAGTTAACAAACTAAAACAAGTTTTTGTTTTCACTGTTTGTTACACAAACTGAAGGAGCGGATTACTAAATTTCAAAAATTCAGGTAATAATCTTTGGTTAGGTTTTTATATTCGTCCGTATAGGACATACGCGAATCTTTTTCAATCACTAAAGTTGACTCTGAGAACTCGGTTGGATGAAACTCAAACTGCATAATATGTCGCTTTTCAGTGTCCTTGTCCATTCGTGTTCTTACTCGTAAAAGTTTAGATAGATGAAACCCCTTTTCCTCAGCAAGCTCCCTGAATTGAACCGCCTCATTTTTAGGCAAAATCAAACAGAACTTCCCTTTCTCAGCCATTATTTTTTTTACGCCAGCGATTATTTCATGATAAGGAAGTAAATCGGCATGACGCGCATTTGAACGGGTAGTATCGCTGCTTTTTAATGAATCAACAAAATATGGCGGATTGGTTACTATTAAATCGAATTTCTCTGTTTCATTCTTCACAAACTCCTGAAAAGAAATATTTACCGCGGTTAATTGAGGAGCGAACTTACTTTCTTTAAAGTTAATACTAGCTTGTTCAATTGCTAAACTATCGATATCGATGGCGGTAATTTTTGCAGAAGATTTCTGAGCAAGCATCAAAGTAATTACGCCCGTACCTGTACCAATGTCTAAAATTCGTTTTGAATCTTGCGGATTAACCCATGAACCTAACAAAACAGCATCAGTGCCCACTTTCATAGCGCACCGGTCTTGCTGAATTACAAATTGCTTAAACGCAAATGTAGTGTTAGACATAAAGTCATTTTAAACCGTTAGCTTTTAATTTTTATTAATCGAATTACCTAAAGCTCTTCCGTAACCCGGACTTGTATTATAACGTAATGTGATTTCTAATCCACCTTGTAATTTAGATGCCGGTGTTAATTGAGATACATTTATATCATATGCTACCCCAACTGCAAACTTAGAAACCTGATACAACAAGGTAGGAATAACAGCGTCGCGTAAACGGTAATAAACTCCGAATGACAATGAAGATGCCTTTTTCAAATTGGTATAAGTTGCTTGGTCTTCAATGATGTATTTAAATAAAAAACCTAAAGTTGTTTCAGTAGATGGACCTTGTTTCATATAAATCACACTTGGAACTAATGCAATTCCTGCTGATTTTATACCGTAATCTAAATTAGCATGAAAAATATATTTGGTATAAAGTCTTTCACTGTTATTGAAGAATGAATTTTTTGGAATACTGTAGTGAAATGCAGAGAAACCAACATCACATTTAGCACCATCTTGTGCACTTATATAACGTTCACTTTTTGCATAATGGTAATTAATACCTGCGCCTAAATCAATGCTTGTTATTGCACTTCTAGGAGTTGAAGGTTCGCCATTTGGCAAACTGGCGTTATAAGCGTATCCATCATATTGAGCATCCCATTTTAAACCGGAAACATCTATCGTGCGGTATACCATTCCGATTTGAACCCCACCCGATAATTTACTGTACTTAGAAGATTTGGTAATGTAATTAATTCCAATATTAGGCATTAATGAATTTAATTTCGCATCTCCTGCTCTATCGTTATAGATGTTTAGTGCGATTCCAATATAATTCTTTTTTAATTTCAAGTGTTTAATAGCTTGCTCAAATGTAATTCCATACGTCTGGTAAGCTTTAGCAACACTTCCCCACTGTGTGCGGTAATTAGCAATCACACGGGTGTCGTAAGAAGTTGTTATTAATGCAGGATTAATCACAACGGGCGCTTCCGTATACTGTGAAAAGTGAATATCCTGTGCGTTAATAAAGTTAGAGGCTAATAACGCGATAAGAAAGCTGCCTGATTTTATTATTTTTTTCATAATAGTTTACCTAATTAAAGTAATATTACCTTTCATATTAAACTGTTCGTTATTAACCGTTGTTCCCTGCAATCGGTACACAAATACCCCAGTATTCATCGGCTCATCATTATATTTCCCATCCCATCCGAAGTTTATGTTACTTGATTCGAAAACTTTTTCTCCCCAACGATTAAAAATCTGGAAGGTAAAATTAGCGAGACACTTGCCCCTGACGTATAAGACATCGTTGACCCCGTCATCATTTGGCGAAAAGGCATTGGGGACAAACATTTCTCCGCAGTCTTCGAGCACACAGACCTGGAGGGTATCATTATACTTACACCGCTTACTATTATAACCGGTAACAACATAATTGGTGGTAACTGAAGGAGTGGCAACAGGGTTTGGACAAGCTGTGCAACTTAATGATGAACCGGGAGACCAAGTGTAGTATAATGCCTGGAATCCTTTAAGCTCAACCGACTGACCAAACCTTATACAGGTATCTTTTAACCCGACCGTATTTGGTGTATCAACCACATGAATATATTTTGTTTTTACTATACTATCCTTTCCATATGCGTTGGAAACCGCTAAACTAACTGTGTAATCTCCCGGTACATTGTAACAAATTACACCAATTGAAGCACTGGATGTATCAGGGTTACCACCCGGTGAATACCATTTAACAGATTGAGGTTTTCCACCGCAAGAAGTATTTAAAAATGTTACACAACCTTTGGTACAAATCGTATCATTTGGTGAAGCGGTAGTAAAGCTAGCCACAGGAGGGAAACAGTTAATTACACGCATGGTAACCGTATCAGGTGTACTTTTACATCCTTGTAAAGTTGCATATGAAACCGTACAACTATACGTTCTTAAGTAATCGTTTGTACAAACCGACATTCCTGGAACAGCGAAAACCGTAGATGAGTTAGGCGAAGTAATGATATTGGTTGTTGGTGTCCAGGTATAACTATAGGACATTCCAAGTGGTGGTGTTGATGTTGCCACTGAAAGTGTAGCCGTTTGATTTCCGCAAATAGTATTTGTTATAATCCCTAATGTATTTGTAAGCAACGAAACAGTAGCTGTAGGAATAGGAACTACCGTTAATGTAAGAACTCTTGGTAATGAAGTACAACCTAAGACTGTTTGACCTACCACTGTGTATGTAGTAGTAATGGTTGGACTTGCAGTAACTGTTGCTCCGGTAATATTACTTAAAGTGAATGCCGGCGTCCAAGTATAAGTACCGCCTGTACCCGCACCGGAAGCAGTATAGGTAAACGAACTACCCATACAAATCGTTGTATTAGTTGGAACTACTGTTAATGTAGGAGGAGATACAACCGAAACGGTAGTTACCGCCTGACCTGTACAAGTACCTGTTGAACCCAATACGGTATAAGTTGTTGTTGTACTTGGTGTGGCTACAACTACAGGACCAAACCCGCTACTTAAACTTGCAGAAGGAGACCAAATATAACTGCTGGCTCCAAATGCGCTTAACGTTACGCCTCCTTTTCCAACGCAAGTGGTAGCAGTAATCGGAGAAACAGATACTGATAAAGGAGAACCAATTACCATACTTACGTTAGCTGTTCCGGTACATCCTGTTAAAGGATCTATACCGATGATGGTATATGCTGTATTTACAGATGGTGATGAAACAACCGCTGAACCAGTTGTTGCACTTAGCGCAGTACCAGGTGTCCAAGTATATTGTCCACTTGATCCTGCACCGGTTGCAGTTAATGTTGCACTACCACCCGGACAAGTTGTAAACGATGGGGAAGCAGAAACGGCAATTGGTAAAGAAGGTAAAACACTGATATTTATAGTTGCTACACCCGTACAGGTTCCGGTAGCTCCCAATACAGTGTACACAGTGCTTACTGTTGGCGTTGCCGTAACAGGTGAACCGTTAGGACTACTTAAGGAAGCGGATGGCGACCACGTGTAATTTGTAGCACCTGAAGCCGTTAAAGTTGTACTTAATCCCGGACAAACTGTTTGCGATGTAGCTGTAACAGTCAGATTTAAGGATGGTGCAATATTAACAGTAGTTGTTGCGATATTCGTACAAGTACCATTTGAACCAATTACAGTATAAACTGTTGTTGATATTGGATTTACCGTAACACTTGCCCCAGTATTGCCTCCTGGATTCCATGTATACGAAGTCCCACCCACAGCCGTTAAGGTTGAACTTCCACCGACACATATAGTGGCCGGATTAGTTGCGGCAGTAATGTTAGGTGTTGCAGTTACAACCACAGTTTGAGTAGCGGTTGCAACATTTGTTCCGCCGGCAGTGGCAGTTACTGAAATAGTAAATGTTCCAGCTGTACCATAAGTAATACTCGTAACAGATGCGTTAGGTGCACTAAATGTTGGACCGGCTGGATTTGAAGACCATGTATAACCTGTAATAGCAGTGGTAGCAGGAGTAACTGCGCAAGTAGTGGTGATAGTTGAACCCTGACATTGAGGTGAAGTAATAGCGAAATTTGGGGTAAACGTAGCGAGTACTTTTAAATTAACATTATCAACTGCAAAAGAAGGATCCGTACCAATATTATCGGCATTATTCACCCAACGAAAACCGATTTGTATGGCAGGTTGGTTATTGCAAGCGGCAGGTAAATTCACGGTATAGGTGCTCCACAACCCCTGGTTTAAACCATTACAAACTGCTGTTGCTGTACATAATGCATTGCCACAAACTGTTTTAGGAGGATTTGCTAGGAAGGTCCATGGTCCAGCGCCCACTCTGAAGTAAACAGAACCATCATCGGTAGCACCCTGTCCAAATAACATATAATCGAAACCTAAAATAATTCCATTCTGTCCAGTTGTACTGATATTTGGAGACTCAGCTCTAACGTCAGATGCAACACCGGCATTATAAGCTGCGCCGCAATCTCCGGTTGTACATGCGAAAGCAGTAGCGCTTGATGAATTAGCTAAATGTAAAGTTCTGTTCGTTCCACAACCACTACCACAGGTTCCAACAGTATTTCCGTTTTCAGTGGCACTTACATAAAATTCATTAGAGCCAGAAGTTGCAGCTGTTAAAAAGAAAAGATTCCATGCGCCATTACCGTTATTGAAACCGGCAACAGACTGTAATTGATTACAACCTGTTCCGAAATTCTCGGTCCAAAACGGAGCTTGAGCAAAAAAACAATTAAAGGAGAATAATAAAAATAAGAAGTAGAAAAATCTTTTCATATGTTGAAGAATTATAATAAATCTAATTTAGGTTAAATAAACGTTAGAACATGTGTTTTACACTCATTCGTTAACTTACTTCACTAAGTGGTAAAGATAATAATAAACAATTACATATGAAAATGTTAGCCATACAGCTATCAACACTCAATTCTTAATAGTTTGAAATATTTAAAAAGTAAGGTTTTTAAAATTAATCGGACAACAGAAATTAATAGAAGTCTTTAAATTGTTAATAACTTTAGTACGAATAACGTTATTTAACGCTAGGTTTTCTCGTAAAATATTAAAACTTTGCAAAATTCTTAAAATGAAGGGTTTTACACATATTTGTCTTTCTGCAGCTATTGTGCTGGGAGTTGCTTTTTCGGCATCTTCCAAAGGCATTTATGACGAGCGTAATAAGCCAGGGGATGATAAAAAAGCCAAAATTAAACGTGATGACACCACCCGATTTGTTGTGAATTCCGCTGGCTTGGAAACCGAAGAAGAGAGCCAGGATACGTCATTAATTCTTTTCCCGTCTAACGATTTATACTCTACATGGGATACTACTACCATTCATCCATACAGTTTTGCAGAGTGTTTTAAGTCTGATTCAGTAAATATCTGCCTGACGAATTTGGGTGAAGGCCGATTCTCTATGCCTTTTAAAGGAATGATAACCAGCGAGTTCGGATGGAGAAGATACAGACCACATTACGGAACCGATATTGATTTGGAAATTGGCGATACAGTAGTTTCAGCATTTGACGGAATGGTTAGGATTGCCCGTGGTAAAGTTGGTGGATACGGTAATGTGGTAATTATTCGTCATTCCAATGGTTTGGAAACCGTATATGCACATTTAAGCAAAGTTTTAGTTGAACCCGGACAGCCTATTAAAGCAGGAGAAATTCTTGGATTAGGCGGAAATACAGGTCGTTCATACGGAGCACATTTACATTTTGAGATGCGCTATTTAGGACAAGCCTTAGATACGGAGGATTTTATCGATTACGCTAAGGGAGAACTAAAATCATATGAATTTACTTTAAGAAAAAGTGATGTTGAAAATAAATACGACTTAAGAGCTTTACACAATCGTCACCGTCATGATGTTGGTGCTGTAAAATACACTACAAAAAACGGTGTAACTTACCGTGTTTATAAAGTAAAGCCGGGCGATAATCTTGGAAAAATTGCCAAACGTTGTCATACAACTGTAAAAGCTATCTGTAAAAAGAATGGCATTAAACCAACAAAAGCACTTCAGGTTGGTCAGAAACTTAAGGTTTAAAATTTCTTTGTTGCTAATTGTTTTAATTGATGAAACTCAATTAATCCGTCGATGGGTGATTTAATCACTTTTCCGACCTTATACCCTTCTTCATCGGCAACCTCAGCCAAAATATCTTGGTAATAATAACCAATTGATCCAACAGAATTAACCGTATAACTTCTAGAATCGGTATATTTTGAAACTTGTTTATGAAAAAAACTAATAAAGCAGTTTTTCACGAGTTTTCTTACATATGCATCTTTGATGTGTTTTGAAACAAAACTGCTAATCGATGCCAGGTATTTACTTGGCATTCCTTTTTTATAAACATTATCTAAGATCTCTTCGCGGTGATATCCTTCATTTTCGAATGCAATTCTGATTTTTTCAGGTAGTAAATTATCGAAATACGCTTGAATAAATGTCTTACCTATGTGGGCACCACTTCCATTATCACCAAACATGTAACCGGTTGAAGGCACATTTTCTGCTACATTTTTTCCATCGTACAAACAACTATTGCTGCCTGTACCTAAAATGCAGGCAATTCCTGGTTTAGTTCCACACAAAGCACGGGCTGCCGCCAATAAATCGTGACTAATATTAATGTTTTTAATTTCTAATGCTGTTTTTATTCCAATTTCAACAATATCACAATTAATTTCGTTAGAGCAACCGGCACCATAATAATATAATTCTGATATATCTTTTAATTTATCGCCTAGAAAAGGCCTCAAATTCAGAATAATCTCATCATAAATTTCCTCCGGCGATTGAAAATATGGATTAAAACCAATTGTTTTATAAGTAGCGATTACCTCTTTCCCTTCAAGAAGAACCCAGTCTGTTTTTGTAGAACCACTATCTGCGATTAAGATAGACATTAGTTTAGGTTTGATTTGGTAAATCTATTAAAATAAAATAAAAAAGCCCCAAAAAGGGGCTTTTTTATATTTGAAATGATTTTAAGCTTGTTCTGTGCTTGATTCTGCCGCTTCGTTGTTTTCTGAAGCCGGAGCTGAATTTTTAGCCGCAATCTTAGCTGCTTTTGCTTCTTTTGAAGCTTTTTCAGCCTTTAATTTATCATTAGCTTTTTTAGAACCTTCAGAAGCTAAACGATCTTTTTTACTGTTAATTTTACCTTCTTTATCCTGTAACCATTTGTTGAATTTTTGTTCAACTTGTGCTTCAGTTAAAGCTCCTTTTTTAACACCGTCCAATAAATGTTTCTTTAATAAAACACCTTTGTAAGAAAGGATGGCACGACAAGTGTCAGTTGGCTGAGCACCGTTCATTAACCAATTTAATGTTCTATCGAAATTAATATCGATTGTTGCAGGGTTTGAATTAGGATTGTAAACGCCTAATTTTTCAATAAATTTTCCGTCACGTGGTGCACGACCATCCGCAACTACAACGTGAAAAAAGGCTGCATCCTTTTTACCATGTCTCTGTAGTCTAATCTTAACTGCCATTTTGTTTAATTTTTAATTTGGGCTGCAAATATCGGAAATTATTACGTTTTTACAAAAAATAAATTCTAAGATTTTTGAGTACGTATTTAAGCCTTTTTTTATAACTTTGAAACTTAAAAATCTAATTATATGCAAGTTAAAGAAAGAGGTATCATTCTAATTCCAATCGATTTTACAGAACAGTCCATTTTTGCTATAAAGCAATCTTATAATCTTGCTAAATATACCCATTCCAAAATAGTTTTATTACACGTATATGATAAGCCTGGTAACGAGCGTTATGAGGATTTAACAAAATTGTGTAAACAAACGGAAGCTGAAAGTGGCTTAGTTCCAATTGAATTTATGAATGTTAAAGGTGACATTTACGATGAAACCGATCGAGTTGCTGAAGAAATTGGAGCTACCTTAATCATTATGGGACTAGAGAGCCACATGAAATTTAAAGATATTTTTGGCGGAAGTGCATCTAAACTAATCCGCAAAGCCCCTTGTCCTGTTATTACTATCAGAGGTCGCGAACACCGTGATGGCTGCGAACATATTTTGTTACCCCTTGATTTATCACGTGAATCACGCGAAAAAGTTGATGTTGCTGTACAGTTTGCTAAATACTTCGGTGCATCCATTCGTGTTTTATCTGTTTTCAGTCCTTCTGATCTTGCTTATGAAAACCAACTATTAGCTTACTCACATCAGGTAAAACAGTTTATTAAGAGTAAGGGAATTTCCTGTACCAACAAGTCCATTGCAAGTAATCATGTAGCTGAAACAGTTGTTGATTATGCCAATAAGATTGAAGCGGACTTAATTATGATTATGAATAAGCAGGAATTGAGCGTAAAAGAATTCTTTGGAGGAACTGAAGCACAACACATTGTTGACATCAGTAATATCCCTGTAATGACTGTTAATCCGATGAAGCGCGAAAGCATGAATCACTTCGGAACAGGATTCTAATTTTCATTTACTTCAGGTTTAAAAAGGGAAACTGAAATCCTAAAGTTGCTGTTGCTTGTATCACAAAAAAGTGATGGCTAGCTTTTCCATTTCCTTCTCCAAGCACTAATGTATTTATGTAGTCGGCATAACTGGCTTTGCCTACAAATTCAATAAAAGTGTACTTATAGATTTCCGCACGGATTCCGGTTTCAATACCCGCCATCCATCCGGCAACATTAAACTTATTATTCAGGCGCTCTCCAAATAATGTAATATCTGTTTTCGGAATAACTAATCCTAAACCTCCTTTTGCGATCCAGCTTCCTGTAAAATTGGGTGAAGATTTAATAAGTTTCCATCGTTTTACAAAATTCAACAATAAGAAATTGGCGCCGTCAGAGTGCTCAAAATGCAATACATTTTTTAATAAAGTGTCGTTATCAACCCATACACCGTTAATATCACCGCTAATTCTCACCATTTGATCATCGATGGCAATATATTTGGTATGATCGAAATTAATTTCAATCCCAATATCTGCTTTATTATTAAAATAATAACCGAATCGGTAGGCGTATTGAGGAATCGTGAAATTTTGAATATCGGTGATTTGATCAAAATCGTTACGGTCAGTTGCCTTTACATCATAGACCGTAAAATCATAATTGTGATTCATTCCTGTAACCGGATGGTATTTATTGGAACGATCCACAAAACGAATGTCGCTTCTCGAATAATCGGCTCGTGTATAACCCCATGATAAATAAAAAGTACCTTTTCTTTTTTTAGTTTTGGTTGAAAGGCTGTCTGATTGGGAAATCAAATTGGTGAAAACAAAAAGACAAATAATGACCTGAATAAAACGATGCATTTAATTCAAAATTTTCGCTCTAAGGTAACGATTATTTTGATTGACATCTATGATAATACTCACGTATGATTGAGGCAAAAAGCGTCCTCCTATTTCTGGCCATTCTATAAAACAGTAATTTCCACTATCGAGGTACTCTTCAAAACCCAAATCTAGTAATTCTTCAGGCGATTTTACACGATACAAATCAAAATGAAATAGTTTAGTACTTGGTGCCGCGTATTCATTAACAATGGAATAAGTTGGACTACTAAAATTATCCGAAGAACCTAATGTTTTACAAATCTGCTTTATTAAAGCAGTCTTCCCTGCTCCCATTGGGGCATCAAATGTGAAAACTTTTATATTGCCCGCAAATTCAATAAGTTTTTGAGCGGCTTCCTGCAAGCAATTCACATCGGAAATATCGATTTCAAGCTTTTGCACTACTTATCTTGGTGTTAAAGTAATATAAGGAATAATCATTTCTTCTAAACTAATGCCTCCGTGCTGAAACGTGTTTCGGTAATAATTAACGTAATAATTGAAATTATTCGGGTAGGCAAAAAAACGATCTTCTTTAGCGAAAATAAATCGAGAACTAGGATGTAATTTTGGTAAAAACGCGTCGCTCGGGTTTTTAATTTCAAACACTTCTTTCGGGTTATAATCCAAAGCCTTTCCCTGCTTGTAACGTAAATTGGTATTCACATTTTTATCTCCTAATACCTTAGTTGGTTCCTTCACATGCACCGTTCCGTGATCGGTCGTAATAACCACTTTTACTTTTTTTGCAGCTAATTGCTTTATCATATCGAGCAAAGGCGAATGCTCAAACCAAGATAATGTTATGCTTCGGTAAGCCGGTTCGTTATCCGCCAATTCACGTATTACCTCCATTTCTGTGCGGGCATGGCTTAACATATCTACGAAGTTATATACAATAATATTGAGTTTGTTTTGTAGCAGATTATTAAGGTTTTCCGCTAATTTCTTCCCGCCAGTAAAGTTGGTCACTTTATTGTAACTCATTTTCACATCTTTTCCCAAACGTTTTAATTGCGCCTGCATAAATTCTTCCTCGTGCATATTTTTTCCACCTTCATCTTCATCATTTAACCACCAATCGGGATGTCGTTTTTCCATTTCACTTGGCATTAATCCGCTGAATAATGCGTTACGCGCGTATTGAGTAGCTGTTGGAAGAATACTGAAATACAATTCTTCGTTTTCTACTTTATAGTAATCTTGTAAAATTGGCTGAATAATTTTCCATTGATCATAGCGTAAATTATCAATTACAATTAAAAACACATTCTCGTTTTTTTCTAATTCGGGAATGAATTTATTTTTAATTAAAGTATGACTCATAGTTGGCGCATTAGCGTCTTTACCATTCAACCAATTAATATAATGCTTCTCAATAAACTTAAAGAATTGTGTATTGGCATCCGATTTTTGCATTTTTAATACATCCAACATGGCTTTATCCTGAGCCTTATCCATTTCCAGCTCCCAATAAACAATTTTCTTAAATACATCCACCCACTCTGTCCATTTTAAATTATCACTTAATGTCATTCCAATTTGTCCAAATTCCTTTCGGTATTCGGTATTGGTTTTTTCAGAAACCAGTCTTTTATTATCCAGTGTTTTTTTCAGCGATAGAATAATCTGATTAGGGTTAACGGGTTTAATAAGATAGTCGGCAATTTTACTTCCGATTGCATCATCCATTATGTGTTCCTCTTCGCTTTTGGTAATCATAATTACCGGTAATTCGGCACGCATTTGTTTTATTTTATTTAGTGTTTCCAAACCGGAAATACCGGGCATGTTTTCGTCTAGCAAAACTGCATTAATGTTTTTATTATCTCTAACAATTTCTAAGGCCTCATCACCACTTACGGCTGTAATTACATCATACCCCTTATTATTCAAGAATAAAATGTGCGGCTTCAATAACTCCATTTCATCATCAGCCCAAAGAATTGTGTTTTTTTCCATAAATTGTTTTATATCTTTACAATATACGTAGTAAAGATAAATTTATTGTAGTTAATTAAGATTTTTTAGTAATTAATGCCTTCTATAAAAAGCAAAATAATTAATGATCCCATTTATGGTTTTGTTACCATCCATGACGAAATAATTTATTCTCTGATCAATCATCCTTATTTCCAACGCTTGCGACGTATTAAACAGCTTGGTTTAACTAACTTGGTTTATCCTGGAGCTTTACATACTCGCTTTCATCATGCTATTGGCGCTATGTACTTAATGAGCGAAGCCTTGCAAGTTCTTAAAAGCAAAGATGTAAAAATAACCGAGGAAGAAAGCAGAGCAGCCTTAGTGGCTATTTTATTACACGATATCGGACATGGTCCATTTTCTCATGCATTAGAGCACAGTATAGTTAAAGAAATTCATCACGAAGATGTTTCTTCAATGATTATGGATGAATTAAACAAAGAATTTAAGGGCAAACTTTCGTTAGCCATTAAAATATTTAACAACCACTATCACAAATCATTTCTTCACGAATTAGTCAGCTCGCAATTGGATATGGATCGACTTGATTATCTTAAACGCGATAGTTTTTTCACCGGCGTAAGTGAAGGTGTTATCAGCAGTGAACGTATCATCAAAATGCTAAATGTAGTAGATGACAAATTGGTTGTTGAAGCAAAAGGTATATACAGTATTGAGAAATTTTTAATTGCGCGGAGACTAATGTACTGGCAGGTTTATTTACATAAAACCGTACTAAGTGCAGAAAATTTACTGGTAAATATTTTAAAGCGCGCCAAAGAATTAAGCGGCAAGGGCTTCGAACTGTTTGCTACTCCGAACTTCAGTTTGTTTTTAAAAAACGATTTCAATAAGCAAGATTTTTTAAAGAAACCCGAATTACTGAAAAAATTTGCCGCATTAGATGATTACGATGTAATGGCTTCGGTAAAAGCCTGGAGTGAATGTGATGATTTTATATTATCGGCATTATGCAAAAATATGCTGGAACGAAACCTGTATAAAATCGAATTACAAAACGAACCAATTGCTACTGCTCATAAAAACAAAATGCTTGAAAAAGTAATGAAAACCTACAGTATATCACGAAAGGAAGCTTCGTATTTTGTTTTTTCAGACAGTGTTAACAATCGCGCATATAATAGCGGCGACCACGTCATTAACATTTTATACAACAACGGTAAACTTGTTGAAATTGCCAGCGCCAGCGATTTATTAAACATACAGGCACTTAGTAAATCTGTAACCAAACATTTTATTTGTTACCCTAAAGACATAAAATAAAAAAGCCCCGATTTTAAAACGGGGCTTTTTTATAATGTATTTTCTTGTTAGAATTTCGCGCGAATCTTACGTGTTGCGCCTCTTTTCTTTTTGCCAAAGAAATGACCGTAACGGGAACGGTAGAAGGAACTTTTTCCACGCATTACATAACTATATGAAATATTCATAGTGATATATGAATCATTGCGTGACTTATCACCACGTTTCTCACCAGGAGCATGAGATAAATAAGCATAATCAGGATAATTTGGTCCTAACTCATCAGAGCGGTTAGACATATCAGCCGATAATGCATTAGCGGGAACCTGATCCGGATAGTTTCCACTGATATCATCTAAATAATCGGTAAATGTGGTTCTCCAGTTAATTTCATAACCGATACGATGTTTCCTTTCAATTGTAAAGTAAAAACCCAATCCAACCGGAATGTTTAAACCTATCGGACTATACGATACACCTTCAGTTTGTAATGGACTCAATTTAATCCACTCACCTTTGTAATTTCCTTTAGGATTACTGTAATATCCGCCAACACCGGCAAAAACATATGCACGGAAACCGTTTCTGTAACGGTATGTGTTTCCTAAATCGTTGTTTTCGTAGAAGAACCATTCAGCTGTAAAAGCCAAATCAAACATATCATTACGAAAATTTAAGTTACGTGCGCGACGACCCGGATTAGTTGAAAGTTTATCGTCACCTTCAATTCGTAAATAATCAAACGCTAACTTTAAAGAAAATCTCGGACGCCATTTGTAACGCGCAAATGCACCAACATTCCAACGCGTTTTGGCTAATTTCATATCGGCCACAAAATCTCTTCGTGTCTTCTCTTTACCACCAATATCTCCTAAGTAGTTGGATACACCAACTGCAGCACCAAAGTCCCACAACCATTGCGAGTAGGCCATTGACATGGTAAAAATAAGAGCCAGTGAGAATATTAGTTTCTTCATTTCCGCCGAAAGTAATAAAATTTCTAAATTTATGCCATAAATATACTAAATTTTTCCCGTCATGTCAAATCCTATTTGTAAGCTTTTTAACACAAAATACCCATTAATTCAGGCCGGCATGATTTGGTGCAGCGGCTGGGAACTGGCATCCGCCGTTAGCAATGCCGGCGGTTTAGGTCTAATTGGGTCCGGATCGATGTATCCGGAAATATTGCGCGATCAAATACGGAAATGTAAAGCCGCTACCAATAAGCCTTTTGGTGTTAATGTTCCTCTCTTATACCCTAATATAGAGGAACATATGAAAATAATTGTGGAAGAAGGCGTGAAAATTGTTTTCACCAGTGCCGGTAATCCTAAAACCTGGACTAGTTTCTTAAAAGAGAAAGGAATATCGGTAGTTCATGTGGTTAGCAATGTGAAATTTGCTTTAAAATGTCAGGAAGCAGGTGTGGATGCTATTGTTGCAGAAGGATTTGAGGCAGGCGGTCATAACGGAAGAGAAGAAACGACCACTATGGTTTTAATTCCCCAAGTCCGGAAGGCGGTATCAATTCCACTAATCGCAGCAGGCGGTATTGGATATGGCTCACAAATGGCAGCTGCTTTTGCGCTTGGTGCCGACGCGGTTCAAATTGGCAGCCGATTTGTTGCAACTCCTGAATCATCAGCTCACCAAAATTTTAAAGATTCGGTAGTAAAAGCTAAAGAAGGCGACACCGTTTTAACATTAAAGCAATTAACCCCGGTGCGCCTAATAAAAAATGAATTTTGTAATAAAGTTTTAGTTGCGGAAAAAGAGGGCGCTTCTGTTGAAAAATTAACCGAATTACTCGGTCGTGCTCGAGCAAAAAAAGGAATGTTTGAAGGAGATTTAACGGAAGGTGAATTGGAAATAGGACAAATTAGTGGCGATATCAATGAAATAAAACCCGCAGCCGAAATAGTAAAAGAAATAATTGAAGATTTTAATCAAACCACAAAAAGATTAGGTACCTTAATGTTTTAATTGCTCCTTTTATTTATGATAAAGTTCGAAAAGTTTAAACTAAAAAATAATTTAACCGTTATTGTACATCAGGATAATTCATCGCCACTTGCCTGCGTTAATATTTTGTACGATGTAGGAGCACGTGATGAAGATGAAAGCAAAACCGGATTTGCACATTTATTTGAACATCTCATGTTTGGCGGTAGTATTAATGTGCCTAATTACGACGAACCGCTTCAGTTGGTTGGTGGCGAAAACAATGCCTTCACCACAAACGATATTACGAACTACTATTGCACTGTTCCTGCCGAAAATCTGGAAACAGCGTTTTGGCTGGAGAGTGACCGCATGTTAAGTTTAGCGTTTACTGATAAAAGCCTGGAAGTACAACGCAGTGTAGTGATTGAAGAATTTAAACAGCGCTATTTAAATCAACCGTATGGTGATGTGTGGTTGCTGCTTCGTCCACTTGCCTATCATAAACATCCATACAAATGGGCAACTATTGGAAAAGAAATTTCTCACATCGAAAATGCGACAATGGATGATGTAAAATCATTCTTTAAAAAACATTATTGCCCAAGTAATGCCATTATGGTAGTTGCCGGAAATGTTGAATTAGATCAGGTAAAAAAGCTGGCAGAAAAATGGTTTGAACCTATTCCTGCAGGAATTAAACCTAAACGAAATTTACCTAAAGAACCTAAACAAACCGAGCCACGCAAATTAACCGTAGAGCGCGATGTACCGGTAGATTCGATTTACAAATCTTACCATATGGTTTCGCGTAACGATAAAAATTATTATGCCTGTGATTTGTTGTCGGATGTTTTATCACGCGGAAATTCTTCACGCCTTTACAATGCATTGGTAAAAGACAATCCGCTAATTGTTGAGATCAACGCCTATGTAATGGGTGATTTTGATGAGGGATTGTTTGTAATATCAGGTAAACTAAGTGATGGTGTGACAATGGAAACGGCAGAAGCCGCAATTATCAATGAAGTTGAAAAAATAAAATCAGAACACATCAGCGATACTGAATTACAAAAATGTAAAAACAAAGTTGAATCCAGTATTACTTTTTCTGAGACGGATGTTTTAAACAAAGCAACCAATTTGGCAATATCAGAATTACTAGGCGACGCCGATTTAATAAATCGAGAAATTGACAGATATCTGGAAGTGAAAGCTTCCGATATAAAAAACATGGCTAATCAAATCCTTGATGAAAACAACTGCTCCACACTTTATTATTTAAAGAAAAGATAATGATTGATTTTAAAGATACGGCCGATAATTACGTTGGCAAAGCATTTGAAGAACAACTGGAAATTGAAAAAATGATTTTTAATCAGTTTCAGAATTTCGATTTTTTAATTTATCGTGAACAGCGACTGAAACACCTTGAAAAAATAAATAAGAATAATCAATTAGATGCACTTATTTCTTACGTGAAATTTTATGAGCCAAAAATTGCCGTATTTGCCGGTAGTTTTAATCCTTTTCATAAAGGTCATTACAGTGTATTACAAAAAGCCGAACGTATTTTTGACAAAGTAATTGTTGCCTTTGGTAAAAACCCTGATAAAGGAGCACGTAACTGGCCCGTTCCTAACACAATTAAAAATCGCCAGATATGCGAATATGAGGCTTTACTTACCGATTTTTTAGACACATTAAAATACGACGTAACGGTAATCAGAGGTTTACGTAACTCTACCGATTTTCAGTATGAGCAGAATCAATATCGCTATATACAGGAATTAAAACCGGATGTAAAAATCATAAACATTTTTTGCAACAAGGAATTTGAACACATCAGTTCTTCCGGAATTCGTACGCTAGAGAAATTTGATAAACACCAAATATACCTTTTACCATAATACCTGATGACTGAGTTAATCAAAAGCATTCAAGCCAGGTTTCACTCAATTTTTATTTTTAGCTGTATTGCAACATTTATTTTAGCTGCAATAAGAAGTAGTCTTGTTCCTTTTGCGCACGACGAAGTTGCTACGTTTTATTACTACATCCAATCCGAATCATTCTTACCTTTTTATTCGCATATCGATGCAAACGGACATTTTCTGAATAGTTTCCTTAGCTGGATGGCCTACAAATGTTTCGGTTCTTCTGAATTCGCCTTACGCCTTCCCGGCTTAATGGCATTTGTTATTTTATGTATATCGGTCTACAAGTTTAACCAATCCTTTACCTCCTTAAGCGCTAAAATTATTCTGATAGGCTCCTTTATTTTATCCTTTCATATTCTGAATTTTTATTCCTTGTGCCGAGGCTACGGATTATCTATATCATTTTTGCTTTTAGGACTGTATTATTTTTTCAGCTACTTAAAATCTTTAAAGTTTCCGGACCTGATTAAATGCTATTTGTTTTTACAATTAGCATTGGGTGCCGCATTAACCTTGGTTTTTACACTACTTATTATAGGAGGGATCGTTGCAATTATCGAGTTTAAAAACAAAGTACTTTTTACTGCAAAAAATCTGATTGCCCATGCGGTATATTTCTCTCTGATTTTATTCTGGATAAAATATGGATTTTATTTACAGGAAAACGGAGCCTTATACTATGGTGGAGGCGACAGTTACTGGACTGTTACCTTTAAATCACTCATTGACACAGTGTTTATCCCCAACACCGGCGTTTATATTGCAATACTTCTGTTGTTTACGTTTGTTGCAGCAGTATGGTTAAAACAGTTCTTCGCAAAAAAACTTAAGTTCATTTTTGAAAGCCGCTTCGCCATTAGCTTTCTGATGCTGGTGGTTTTAATGGCGGCGTTTTATTTATTAAAATTACTTCTGGGTGTTAACTATCCTGAAGACAGAACCGGATTATTCTTTTATATTCTTTTCTGTTTGTCAGTAGCGTTTTTATGTGATGAGTTTACTTACAAATTCAACGCTGTATTTTATTCCCTGCCCTTGTTTTTTATAACGCATTTTGCACTATCTATCAATATAGGAAAACATGCATGGGGATTTTACGAAACCATGCCCAAAGATTTTTACGAGGCGTTGGTGAGCGAACAAAAAGCAACTGAGCGCTCAATTTCGGTTGGAGGACATCGCGTATTAGAACTATTTTATTCGTTTTATAACTACAACAATACGGAGAAACTAAACCATATGGTTCCGCCTGAGCAAATGCACATGAATTGCGACTATTACCTTACTTGGTTAAAAGACGAGCCCTATTACAAAAATTATTACAGTGAAATGGCTCGGGATAAGTATTGGAATATGGTGTTATTAAAACGTAAAGAAAGTATCAACCGTCAATTGGTTTACGAATTAAAAACAGAAAAACTATTTGAAGGATCGGAAGAGTTTTATCCGGTTTATGAAAAACTTGACACTCTGTTTCAATCAAAAGAACCAATAATGGCAGAATTTGATTTGAGTATAGAAAAGTCGCCAACACCATTAAACGGCTGGCTAGTTCTACAGGTTGACTCAGCCAACGGAGGTCCAACTATTTATTTCAGAAGAACACCTTTAAACTGGATTCAGCTTAATTGGAACGGAACAAACAACTTTAAAACCTGCATTCAAACCGACAACCTGCCTTTGCAGCATTGTCGCATTGCCGCTTTTTTCTGGAATATTGATAAAAAAGAAATTAAAATGAAAATTAATAATCTTAAATTGTATCACTTAAGTGCACCCGGAATTACCGAACATTCAAAAGCCATTCAATAACATGATAAACAGAACTGAAGCACCCGAATTTAAAACCATTGATAAGATTGATATTATCAAAGCATCCGAATTTAAACTGGATAATGGAATTCCGGTTTACACGGTTAACGCGGGATCACAGGAACTTAGTAAAGTTGAATTTATTTTTAACGCCGGAATGTATCATCAAAACCGGACGCTATTAGCTTCATCCGCTAATACCTTAATGGAATGCGGAACAACAAAGTATTCCGCACTTCAGATTTCAGAAAACATTGATTTTTACGGATCCTTTTTAGAGTTAGGAGTTGGTCAGGATTTTGCCACCGTTACTCTTTATTCACTCAACAAGTATTTAAACGAAAGTTTAGTTTATGTGGAAGATATTTTGAAAAACGCCGTATTTCCACAATCAGAAATAGACATTTACTTAGCCAACAAAAAACAAAAGCATTTAATTAATTCTCAAAAAGTAAATTATCTGGCACGCCGCCGCTTTTCGGAATTATTATTTGGCGAAAAACATCCTTATGGTGTGGATGTAAAAATGGATGATTTTGATACATTAAAAAAAGAAGACATCATCAACTTTTACAAAACCCATTATAATTCGGACAACTGTTTTATTGTTGCTTCCGGCAAATTATCCGACAACTTAATAAACGTTCTTAATTCTCATTTTGGAAAAAGTGAATGGGGTAATGTTGCAGGATTAAAACCAATTTCCTCCACCATTATTTCTTCCAACCAACAAAAAAACAAAGTTGAAAAAGCAGATGCCATCCAATCGGCCATTCGCATCGGAAGAATTTTATTTAACAAAACACATCCCGTTTATTTTAAATTTCAGGTATTAAACACCATTCTTGGCGGTTATTTCGGCTCACGCTTAATGGCGAATATCCGCGAAGACAAAGGTTATACCTATGGAATCGGATCGGGATTAACCTCATTGGTAAATGCCGGTTATTTCGCCATTAGTACCGAAGTGGGCGCAGATGTTACAGCATCGGCACTGGAAGAAATTTACAAGGAAATAGGCCGCTTGCGTAATGATTTAGTGAGCAGCGAAGAATTAGAAACAGTGCGCAATTATATTTTAGGTCAGTTTTTACGCAGTGTTGATGGTCCGTTTGCCTTAGCCGAAAAGTTTAAAGCCATTCACGAGTTCGGATTGGATTACAGTTATTACGAAAACTATTTTAACAGCGTAAAAAATGTAACGCCTCAGGAGTTACGAGAATTAGCCAATAAATACTTACAGGAAAAAGATTTGATTGAGTGTGTGGCTGGAAAGCATTAAGTCTCATGCTTCATTACATTAAACTCTAAACTGACATTTGTTAGTTTTGCTCTTTTTGTTGTTTCTTTTTCTGATATGATAAGAATAAATAGCCTACTTTTACATAAACTCTTATAAACATGAAAAAAACAATTTATTTGGCCGGAATCATTATTGGCCTTGGTGCCACATCTTTAAGTGCACAGGAAGCTCCAACTTCTAAAAAGAATTCTAATACTATATCTTTCTCATCAGAAAAAGAAAAAAATTCAAAAATTAAAGAACTTGAAAACAAGATTAAGGTTGACGAGACCGATCCTTCATTTCCTGTTGATGAATTAAAAAAAGAAAAACAACAATTAGCAGAAATGAAAAAAGCTAAAGTTGTATCAAGTAACAATTTAAATAAATAAATCTAAAATTAAACAGCATGAAATTAAAATTATACTCATTATTATTTTTAGCATTAGGCTTAGTATTTTCAACGAAAGCCCAACTAAACGGTTATTCAAACGTAATGCCTATCACTGTTTACAACAGTGCTTCAGTTACAGCAGTTAACTATCAATTAAAATTAACCATCAACACTCAATCACTAATCTCTGCTTCGCAAATGAAAACGAACGGAAATGATATGCGTTTTGGGAAAAATTGCAGTGGTAGTACACTTTACAATCATTGGTTAGAATCAGGAATCAATACACCCACCACTATTGTATGGGTTAAAATTGATAGCATTCCTGCCGGTGGCAATCGTACTTTTTACATGTTCCACGGTAATAGCACGGCTACTTCAGTATCTTCTATTCCCGGTGTATTTATCGGCATGAAATCTGCAACAGATTCAGTTGCTTCCGGTGGTGCAGGTGGAGCAACAACTTCTCAACGCGGATTCCGTTTCTCTCCAAACGAAGACATTTTAGTAACAGCATTTGGAAAAAGAGAGCCTAACGGTTCAACTCGTTACGTAACATTATTCGACTATACAACTACAAGCATTATTTCTCAAATTCAAGTTAGCGGTCCTGCTGCAACTTATTCTTATGCTCCACTTCCAAATCCTATTTGGTTGACACAAGGAACACAATATGTTTTACAATTATACCAAGGAGCGAGCGATGGCTATTATTTTGGAGCCTCAAGCCAAATTAACAGCAAACTTACTTATTTTGATATGCTTTATTGCAACAGCTGTACTCAAAATACTTTCCCAACGAATACTCTTGCCAACTTCCATTACGGATATCCTGATTTACATTTCTATTGGAAGAATAACATTACTCCTGCCCCAACCTATTCATTGGCACAAGTTCCTGCAATTAGCGTTGCACAAGGTGCAAACACTGTTTGTCCGAATGCATCTGTTACTATCAGTGCCTCCACAACAGCAACGGGTTACACTTACACATGGAATCCGGGAAGCATCAATGGTGCTTCAATTACTGTAACCCCAAGCGTAAGTACAACATACACGGTTTCTGGTACACCAACTGGTTGCGCGGTTGTTTCAACAAACACTGTTTCGGTAAATGTTTATGCAATACCAAGCGTTAGCGCTACAACCAGCAATACATTAATTTGTGCCGGACAAAATGCTACACTTACCGCTGCAGGCGCCAATACTTATGCGTGGTTACCTTCAGGTAGCGGCTCTTCAATTGTAGTTTCGCCAAGTGTAACAGCTTCGTATACTGTTACAGGTACCAATACAGTAACAGGTTGTTCTAATACAAGTATTGTGACACAAAACGTAAGTCCTTGCGCCGGAATCAATGCATTAACCGCAACTAACAACGCGTTTAATATATTTCCTAATCCTAACAACGGTAAGTTTGTTATTGAATTAACAAATGATTCTCAAGTGGAAATTACCAATGCATTAGGAGAAGTTGTGTTTAATCAGTTAGTGAAGAAAGGTAATCAAACAGTTAATTTAGTATCCAACGCAAAGGGTATTTACTTCGTTAAGGCTACTATTAATGAAAAAACGACTACAAATAAAATTGTAGTTGAGTAACCCTAATATCCTTCAATAAAAAGGGTCATTCAAATATGAATGACCCTTTTTTATTATCGTTGTATAGGAGAATTAACCCTGCTCCATTCTGTCTTTTATAATCTGTAACAAGTCAACCAATAAATCAATATTATCAGGCCTCTCTTTTATTTTAGCTGTTACTTGTTTCTGAGCCTGTTCTAATTGATTTGCAGGAATGGCATTTTCAATATTTTCAATAACGGTTAATGCTTCTAATGAAAGAATAAAATCTTCACTGCAGGTTAAGTCTACAAAAAACAAAAAATCATCAGTACAATCCACATCCATTTCCCAACATGCGGCAATTAACCGCGCACGTTTGGCATTATTTTTTGTTGCTTTTATCGCATTGAGTAATGCCAATTTTGGATTACTTGCTTTTAAATGCGTTAATAGTTCTTCGCGTTCTTCCGCTCCTATCTTATCATCACTTAACGCTTCAATGGCTTCCGCAATATCTTCAGTGGTTTTTAAACCATCTTTCCCCACAATAATGGTGCGATATTGTTTCTCGTCGAAATACTTTTGGTTTTCTTCTTCAAAACTATCCGGCTTATTCTTCATTATAATAATTGCTTAATAATTTCTTCAATGCTCATTCCTTCGGCTTCAGCTTTATAATTTAAAACCAATCGGTGACGTAAAATTGGTACCGCAATCGCTTTTACATCTTCAATATCCGGACTGAATTTTCCGTTTATTAAAGCATGGCATTTTGCGCCTAATACTAAATACTGAGAGGCACGCGGACCTGCACCCCAGGCTAAATATTTTTTTGAAATGTCGGAAGAGAACTCACTTTTTAAACGGGTTTTGTTAACCAATTTAACTGCGTATTCAATTACGTTATCAGCTACCGGAACCTTACGCACTAAATCCTGAAAAAACACAATCTCCTCGGCGCTTAATACTTTATTGACTTTAGCGGACGAAGTAGAAGTAGTTTGTTTCACTACCTGTAGTTCTTCTTCAAATTTCGGGTAATCTAACCACACATTAAACATAAAGCGGTCTAATTGCGCTTCCGGTAAGGGATAGGTTCCCTCCTGCTCGATTGGATTTTGCGTTGCCAAAACAAAGAATGGGTTTCCTAACTCATACTTTTTTCCGGCTGCGGTTACATGACGCTCTTGCATGGCTTCCAATAAAGCCGCTTGTGTTTTTGGAGGCGTACGGTTGATTTCATCTGCCAAAATGATATTGGCAAACAAAGGACCTTTTACAAATTTAAAATTACGGCTCTCATCTAAAATTTCACTTCCGATAATATCGCCGGGCATTAAATCGGGTGTAAACTGAATGCGATTAAAGGATAATCCTAACGCGTCGGCAATGGTATTTACCAATAAGGTTTTAGCTAAACCCGGAACACCAACCAATAAACAATGACCCTTACTGAATACCGAAATTAAAACGTCTTTAATGGTATCGTTTTGCCCTACAATTACTTTACCAATTTCAGCATTTAACTGTTTGTATTTGGCAACAAATGCCTCAACAGCTTCGGTATCGGATTTATATTGCATCATATTAGTTTGAAATATGCCAGTTGTATTCCAATTCACAGGAATATGCCGGATCAATTTTTATATACGTTAATTTAGAACGCTTTTCAATCCACTCGCGAATTAATTTACGCTGACGGTCGAATGTGGCCATCTGTAATAATTTCGCGTAATCATCTTTGTAATTAATTTTATGCGGATCAGTTCTTGAAATGATAGTTAAAATACGGTAACCCGGTTTTCCGTCCATTCCGGTATATTGAACAGGAGTTGACACATCACCTACACTCATTTTATCAAACACAAAAACCAAATTTTGATCCATCTGACTGATTTCTTCATTTTCCCACTTGGTGGTTCCATTCATTGGATTAATTAATAATCCGCCGTTCTGTTTTGTTTCTTTATCATCACTAAATTTTTTCGCTGCCTCTTCAAATGTAATTTTACCATCTAAAATGTCCTTTTGTAAACTATCTAATTTCATTTTTGCATTTATTACATCCAATTGCGTCATTTTAGGGGTGATTAAGATGTGACGTAAATCAACCGTTTCTCCTTTACGTGCAATTAACTCGATGAAGTGATAGCCGTATGAAGTTTCAAACACTTCGGAAACTTCACCTTTTTTTAAACGAAAGGCAATGGCGTCAAACTCCGGCACCATCATCCCTCTCATTACACTTTCGTAACGTCCTCCGTTTTTTGCCGAACCCGGATCCTCACTATATAAAGCGGCCAACACACTCATGCTTTCTCCTTTTAAAACACGCTCACGATACGATTCAATTGCAGAACGCGCGTCTTTTTTAGCCTGTTCGTTAACCGGAGGCATTCGGACGATGTGAGCAATTTGCAATTCGGTATTCACAATTGGTAAACTATCCAGTGGAATAGTAGTATAAAATTGACGAACCTCAGAAGGCGTTAGTTTAATTTCACCTGTAATATTTTGTCGCATTTTCTGTGCCACCAATTGGTCACGCACATCATCACGCATATCATCTTTAAAAACGTTGGTGCGCTTTCCGTAAAACGCTTCAAATTTTGCTTCATCGCCACCAAACATATTGATGTAGTATGCCAAACGCTTATCTAATTCTGTTTCTACCTCCGCATCAGAAACAACTACTGAATCTCGGTCGGCCTGTGCCAATAGTAATTTACTGTATAATAATTCTTCAAACGCTTTACACTTTGATGCATTCGGGTTTTCTTTTTCTTTTTCTAAACGGTAAGTTTCGTAGTCGGACAATAACAATGGGTGTTTGCCAACAATGGCAATTACTTTATCGATTACTTGCTGAGCAGACAGTGATGTAAAAACAAAAAGAAATGATATAAAAATTAACGCTTTGCGCATAGAGAGCTAAGTTAAGCATAAAAATTTTGACTGGTAAATTATTTTGACTGATAGAGGGAAATTTGAGTTTTTTAACACTCAATTCAGCTTGAATTTACCCTCTGATTTTGCCTTTTCCAGTATTTGTTCTTTGTACTGGCGGATGAGTTTCATTTTACGCTGGTTTAAAATGATTTTTCGGATATTATTCATCTCGAAATTTATTGGGGACAGAGCGTTTTTCACTTTAATCTCTTTAATTTTTAAATAGTAATAAGCCAAACTATCACTGAATTCAAAATAACGGCCGGCGTAAAAATTATATTCAGGCAATTCACGTAATTGAGGAATTTCCTTTTTAATATCCTCAAGTAACAACCAGGTGCTGTCATTTATAAAATAATTATCGGCGTACTGCAAACATAAATTATACAGTTGTTCTTTATCTTTCGGATTACTGGAATAGATAGCTTTCTTAATTTTATCAATTGCCTTTGAAGCCAACGGAATTTTAAAATAGTTGACTTTGGCAATGTTATCTTTTAAAATAAAATTATCGCGATTGGCGTCGTAATAGGCCTGGATTTCCTCCTGAGTAATGGTTGTATCAAGGTTGTTTTCGATCAACTTTACCTCGTATTTGTAATTAATTAATTCCTTACGATACTTCTCTACCTCAGCATCCACGTCCATATCCTCCGGAGATAATTTTTGTTTAGCTTCCTGATAAAAAAATTCATCCTTAGCCCAATTGTCAATTAATTTTTTTGAAATAAATAAACTGTCTTTTACAGCATTACTCAAAAAATTAAATCGCCTGTACTCTTCTTCACTAAGTTTTTTTTCGCCTGCAACAGCAATCACTTTCGACTCCTGATTGGTAGTTGAATTGTTACACGCGACTTGCGTAAACAAAATAGCTATGTAAATAAGTCGTTTCAATTTTATATTGCAAAAAAGGCTGTTTTACAACAGCCTTTTAAATACTATAGAGCTTATTTAATGGTGCTTAATACAGCATCATCTATTTTTACAGGATACTTATTTTTTAAATAAGCAATCCATTCTTTTTCTAAGTTCACCTGAAAATCAGCTGTAACTGAACCCTTCGCTTCATTTAGAGCTTTTGGTGACTTAGCTAATAACTTATTGATTCGGATTACTAAAATTTTACTGTCACGATCATCTTTAATGTCTTTTGCAACCAAACCTTCTTTCCAATTATCATCAACATTTTTATTTTCACCTTTTAGGTACATAATATTTTCAACCGAAACATTCAATTGAGAAGTTTTATTAATTGTTTCAGCTATTTCTTTATCAGATTTCTTTTTCGATAACATCTTTCTTACTTCTGCAGCTACTTTTTCGTCGATACAACGATAAGTTGTTACGTCAGCTCTTTCACCCCATAAATAATTGTTCTTATTTTTCTCATAAAACGCGCGTAAACCGGCAGTATCTTTTACCGCTTTACTCCACACTTTTTGATCAGTTAAATCAAATAACAAAATACCATCGCGGTATTCGCGTAACAAATTTCTGAAATCTGTGTTTTTTGTTTCCAATTGAGAATCTTCATACTGAACAACCATTTCCTCTACCCAGTTGCCATAAATCTGAACAATTAAATCCTTAAGATCGGTAGGGCTTCTGAATAACATTTGTGATTCAAGGAATTTCGCGAAATCCGACTGACCATAAACTTTGTTATTCATTTTGATCACCTCTTTATTACCTAAAACATCTGCTCTGCTTGCTTTCCAGTTAGCAGTTAAATAAGTTGAATCCAAAACTTTTAATAACTCGTCGCGGTTCTTTAAATTCTGAGTAAAGTTGCTTTCTTTTTTAACACGGGCAATCAAAGCAACACGTCCCATCTGAGAACGGCTGTCACGTTGAACGCGTGCTTTTAATTCAGGCTTCATCTGATCGAATGAAGACAATCCTTTTACTTCATTACGTTTGATGATATGCCATCCATAAGGTGTCATAACAGGTGCAGAAATTTCCCCATCTTGTTTTAAAGCAAAAGCAGCATCTTCAAAATCTTTTGGTAAACGCCCCCCTTTAAATGGCGATAATTGTCCGCCACGATCGGAAGTTTGCTTATCATCGGAAAACAAACGGGCTACTTCTTCAAATTTTTCACCGGCTTTAATTTTTGCAGCCAATTCATCAATTTTCGACTTAGCATTTAGTTTATCCTGCTCTGATGCATCTTTATTAAACTTCACCATAACATGAGAAGCATACATTTCTCCGCGATTATTGCGTTTGTCATATACCTTAACAATATGGTAACCGTACTTTGTTCTAACAACCGGACTAACCTCTCCGGGTTTTGTGCTATAGGCTGCCGTTTCGAATGGATAAACCATATCTAAAGCAGAAAAATATCCTAAATCTCCCTTATTATCCGGAACAGAAGGATCATCGCTTGTTTTAGGCGCGATATCTACAAATTTATCTGCACCTGCCGCTTTATAATATTCGCCTAATTTTTTTACTGAATTTAATTTCGCCTTATAAAGAGTGCTATCTTTTTTCGCTAAATCAGATTTAATCATTGTAGAATTTTTAAGGTAACGATCGTATTCTGAAATCTGCGCTGCGGTAGGGATTTTTCCTAAAATTGCGTTACGAATTAAAGTAGCGCGGGTAAATGCTTCTAATGTATCTTTAGGAAAATCTGTATCTGTGCAACGAATTAAAATATGACTGGCTTTTACTTCGTATTTCATACGTTCGTAAGCTTCAGTAATTAAATTATCGTTAGTGTTTTTATCCGTTAAATAGGGAGCCGCTAACTGGCGACGATACCCTGCTAATTCATTTTTAAAAGCCTGAGAAGTATCCAGCCCCATTGATTCTGCTTCAAATACTTTCATTTTAAACAATGAAAATAAATCTGTATAATCTTTTACCGATTTTGAATCATTAACTTTAGTGTTGTTCTTACGATACACACTTTCAAATTCAGATTTATAAACCGGTTTACCGCCAATTGTCATTACAACCGGCTCGTTTGACTGAGCAAACGATGATGCTGTTAAAGCTGTAAATAAAACTGCAATTGAAACTTTCTTCATACGATTATATTTTTTAGAAATGCAAATTTAATTGAATTATTGATTTTAATACTTATTTGAAAATCTCTTGTAATTTCTCTTCAAGAGCTGGTCCTCTCAGATTTTTATCCAGAATTTTACCCTCTTTGTCTATCAATAAGTTTTGAGGAATACTGGTGATATTATAAATACGGCCAACTTCATTACCCCACCCTTTAAGATCGCTCACATGATCCCATGTTAGTTGGTCTTTTTCAATGGCCTTTAACCAGGCATCCTTGTTCTGATCAAATGAAACACCTAAAATAGTGAACCCTTTGTCCTTAAACTTTTTATAGGCTGCCACTACATTGGGATTTTCCTGGCGGCATGGTCCACACCAGCTTGCCCAAAAATCTACCAATACCACTTTACCTTTATAATCAGATAATTTAATTGGCTTACCTTCTGGTGTGTTTTGAGTGAAGTTTGTAGCCTTATAACCAACTGTTGTACCACGCATGTTATCTAAGCGTTCAACTGCCAATTTACCAAACTTGGTTGACAAAATAGATTTATCAAGATATCCGACTACCTCTTCTACGTCCTTAATGGTGAATGTTGGGTTTGCATATTCAGAATAAATAATAAATCCGCTTACGGCAGACTTAGGATGGTTTTTTACAAAATTACGCATGCCGTCTTTCACTTCCTGGCTCAGTTTTTCGTACTCAGCCTGTTTCGATTGCATGGTATTCATATCATTATTTGCACGGGCGCTGTTGTACTGATTAACAATCTCCTGCTGACGCATACTAAACGTCATCATCAACATGCGGTATTCCTCATAATCTTTTTGATTAGGACCGCCTGTAATAGAAAGATTCTGTAAGGAATCCATATCCATGTTAATTACAGTCTTTCCCGGATCAATATAAAAAATAATATTAGGTTGGGTTTGAGAATTATTGTTGAAAGTAACCCAATACATATTGGGTTCCTGACTTTTACCGCTATATTTAAATTTGCCGTCAGTTACTTTAACTGAATCAGTAAACGATTTGTCGTCCCATTTGTGACTAAAATATATATACGCGTTTTTATAGTTTTTAGCGGTGCCTTCAACCGTAAAAGCAAATGGTTTTTGAGCAAATGCCGAAACCGTTAAAAACGAGCAGATGATTAGCGAATGAAATTTGTTCATATTTGAATTTTAACAAATTTAAAAACATTAAATATAAGCATTTAAAGCTTAAGATTTTTTAACAGCAAATATTATTCCGATCTCTAATACATGAGTATAAATTAACAGAAATTATGCCTGAACAGGTATGAATTTGTGAATGTCCTGCAAATTTATGAGAATGTGCCCACTTTTGTCTACATCCTGCTTTATTGGAACAAATTTTACTCCGTCAACAAAATCGCTGGCTTTGTACGAATTACGTGAATATACAGTTTGCGAATAGGTATCATTAATTGCTTTTAAGAGTATAATCAACTCGGCATCTTGTTTGATAAGTTCGTCTATTCCAATATTATAAAGCGGACTTTGTTCATCGATAGGATGAACGATTGTCCAGCTTAGCGTTAAGAAATTGATTTTACTTCTTTCTAATGTAAGTGCGACAAACTCGCGTTTGTTGGTGTTCGGACTTGAGAATGAAAGCACAACACTCGCCTCTGCCTCTATCAATTCATTTTGTTTAGAATTAGCTACTCGAAACATAAGACCAGTTATATTTTTATAAGGAGAAATTAACACGTTTTCGCTATACAAAATGGATGTTTTTGGTCGCGAAAAACGCCCGTATATTATACCGGTTGCTAAAGCAAATCCAAGCAATCCTAACATAGATTCGACAGCAGAAACCGAGCTTGATGCAATATTGTTTGGATAGACATGACCGTATCCAACGGTTGTTAATGTTTGAGCGCTAAAGAAAAACAATTCCATAAACCGACCGGCTTCAGATTCGGATAAAATTCCACCAAAATGTTCGAAACCAATGAAATAATAAACAGAAGCAAACAGTAAATTCACAAGAGTGTAAGAAATAATTATAACCATTAACAGACTACTCCACGAAGTTGTAATTAACCAATGATAAATATCAAGATTATCCAATTTGCTTAAACCTTTACGCTTAACATTTACGCTACCATCTCTGTTTAAAAATCTTACGTAGTTAACATAGTTTTTTGAACCGAAGCCCAACTCCAGCTCTTCTTTATTTTTATTTTTATTGGCAAACATTGTTTTATGTAACTTTGTGCATTATGCCCAAAGTTAAACTTTCTATACTATTATTATTACTTGCACCCTTATTATTTGTTGTGTGGTACTTTTATAATAAAAACGAAAATAAACCGATAAGAACGTTGCCTTTTTACGGACCAAAAAGAGCATTAAAAATTAACGATACCACTTATCATTCTATCCCTCCGTTTTATTTTACAAACCAACATAACGAAAAAGTAACAGAGATTGCTGTGAAAGATAAAGTATATGTTACAGAATACTTTTTCACCACATGCCAATCCATTTGTCCGGTAATGAGCAACAGTCTTGAACGTGTTTACAAAGAGTTTAAAACGCGTGATGATTTTATGATTCTTTCACATACGGTTGACCCTGAAACGGACTCGGTGGCACAGTTATTGAGTTATTCCAAGTTACATGGAGTAACAGATAGAAAATGGTTGTTTTTAACAGGTGAGAAAAAACATTTATATGAAGTGGCCCGAAAAGGTTATTTATTAAATGCAGAAGAAGGCGATGGCGGTGCAGAAGATTTTATACATACGCAAAACTTTGCTTTAATAGATAAGGAAAGACACATCAGGGGCTTTTATGATGGTACCGACAGTATTGATGTTAGCCGTTTAATGGTAGATATTAAACTTTTATTACAAGAATATGATTATAAATCAAAGAAATAAACTCTCTTTTCTTGCTACTTTGATTAGTTTATTTGTTTTTGGACAAAAGACTCCAAGTGTTTACAAAATTGAAGATTTACTGAAACGGATACATAACTCAAGTGACACGATATATGTAGTCAATTTTTGGGCTACCTGGTGTAAGCCCTGCGTTCAGGAACTACCGGATTTTGAAAAACTGGGACAGGAATCGGCGAATACAAAGACAAAAGTATTATTGGTGAGTATGGATTTTAAAGAAAATCTGAAAGACAAAGTGGAACCCTTCTTGAAAAAAAACAATTATCGAACCGAGTGTGTTTTATTGGATGAAATAGACGGCAATTCATTTATCAATAAACTTTACCCGAAATGGAGTGGTGCAATTCCTGCAACTTATGTTACCAAGCAAAACAAAAAACAAGAAGAATTTATAGAGAAAAAACTTCATTACGAAGAACTTAAAACAATTTTAGAGAAATTTTAGATTACCTTAAACAAACTGATGTACAGTTTGTTATCATTAAATTAAGGTAATCGTACAATAATCGATTAGTAAGCTTTATGAGTTATTAATTCGTTAAAATTTCAAAAAGGCTTGTAATTTTTAGTATCTTTGCACGTTTATTAGAGAAACCAACGTTTTTATTTTTTTTTAGATGAGACAGCTCAAAATTACCAAATCAATCACCAACCGTGAAAGTGCCTCTTTAGACAAATACCTTCAAGAAATAGGCCGCGAAGAACTAATCACAGCAGAAGAAGAAGTTCACCTGGCAAAAAAAATTAAAGAAGGCGACCAGAGAGCACTTGAAAAGTTGACGAGAGCAAACTTACGTTTCGTTGTTTCCGTAGCAAAACAATACCAAAATCAAGGGTTAAGCCTACCCGACCTTATTAACGAAGGAAATTTAGGTTTAATTAAAGCCGCTAAGCGTTTTGATGAAACACGTGGTTTTAAATTTATTTCTTATGCTGTATGGTGGATTCGTCAGAGTATTTTACAGGCTTTGGCAGAACAATCACGTATTGTGCGTTTACCTTTAAACCAGGTAGGCTCATTAAACAAAATCAATAAAGCATATTCTAAACTTGAACAGGAATTTGAGCGCGAACCAAGCGCTGAAGAATTAGCTGAAATTTTAGATTTACCAATTGATAAAGTTGCTGATACCATGAAGGTAAGCGGTCGCCATGTAAGCATGGACGCACCTTTTGCCAATGGTGAAGAAAGTTCATTATTAGATGTTTTAGTAAATCACGATTCGCCAAAAGCGGATAACGGATTAATTAATGAGTCACTTTCTAAAGAAATCGATCGTGCCTTATCAACCCTTACCGAAAGAGAACGTGATGTGGTTAAGTTATTCTTCGGGATTGGCATGAACCATGGTTTAACATTAGAAGAGATTGGTGATAAATTTGATTTAACCCGCGAACGTGTTCGTCAGATTAAAGAAAAAGCAATCCGTCGTTTACGCCATAGTTCACGCAGTAAATTACTGCAACAGTACTTAGGTTAATTTTAGTTTTTTAATTTCAAAAAGCCTTCCCAAACAGGAAGGCTTTTTTGTTTATTTCAAGTTTTAACGATTACTTAATCATTAAATAACACTAAGGGTTAATTGCATTAGTACGTTTGTTGTGTAATTATAAAAAGAAAAAAATGAACACAACACAAGCAATTGTTACTTTAAAAAGCGGCATGAAAAAATTCGGAACCATCCTTAACGATAACTTTAACGAAAGCATTCTTTTTATTCCTTCCGCCGATATTTTATTAATTGATATGGAGCAAGCCGCCCGCTTGATACAATGTATATCAGTCTCCGAAATTGAATCGATTGATACTTATTTAAAGTAATTCCAAACCGGATCATTCATCAACGGTAATGCCTTAACCGTTATTTCCTCTTTTTTCACTGGATGCACGAATTGCAGCTGATACGCATGCAAATGAATAGAGGCATCTTTATTGGTTCTGTCGAAACCATATTTCACATCCCCTTTTATTGGGCAACCAATTGCCGAAAGCTGACAACGAATCTGATGGTGGCGACCGGTGAATAATCTGATTTCCAATAAATGATAATTATCGCTCGACTTCAGAAATTTATATGCCAGTTCTGATTTTAATCCGGCTTTTACCGGATTTTCATACGCTTTGGATTTATTCAGCTTTTCGTTCTTTACAAGATAATGGATTAAGTGATCTTCTTTTTTTTGAGGTTTATTTTTTACAATTGCCCAATAGGTTTTATGCAAATCCTTCTCGCGTATTAATTCATTAAAACGGGACAATGCTTTACTTGTTTTTGCAAAAATTACTAAGCCGGATACCGGGCGGTCTAAACGGTGAATCACTCCCATAAATACGTTTCCGGGCTTTGAATCCCTTTCTTTAATGTAGTTCTTCAATTTTTCCGATAAAGGCATATCACCTGTTTTATCGCCCTGCACAATTTCTGAAGGTAGTTTGTTGACAATAATAATATGATTGTCTTCGTAAACTATCTGTTCTTTATGAATTGTATTTGAAAGTGGATTCAATTTTATTCTTTTCTATTAATTCGTTTGTTTACTTATTGCTTCCTTAACCAAATCTTCATACACCTGTTGCCACCCATCCCATTCTTTGGAAGTACCCATTGTTTCGTTATGCACAATGGAAATTAATTCGCCATTGTATTTTTTTACTTCATTCATATATGGAATGGCATAACTCAGCGCGTCAATACTTTTTGCTTTATTCGTGTACCTTAACGTTGTTTCAATAATGCAAAAAGAATGGACCACTAAATTCGTTTCCTGTTCGGAATCCAAATCATACCAATTAAAGGGCATACAGTAAGATGCCCTAAACCCATTATAGTTTCCATAACCCATCGAATAATCATTTACAATTCCCGATTGCAATAAAGCCTGATAGGTTTGAGGAAACGACATCATGGCGAAATGCTGCCGGCTGTTTTTGATATCGCGGTGTGTTATATTAGCCAGACGGTTAATTTCTATACGTAATTGATTTAAATTATTATTGGATTTATACGAAGGATGAATCCCGATTTTTGCATAATCTGCTATATGCTTAATCAAAACCTGAAAATTTTTATTATTGGCAGGATGATTTTTATCGTTCACACCGTAATCACCTAATAAAAAGAAATACATGGAATTAACTTCATACTTCTTCTGTGTATCCAGTAAAAATTTATACGAATCAAATGGATCGGCTATTAAATTAAACAACACTTGTGTCCGTTCTTTTATTGCTTTAAAATCAAATGCCAGCAAACTCTTAAGAAAACCGCCCATTGAACGCATAATGCCTTTAAATTTGAATTTATAGGCGTTATCAATGTCAATGGTAGAAAGAAAACTGAATTGATGGACTGCAACCGTAATTTTCGGATAAAGTTCCGCGATTAACTTTTTCAACTCATCCAGCCATAAATTAACCAGAGGAATTTGTATAAAATCATATTGAAAAGCCAGACTGTTTTTTACATCAAAGCGATTGTACTTATCCTGCTTAAATGGTAAATATTCTTCATATCGGCTAAGTAACCAAAACGCTGCCGAGAAAATATCGAACGGGAGTCTGCCGTTAGTTTTAAAAAATATTTTATTGAACTTATCGTCGTTATGGACTTCGATATGATGATCTTTCACACCAAATTCAAATAATAAGCCTACAGGAACAATTTTAATTCCTTCCTTAATGAATTTTTGAGAGGAGTAATTAATTTTTAATGAATCGTGTTGTTCAAACAATACAGGATTTTGAGTTATGGAATAATCCAAACCCAAATAATCCACAAAAATTATATTTAGTATATACTTTAATCGCGGACTAATCTTTTCCGAATAAACAAGCACTGTTGTTTGCACCTTATAAAATTAATCAAAGCATAAAAAAAGGGCCGACGGCCCTTTAATAATTATAAACATTCTCCGGTGATTAACCCAGCAAAGTATCCTGTGTAGCCTTGAGTATTTTGCGTGTGTTTTCAATGGTATCACTCTCAGCATATATACGTAATACCGGTTCGGTACCACTGGCTCTGATCATCATCCATTGGTCGTTCTCAAAATAATATTTCCAACCATCAATGGTTTCAAGTTTTTCAACCTTATAAGCACCAAAACTCGAATATTTGTTTTCCTTACATTCTTTTATAATGCGTTGTTTTGTCGATTCCTCTAAATGCAAATCATTACGCTCATACACAAACCTGCCGGTTAACTTATATAAATCATCAATTAACTGCTCCAAGGTTTTTCCGCTTTTTGCCATGTATTCCCAAATGGTTAATCCCATCCATATACCATCACGCTCCGGAATGTGGCCTTTTATAGCAATTCCACCGCTTTCTTCGCCTCCTAATAACACATCTTCGGTTACCATATAACCGGCAATGTATTTAAACCCTATTTGTGTAATTGTTAAAGGTAAATTGTAAGCTTCCGCCAATTTCGTTACACGTGGTGTTACAGAAAATGCACAGATCAATTTTCCACTGTATTTTTTCTCTTCTACCAAATACTTAATCAATAATAAAATGATGTGGTGCGAATCCACAAAATTTCCTTTACTGTCATATAACCCAATTCGGTCTGCGTCACCATCGGTACACAATCCGCAATTAATTTTACCGTCTTTTTTAATTAACTCACTAAACTCTAACAAATTCTTGTGAATTGGTTCAGGCGCTTGTCCATGAAATCCGGGATTATAATCGTTATGTAAATGCACGATTTCAGGAAACAAGCGTGACATAACACGCTGACCTGCTCCGTACATGCTATCGTACGCTAACTTCAGATTGGAGCTTTTAATTGCTTTAATATCAAAATGCTCTTCAACATGTTTAATGTACATGTCTTCCAAAGGAGCAATTTCCAACATACCTTTTGTTTGAGCTTGTTTCAAATCAATTGCGTTATAATCAATAGAGCACTTTTCCGGAATAATATCTTCTATTTCCTGAATTTTTTCAGGGACTAATGGTCCGCCATAATGTCCTTTTAATTTATAACCATTATAAGAGGGAGGATTATGACTAGCCGTTATAATCACGCCTAAAGACGCATTTAGTTTTAAAGCGCCTAATGATACCATTGGTGTGCTGACAAAATCCTTTGCAAGAAACACCTTTACATTGTGAGCAATACAAACCTTGGCAACAGTTTCAGCGAATAATTCACCGGCAAAGCGGCAATCATGTCCTACTACAACACTTGGCTTATCAAAATTTTTTAATAACCACTTAGCTGTTGCTTCTGTAACGCGTGCAACATTTTCTTCAGTAAAATCTTTTGCAATAATGGCTCTCCAGCCGTCGGTTCCAAATTTAATTTTTGTCATACTAGAAAATAGAAGTCTAAAGGTAATAAATGGCTCGAAAAAACAAGCATTTTAGCCTATAAAATTAGCGCATAATTCCCTTCTTATCCAATGCTCTCTGGTAAGCGCCGGCGTTGCGCTGGTGTTGCTCATAGGTGCTGGCGAAGTCGCTGTATCCGCTAAAATCCGGACGGGCACAAAAGAAGACAAAATTATGTTTGGTGTAATTTAAAACCGCATCAATGGCCTGAGTGGTAACTAAACAAATAGGTCCAGGAGGTAATCCTTTGTACTTATAGGTATTGTAAGGCGAATCAATTTCCTTATCAGCATTGGTGACGCGCTGAACTTCGTAATTTTTATTAGCAAATTTTAATGTCGGATCGGCTTGCAGCAACATGCCTTTCTTTAAACGGTTAATATAAACCCCCGCAATTTTTTGTTGCTCGCTGTAAATACCGCTTTCCGATTGAACAATAGAAGCTATCGTTACAATTTCAGGAATGCTGTACCCTGTTTTTGAAGCTTTTTCTTTGCGGTTTTTATTGAAGACTGAATCAAAGTATTCTTTAATCTCAAGAAATAAATCATCCGTGGTAATAGCCCAACTTACTTCGTAAACATTGTTGAGTATTAATGCCATCATATTATCCGGATCCATTCCATATTCCTTTTCAAGCAATTGGTCATCGCTTAAATATTCCTCCACATCATCGTAACTTAATTCCAGTTTATTATCCAGATATTCAATTAATTCTTCTTTATTATGTATTTGAGAATTAAAAGTGAGTTTGATCTTTTCCTGACGGTTATTTTTGAGCATTAAAATAATCTGACGGTTATTCATACCGTTGGTTATTTTAAATTTGCCACTGTGTACATTTTTATCCAACTCCATTCGTTTTGCCATGAACTCGAATGATGTATGGTTTTCAATTACACCTTCATTATAAAGTATCTCTAGTAACAATGGATAATCCGCTCCTTTGGGAATGTATATGAATTTTTGATTTTTCCCTCCGGTATTTACGTTGGGCTTATACAGATTCTGATAAGCCCAATAAGCACCAAAAGCAATGGCTGCAAGTATACCAAGTACGATTAACTTTGAAATGATTTTTTTTCCGAAGGACATAGTTGCACAAAAATAAAAAGATTATTTACACCATGCTTTTTAATTTAGCCAACACTTGCTGTGCCTTCAAATTATTAGGGTTTCTTTTCAGTATTCTTTCAATGATACTGATAGCACCTTTCCGGTCTTTTAAATACAGTTTTAATCCTGCCACATTAAAAAGAAGCGGTTCATAATCCACATCTAAGGCTAATGCTTTGTTGTATAATTCAACGGCCTCTTTCACATTATTTTGAGATAGCTCAACAAATCCCAAATTGGTATAAGCCGAAATGTTTTTCGGATTTTCTTGTATCACAAAACGAAACTGCTTTTTGGCTCCTTCAATATTATTCGTATTCATATAGGCGGAGCCTAATTTATTTCTGAACTCTAAATTATATGGCGCCAACTCTATCGCACGCTCGAACCATTTAACCGAATTTTGAATTCCGTTTGTATTAAAATATGACTCAGCTATATGATAAGCACTCCAAGCATGTAAATTATCGTACGACTTTTTGTTTAAGTAACCGTACAATTCGTTTTCGCCGTAACGGTTCACGTATTGAATTACTTTTCTGAAATCCTGTTTACTGAAATTCAATTGCAAAAGAGCATGAATATTGGTAGCTAAATCACTTTTAGTCTGATCTGCCAATAAAGCCGCGGCAGAATCCAAATATTCCGCTTTTTCATCAAACTTATTATACTGATTGATATAAGCCCAGGCTTTAGTCAATTTACTCGGAGCTTTTTCGTTAATGGCGTACAGCCCAATAAAGGTTTTGATTTTTTCTTTTTCCTTTTTTGTAATGGGCTTACGAATGTAATGATCATGCACAGTAACATGCGGAATATCGGTTGAACCCGAAGACGGCATGTGACAGCTAACACAATTCGGTAATGTATTCTTGGAATTGGTTGCTCTCAGAGATTTTACAACCGATTTCTCTGTACATTCCAATTGAGATTTTTTACCGGCACCATGACAATTTACGCAGGCCGAATTAAACTTTTCAATTCGTGTTTCACGAACACTTACATGAGGATTATGACAGGTAATACAGGTTAATGCATCCTTATACGGCTTCAGATTCCCGGATGCTTCCTTATTTGATTTACCGGCTGTTACTGCTTCCATCGATTTAATAAAACATTGACTTTGTTTTAATCGATCGGCATGTGAAGCCATAATGAACTCATCATCGGCATTTTTATATTTAGGTAAAAACACCGTCAGATAATCGCTCAATTTCATTCCCGGTTTATAATCGTAAAATGATTTACCTTCTTTTAAAACCGCGTTACCTTGTAGATGACAGCGCTGGCAAATATCAAATTGCCGGTCGATAGATAATTTGGCGGGATTTACAATACTGTAATCGATGTAACGGGATGTATCAATTTTACTTCCGGTAGAACGTTGAGCTACGTGTATACTGCCCGGACCGTGACAGCGCTCGCAGTTGATACCTTCAGGCACTGCTTTAAATTTATTTTCCGACCCTACTACAAAATCGGGATAAGCATTATGACAACTTAAACATTCTAATCCGATTTTACGTGTAAAGCGAGTGTTGTGACCTTCTTCAAAACCCGGAGGTAAATCCCATTTTTTCTTTTGGGTATAATAGGTCATGGGCATCTGATTCATATAACCGTTCGCCACTTGTAAATGCGAGTTGGTATGCTGCCCTGAACCTATGATATAATTAACCTGCTCTGTTCTTTTAAAAACCGTGTCTTTATTCTCGATTTTTATTTCTGTAAAATATAAACTGTCGTTTTTCCAGGAAGCTGAATAATGCAAATCTGAATACTTATCGTAAATAACCGGATGAGAAAAATCGGCGGCCGACTTTTGTTTCGTTGCATGGTCAAATGATTGACCCATTCCTGTTTTGATATAACTATTGTAAATATCCTGATGGCACAATTTACAGGTATTCATCCCAACATACTGTGCCGAATCGGAATGATTCAGATATACCAATGTATCTTTTTTGGATACTTCAGTAACGGAATTACCTTCAGGATTTTTACATTGAAAAACTATTAGCAGCGCAATAACTGCAAAGAATATAAATAAGGATTTGCGCATTACTGGTTGAGCAATTGTAAAAACCATTCATCTTCAAACTCAGTTGCTGAGATTCGGTTCCATTGTTTCTTTACACCTACTTTTTGAAAACCCGACTTCTCAAACAATTGCAAACTGGCGGGAGCAGATGCTGTTACATTTGCATAGAGCTGTTTTAGTAATAGTGTTTTAAAAGCGTAATCCTTAAGTAACTGTAAAGCTTCAAAAGCATAGCCTTTATTGCGGAATTCTTCAGCCACCAGTACGCCGATTCCTGCACGCATGTGATACGGATCGAAATCAAACAAATCGATTGCCCCAACAGCATTGTCGTTTTCAACAGAAGCAATAATTAAACGCAATTGTTTGTTCATATAAATATCTTCATGCGCATTGACAAGAAACTGCTCCAGCACATAACGACTAAATAACA
>JBBAKL010000023.1:0-44083 GCA_040403535.1 Bacteroidia bacterium
ATTCCTTAACCAAATATATATAAACAAAATTATGTTCTTAATTAATTTAGATTAAAACACCATTTTTTTCGATAAAATACTTACTAAAATCAGTTCTAAACTTTTCTACGTAAGATTATTTTAAAAGTTTCAGAATTATGCCAAGATTTTTTTAAGATTCACAAGCATGTTTTCGGTTAGTTTTTCGAGGTTGTAATGTTCTTGCCATTCCCAGTGTTCGCGAGCTTCCTTATCATTAATAGAAGCCGGCCAACTATCGGCAATTTCCTGGCGAAAATCCGGTTTAAAGGTAATTTCAAACGAAGGGATATGTTTCTTTATTTCAGCTGCCATTTCTTTTGGTGTAAAGCTTAAGCCCGATAAATTATAGCTGGTTCTGATTTTCACCGATTCGGCAGGGGCATGCATTAATTCAATGGTTGCACGTATTGCATCCTCCATGTGCATCATGGGCAAGGCTGTATTCTCTGATAAAAAACATTCGTATTTCTGATGCTTTAACGCTTCATAAAAAATATGAACGGCATAGTCGGTGGTTCCGCCACCCGGTTCTGATTTCCAGCCAATTAAGCCCGGATATCGGATGCTTCTTACATCCACTCCGTGTTTTTTATGGTACCAATTACACCAACCTTCGCCAGCCTGTTTGCTAATACCATATACAGTACTTGGTTCCATTACTGTATGCTGCGGGGTTAAGATACGAGGGGTAGTTGGACCAAATACAGCTATAGAACTTGGCCAATATACTTTCGTAATGATTTTCTCTTTGGCTAAATCTAAAACATGAAATAAACCATCCATGTTTAATTTCCATGCAAAAGATGGATTTTGTTCGCCGGTAGCCGACAATAAAGCAGCTAAAAGGTATATCTGCTTAATTCCGTATTTTTTAACGATGTCAAACAAAGCATTTTTATCTAATACATCCAGTTTTTCAAATGGATTATTTGGTAATGCGGCAATAGGTTTTAAATCGGCAGCAATTACATTTTCAGAACCGTAAAGCTTGCTTAAGTTTTCTGTAAGTTCTATTCCTATTTGCCCACCGGCACCTATTATCAGAATTCTGTCTTCTTTGTTGTACATAATACAAGGAAATAAATTAATAGATTTAAAAATCGTACCTTTGCAAACGTAAACATAATTTTTGATTTGTAGAATTTTTGAATACCCTGAATTCTCACTTCAAAAGTTTAATAGTATAACCTGCAATTATACCTATTAAAAAAATGACATTATTGGTAAACCGAATCGGAAAAGACGTGCTTAAAAAACGTCTGATGGAAGAAACGTTTAATAGAAAAACGGTTTCTTTTTATCGCTATGTAAACATCGCCAACCCTCAGGAAAAACGCGACGAATTGTATAAAATGTGGTCAAGCTTAAATTGCTTTGGTCGTATCTACGTTGCTAACGAAGGTATCAACGCTCAAATGAGTGTGCCTGAACATAACTGGGATGAGTTTGTAAAACAACTTTATGCCGACCTTCATTTTACGGACGTACCATTTAAAATGGCCGTGGATGATAACGGAAAGTCGTTTTACAAGCTTATTGTTAAAGTGCGCGATAAAGTAGTAGCAGACGGAATTGATGACCCTACTTTTGATCCTTCCAATACCGGTACCTATTTAAATGCTGTTGATTTTAATAAAGCCATTGAAGATTCTGAAACCATCGTGGTGGATATGCGAAATCATTATGAAAGTGAAGTAGGAAGATTTGACCGCGCTTTTTGTCCGGATGCTGATACTTTCAGAGAGGAATTGCCTTTGGTGGTTGAACATTTAAAAGGCAAAGAAGATAAAAAGGTAATTATGTATTGCACCGGAGGTATTCGTTGCGAAAAAGCCAGCGCTTATTTAAAACACAAAGGTTTTAAAGATGTTAATCATCTTCAAGGAGGAATTATTAAATACGCTGAAGAAATAAAACAAAAGGGTTTAGAAAGTAAATTCCGAGGTGTAAACTTTGTTTTTGATGAGCGAGTTGGAGAGCGAATTACTAACGACGTGTTGTCTAAATGTCACCAGTGTGGTAAACCTTGCGACCGCCACGTGAACTGTAAAAACGACGATTGTCATCTATTGTTTATTCAATGTGGCGAATGTGAAGAAAAAATGAATGGATGCTGCACACCAAAATGTACAGAAATTGCCTCCTTACCTATTGAAGTTCAGCGCCAAATGCGTAAGGGTAGGATAAAAAACGGCCCTGAATGTTTATCGGTTTATAAAAGTAGACTACGTCCAAATCTTTCCGAATTAATTAAAAAAGATTTATCTTTATCTGAAACATTTAAAAAATAATTTCGTACTAAAACTTATATCATGAAAAAAATTGCACTTGGTTTGGCTCTTATGATTGCTGCTCTTGTACAAATTGGTTGTAAAAAAAGAGCTATGAAGGAATTTGATCTGGTATTTACAGCTGATTATTTATATGCACCAGGAACTACTACTGTAGGGTTAAATAAAATGACTTCTCAGGGTGGGTGGTCAAGCACCAATGTTGGCGCGGCATTAGATCGCGAAGGTATTAACGGAAATATTGTTGGTGAAATGAAAGTTTCACGTTTTGATATTAAAGTTAAAACCCCTTCTACCGTTAAACTATCAAAAAACCTTAATTACGATTTTTATCTGGTAGCCGGCGAGCAAAAAAAAGTGCGTATTGCCAATTCTTATCCTGATTTTGGTGTGGCTACTGCCTCACTTCAAACAACTGCCAGCAGCACCAACACCGATATTAATTTGGTTGGTATGAAAATAGACAACGTTAATCTTAAAAATTATTTCCTTCAGCCAAAGGTTAATATGACCCTTGAAAGCTGGACAGATAATTTACCAACTTCGACTTATACAATTACAGCAGATTATACCGTTCACGTAACTGCTATTGAATAATATACTATGCCCATTTACCACAAACTAGGAAATCTCCCTCAAAAGCGACACGTAGTTTTTCAGTCGCCACAGGGAAAACATTATTACGAGCAATTATTCGGTACCGAAGGGTTTAGCGGTTTTTCATCTCTGCTTTATCACGTTCACCGTCCGACCCAGGTAAAAGAAATCATCAAGAGCTATTCGGTAATGCCAAAAATTGCAATTGAAAAAAACATCAAAGCTCTTTTGTTAAAAGGATTTGAAATAAAACCTCAGGATGATTTTTTAGACAGCCGCAAAACGGTTTTAATGAATGGCGATTGTTTAATTGGTTTGGCAGCTCCTAAAAAAAGCATGCATACTTATTTTTACAAGAACGCTGATGCTGATGAAATGTTGTTCATCCATAAAGGAAAAGGTACACTCCGTACTTTTATGGGAAACATACCGTTCGAATATGGAGATTATTTAATTATTCCGCGCGGAATGATTTACCAAATGGAATTTGAAACATCTGACAATCGTATCTTTTATGTAGAAAGTTACGCTCCATTTTACACACCAAAGCGTTATAAGAATTCTTCAGGCCAACTATTAGAACATTCTCCTTTTTGTGAGCGCGATTTTAAATTACCAACCGAATTAGAAACACACGACGAAAAAGGCGACTTTATTATTAAAATAAAAAAAGAAGGCATGATGCATGAAGTAGTTTACGCTACTCATCCATTTGATGTAGTGGGATGGGACGGTTACAATTTCCCTTGGGGTTTCTCCATTCATAATTTTGAACCAATAACAGGCCGCGTGCATCAACCACCTCCGGTACACCAAACATTTGAAACCGCCACCTTTGTGGTTTGTTCGTTCTGTCCGCGTTTATATGATTATCATCCGCAAGCTATACCTGCGCCATACAACCACAGTAATATTGACAGTGATGAAGTGTTGTATTATGTTGACGGTGATTTTATGAGTCGTAATAACATTGAACAAGGTCATATTACGTTACATCCTAAAGGAATTCCTCACGGACCGGCACCCGGTTCAATGGAGCGCAGTATCGGACAAAAAGAAACTCAGGAATTAGCAGTGATGGTTGATACCTTCCGACCGCTAATGGTAACCGAAGAAGCCATGGCTATTGATGATGGAAAATATTATAAGAGCTGGGTTGAATAAAACAAAAAAGGTTAGCAAACGCTAATCTTTTTTATTTACAATCATATCCTTCAAACAGATAAGGTTTGCTGCTGGCCTAATTTATTAGTACTTTTGCGGCGTTATGCCAAACATTGTTGCCATAGTTGGTCGCCCCAACGTAGGAAAATCTACTTTATTTAATCGTATCACTGAATCCCGTCAGGCTATTGTTGACGAGGTTGCCGGTGTTACGCGCGACCGCCATTACGGTAAAGGGGAATGGAATGGTGTTGAATTTTCGTTGATTGATACCGGGGGTTACATACAAGGCAGCGATGATATATTTGAAGGTGAAATCCGCAAACAAGTTCAGATAGCCATTGATGAAAGTTCAGCTCTGTTATTTGTGGTGGATGTGAATGATGGCGTTACTGACTATGATAAAGAAGTAGCGAAGATTATTAGAAAAAGTAAGGGCAAAAAAGTTTTATTAGTAGCCAATAAAGTTGATAACCACGAGCGTGCTGCTTATGCCGCCGATTTTTATCAGTTAGGATTGGGAGAAGTTTATACCATTTCAGCCATTAACGGAAGCGGCACTGGCGATTTACTGGACGCACTCGTAAAAATTTTACCACCCGAAGAAAAGGCATTAAACGATATTATTTTACCGCGCATTGCCATTGTTGGCAGACCAAATGTAGGTAAATCTTCTTTAACGAATGCTTTGTTAGGTGAAGAACGAAATATAGTAACTCCAATTGCGGGAACAACACGCGACACAATTAACTCGCGTTACACAAAATTTGGTTATGATTTTTGGTTGATTGATACAGCGGGTATGCGTAAAAAATCTAAGGTGCACGAGGACCTTGAGTTTTATAGTGTGATGCGTACCATTAACGCCATTGAAAATTGTGATGTGTGTTGTTTGATGATTGATGCCACGCATGGAATTGAATCGCAGGATTTGGCCATTTTAAGTTTGGTTGAAAAGAACAGAAAAGGATTGGTGATACTAGTAAATAAATGGGATTTAGTAGAGAAAGAAACAAACAGCGCGCGTGATTTTGAAGAAAAAATTAAAGAACGCATTGCGCCGTTTAAAGACGTACCTATCTTATTTATTTCTGTTTTAGAAAAACAGCGCTTAATGAAAGTGGTAGAAGCAGCAATGCATGTTTATGAGAATTTAACCAAACATATACCAACTAGTAAGCTGAATGATTTCTTTTTACCATTAATGGAAGCCTTTGCTCCTCCTGCTATTAAAGGAAAAGAAGTAAAGGTAAAATATGTAATGCAGTTAAAAGGACAACCTATTTTTATTTTGTTCTGTAATTTACCTCAATATGTTACCGAATCGTATAAGCGATTTTTAGAGAATAAACTCCGCGAAGAATTTGATTTTAGCGGTGTGCCTATTGTGCTTTCTTTCAGAAAGAAGAATTAATAAAACAACTCCATTGCAATCTTATCTGCCAGCAATCTTCCTTTTTTGCTGAGGCTGTAATTGGTATTACTGATTGCAATTAAATCTTTTGCCTGCTTATTTATTTCAGTTAAAAAATGTTGCGCAAAACTCTTACCTAAATTCTTTTCAATATAATTGATGTTGCAACCCCACTTGGTTCGCAAACCGGTTAAAACATATTCGTTGTATTTATTGGCAGGCGTTAACTGTTCGGTTTCAAAATAAATACCGCTTTCTTCAATGTCTTTTGTATATCGTGTATTATTGGCTACATTCCACTGACGGGTACTGCCGTTGAACGAGTGTGCCGAGGGACCCAATCCTAAATAGGTTTTACCTTTCCAGTAATTGCTGTTGTGTACGGCAATAAATCCTGGCTTAGCAAAATTGCTTATTTCGTAGTGCTCATAACCGTTAGTTTCCAAGAAATCAATCATGGTTAAAAACTGTTCCGAGCTTTTTTCATCATCTACTGCCGGCTCTTTTCCTTTTTTATGATTTACACCCAAAGCGGTTTTCTGTTCAATGGTTAAATTATACGACGAGATGTGTTGTACGTTTAAGTCAACCGCTTTTTGCAACGTCTGTTTCCAGCTTTCTAGCTTTTGAAATTTTGAGCCGTAAATTAAATCAATGGTAATATTTTCAAAGCCTTCTTCCTGAGCTAAATTTACACATGCCTCCGATTCGACTGCGGTATGCACGCGGTTCATCCATTTCAATTCCTCATCATTAAAACTTTGTAAGCCTATGCTCAGACGGTTGATGCCTAATTGTTTTAATTCTTTTAGTTTTTCCCGGCTTAAATCATCGGGATTGCATTCCAGTGTAATTTCAGCTGTATTGTTCCAGGTAAAGTGTTGCCGAAGCGCAGTAAAAATAGTATCCAGTTCGTCTTTGTCTAACAAACTTGGTGTACCTCCTCCAAAATAGATACTTTCGATGTGTGAGGTTTCTAAATAATCTTTTCTCAACTCAATCTCCTTACACAGGGCTTTAACTAGAGCAGGTTTGTTTTTAAGTAATGTAGAAAAATGAAAGTCGCAATAGGTGCAGGCCTGTTTGCAAAAAGGAATGTGTAAATAGATACCTGCCATAAAATAAAAAACCGCGAGTGTTGCCCGCGGTTTCAAATTTAAAATTAATTATTAGTCGTCAGCCTGATTTTTAGCTTTCTTGTCTTGCATTTTTTTCTTGTGCTCAGCCCACTTAGTTTGCTGACCGGCATCAAGGATAGAATTTACGTTATTGAAAAACTTATCATTGTTAGCTTTTGCTTCCGCACGTAACTTTTGTTTTTCTTCTTTTGGAGCATTAGCGCCTTTTTCACGTAAAGCTTTATTGCTTCTTGCACGTTCTAAAGCGTAAACTTTAAATTTCGCTTGCTGATCGGCATTTAAGCCTAATTTCTCGGTTGCGTTTTTAGTCTCTTTTTCTGCTCTTTGCTCAGGCGTCATGTTTACTTTTTGAGCCTGTGGATTTGTTTTAGCGTTGTCTTGAGCAACAGTGGTGAAAGTTAATGCACCGAAAGCGGCTAAGGTTAAAAGTAGTTTTTTCATAATATTAAAATTAATTGTTTTCTATTTGACTGCAATTATTGAGCTAAGTTTAAAAAAAAATGTGGATTTTACAATTTTTGGCAAATCAATTGATTAAACCGTTACTATAAATGATTGAATTAGCCCTGCTTAGTCTGTTTGTTAATAATTCATGCCTAAATTGTAAAACACAAAACTCCACATATCGCCAAATTCGTCAATTTGCTTGGAGGTTGGTTTTCCGGCCCCATGTCCTGCATTCACGTCAATGCGAATTAATGCAGGGTTGCTTCCTGTTACGTTTTCCTGTAAGGTGGCTGCAAATTTAAACGAGTGTGCCGGCACTACACGGTCATCATGATCGCCGGTTAAAACCATTGTGGCCGGATAGGCTGTTTTCTTTACATTATGTAAGGGTGAATACTTTATTAAACAATTAAACTCATCTTTATTTTCGCTGTTGCCATAATCAACCGACCATGCGCGACCAATTGTAAACTTATGAAAACGCAGCATATCCAAAACTCCTACGGTTGGTAATGCTACTTTGGCAATATCGGGGCGTTGCGTCATTACTGCGCCAATTAATAAACCGCCGTTACTTCGTCCGTGTATGGCCAGCTTTTCATGAGTAGTATATTTATTTTCTACTAAGTAGTTGGCGGCTGCAATAAAATCATCAAATACATTTTGTTTTTTGCATTTAGTACCGTCTTTGTGCCATTCTTCTCCGTATTCACCTCCGCCGCGTAAATTGGCTACCGCATAAATACCACCGGCCTCCAGAAACAATGCGCGGTCAATTCTGAATTCGGGAGTAATGGAGATATTAAATCCGCCATACGCGTATAAAAAGCAAGGTGTGTTGCCTGTTAATACCAGGTCTTTTTTATGCGTAATAAACATCGGTATTTTGGTTCCGTCTTTGCTGGTGTAAAATACCTGTTTGGTAATATAGTCTTCCGATTTAAAACTTATTTGTGGTTTAAACCATTCAATGCTTTGTCCGCTTACCATGTCGTAATAATAATTTTTAGGCGGCGATGTAAATTGCACCACCGAATAGGTGAAAAATTTATTTGGTCGGTCGGCATGCATTTCGTTGAGTTTACACAATTTTGGCAATGGAATTTCTTTTTCAAACGTTCCGTCTATTGAAAATTGAAACAGGTGAGATGAAACATCTTTTAAATAAGAAGCCAAAATTTTTCCATTGCAAAAGCTCACCGATTCCATAAGGTCGGCTTTTTCACTAATAATATCTTTCCAATACTGTCCTTGTGCTTTGTTCATGTCAATTTTGATGAGTTTGTAGCGCGGGGCACCGTGGTTGGTTCTTACAAACAAATTGGCGCCAATATTATCTAATACACCGTATTCATATTCAAAATTACCGTTAAGTAAAACAAACTCACTGTTACCTTTAGAGAGGTCTTTCACCATTAGCATATCGCCACTGGTGCTTTCGCTTACATAAATGATCAGGAAACGTTCGTCGTGCGTAATTTGAGTGCCGAAGTTGTAATTTGGGTGCACTTTATCCTCATAAACCAATTGGTCTTTGTCTTGCGTGGTGCCAATGGTATGGTAAAACACTTTGTGAAATTGATTTTTACCGGTATAGGTTTCTCCTTTTTTAGGTTCATCGTAACGACTGTAATAAAATCCGTTTCCTTTCCAGGAAATGCCCGAAAATTTTACCCATTTGATTTCATCGGCCAAATCTTTTTTAGTGGAGATATCACGCACGTGAATTTCAACCCAGTCGCTGCCCGCTTTAGAAATGCCATAAGCCATGTATTGCGCGTTTTTTGAAATGGATACCGAGCCTAAAGAAATAGTTCCGTCGGCCGATAAAGTGTTTGGATCAAGCAATACCTCGCCATTGCCGCAGCAGGTGTCTTTTTGCGTATACAACACGCTTTGATTTTGCAAACCGTCGTTTTTATACCAGAAAAAACGATCGGCTTTTTTAAACGGAGCGGATGCTTTTTGATAATTCCAGATTTCGGTTAATCGTTTTTTAATCTTATCGCGGTATGGGATTTTATCAAGATAACTGTAAGTTAATTTATTTTGTTCTTCTACCCATGCTTTGGTTTCTGCACTGTTATCGTCTTCCAACCAGCGGTAAGGGTCGTTTATTTTGGTTCCAAAATAATCATCCGAAACATCTGTTTTTTTTGTTTTTGGGTATGTAAAACTGCTTTGGGCTTTTAAACAATGTCCGGTTATTAATAAAATGAAAAGTAAGTTACGCATGGTGATTTGTTTAATATTTTGCATGTTAAATGAGTAAAGCTCATAGCAAATATATAAAACACATGGAAGAAAGCTTTCATAAAGTTGCTCCTAAAAAATCAAAAGAGCAATTATTGAAGCTGGCTTCATATATAGGAACTAAGCATAAGGTATTAGGTATTGATGCACCATTGCAGAGGCAATTGGCTAAAGACGCTTATGGTATCGCAGAGCAATCAGATTGGAATGAAATTATAAATTCGGTTTATACGGCAAGTAATATTTTTGAAGTGAAAAATGCCGCCCTTTACATTGCCGATAAGATGAATAAGAAGCATCAGCAGGAATTGTATGCTATTTTACCGGAGTGGATAGATTACACTGATAACTGGGCACACTCCGATACGCTTTCGAAATTTTATAAAGGATTTCTTGAGAGCGAAAAGTTTAAACCGTCGTTTATTAAAACAATCAAAGAGTGGAACAATGATGCTAATTTGTGGAAGAGAAGACAATCTTTGGTTTCATTGTATTATTACGCGCGAAGTAAAAAATCGTTTTTGCCATATAAGGAAACAGAACGGTTGATTCATAATTTGATTGATGATAAAGAGTACTTTGTGCAAAAAGGATTGGGCTGGACTTTGCGCGAATCGTACAACGTGTATCCAAAAGAAACGTTCAACTACATTTCACAGCACGCGTCAAAAATATCATCAACAGCTTTTTCAGCTGCGGTGGAGAAAATGTCGACAAAACAGAAAGAAGTTTTAAAAACCAAACGTAAATCATCACGATTAAAAAACTAAAATTGCTAAATAATATGTCGTTTCATTCATTCGTTACAAAAATCACTTTCCTTTTTGCCTTTTTTTGCGCAACCTTCACAAATGCGCAGAAATTTTCTTCCGATGATTTAGTGGAAGGAATAAAAAACGAAATTAATTCACGATTAAGTGCACACGATTACATTAACACGTTTAAAGAAGATGCGGTAAAAGAAATGTATCTGCATAAAATTCCTGCCAGTATTGTGTTGGCTCAGGCATTATTTGAAAGTGATAACGGTAACAGCGAGCTGGCACGCTTCGCGAAAAATCATTTCGGAATTAAGTGTAAGCTCGAGTGGAATGGTGATTCGTATACGAAAGATGATGAGGAGAAGAATGAGTGTTTCCGGAAATACAATTCGGTATTGGAGTCGTATTCGGATCATAGTCGGTTTTTAAAATCCCGTCCCCGTTACGCGTTTTTATTTGACATTCCGTTAACCGATTATAAATCGTGGTGTTATGGTTTAAAAGAAGCGGGGTATGCTACCGACCCTAATTATGCCATCCGGTTAATCAACATAATTGAAAAATATAAGCTATATGAATTTGATCAACAAAAGCCAATTGATAAGCCTGATTTTCCGATAGTTGACTTAAACACAAAAGAGCCAGATTTAAAAGTGGTGTATCAATTTAACAAGGGTAAATTTTTAATTATCAAAGAGGGCGATTCGTTTTTCAAAATTGCTATAGAAAACAACTTAGAAATTGAAAAACTGTTGGAATACAATGACATAAAACCGGGCGAAACGATAAAAATCGGTCAAAAGTTATATTTAGAACCTAAAAACGATCAGGCAAAAGAACCGTATCATTTAGTACAACAAGGCGAAACATTACATAGTATTTCGCAAATTCATGGCATAAAAATGGAAGTATTATGCAAAAACAACCATCTTAAGCCCAATAATAGTCCAAAACCGGGCGAAATTTTGTATTTACGGGGTAAAAAACCGTTTACCGCCATTCACCTTACTTCAAAGGACAATTATCTGAAGGAAAATTTTTAGAGGATTTCATTAAAAAAATACCGTTTTTGGGTAATTATTTTATCTTTGCACTTCTTAAAAATTAGAACAAATGAGTATTCTTGAAAAAATTCGTAGCCGCACCGGTTTGTTGGTAGGTTTAGTAGGATTAGCACTGGTTATTTTTATTCTGGAAAGTTTATTAGGATCCGGACAAACGTTATTTAGTTCGTCTAATACAACTGTTGGAAAAATTGCCGGAGAAACGATTGATTACACACGATACAGTAACAAAATTAATGAGCAGGTTGCAGGTATCATGCAAAACAATCCAAACGCAAACGTTGACGATCAAATGCGCTCTCAAATCGGAGAAATGGTTTGGAATACATTCGTATCTGACTTAGTTGTAAAACCTGAATACAGAAAAGCAGGAATCAATGTTGCTGAAGATGAATTATACGATATGATGTTGGTTCATCCGCATCAAATGGTTGTTCAGCAATTAACTGATAAAAATACCGGTCGTGTTTACGATGTAGTAGCAGGTCCTGATGGAAATTTAGACATCATGAAGTTAAATCAGTGGGTTAACAATATGACTCCTGATGCTGAGAAATTTTGGTTAAGTTTAGAGCAAGGAATTGCTGAAACCCGTCAGGCAGAGAAATACGCTGCTTTAGTGAAAAAAGGTTTATACTTAACTAATGCAGAAGCAAAAGACATGTTTGCTCAGCAAACTAAGCAATTAAACGTTGGCTTTGTTATCAAGCGTTATGCCAGCGTTTCTGATTCTGCTGTTAAATTAAATGATGATGATATCAATAAATATTATAAAGATCATTTATATGAATTTCAGAGTTACGAAACTACACGTAAAATTGAGTACGTAAGTTTTGATGTTGTTCCAAGTGAACAAGACATGATGAACTTAGAGAAAGATATGCAGCGCATAGCTTCTGAGTTTAAAACCAAAACTGCAAAAGAAGATTCATCTTACATAGCTCAGGAAAGTGAAGAGGGTCAAGTTACTATCAGTGATTTAACTAAGAAAACTATGATTATTCGTGATTCTTCAGTTTATACAGATCCTGTGGGAACAGTTTACGGACCTTATAATGAAGGCGCGTATTTTAAAGTTTATAAGTTATCTACTGTTAAGCAAGTAGCTGATTCGGCTCGTGTTCGTCATATCTTAATCGGATTAAACGATACCAGAACCAATCAGCCTCGTCCTGCTGCAACTGCAAAACGTATGGCAGATAGTTTATTAACTTTATTAAAAGAAAAGAAAATTGTTTTTGATTCGGTTCTAGTAAAAACTGTGAGTGATGATCCGGGTTCATTTAGCAATGGTGGAGATTACGGATGGTTTGACGAAAATAAAGGTTTTGTTGAGCCATTTAAAAAAGCTGGTTTAGAAGGAACAAAAGGAAATATCAGTGTTGTTGAAACACAATTTGGTTATCATATTATTGAAGTGTTGGATGTGGCTAAAGCAAATCACACTGTTTATACAGTTGCTCAAATTTTCAAATTGATTGGCCCAAGTCCTGAAACAACGAAAGAATACTATAAGTTAGCAAGCGATTTTGGCGGTCAGAATAATACTGCTGAGTTATTTGAAAAAGCCATTGAAAAGCAAAAATTAAATAAGCGCATCGCTGAAAACATTAAAGAAAATGATAAATCTTTACCAGGTTTAGAAGGAGCAAAAGAATTAGTAAGATGGGTTTATTCTGCTAATAAGGGAGATGTTTCTTCTCAGGTGTTTGAGTTCAAAGATAAGTTTGTTGTTGCTCATTTAACCGGCATTCGCGATAAAGGCACTTTACCATTAGAAGAAGTGAAAGATGAAGTTGTTGTTAAGGCACGCCGCGACAAGAAAGCATCTGAATTTGTAAAGGAGTTTGAAACAAAAGCTGGTAGTTCTAAATCAATTGATGATATCGCTTCTAAAATGGGCTTAGGTGTAGAAAAGCAGGAAGGTTTAAATTTCACTGCGTTTAATGTAGTTAATTTAGGACGTGAAGATGCTTTAGTTGGAACTGCAGCAGCATTAAAAACCGGTGGAGTATCTAAGCCTGTAGCAGGCGAAAACGGTGTGTTTGTTGTAACAGTTTACAACGAGTCACAATCACCTAATGTACCTACACTATTAGATGTGAGAAATCAGGCCGAGCAAATGTTAAGCGGTCGCGCAGATTATGAAGTATATAATGCATTACGCGACAAAGCAAACATTGAAGATCACCGCGCAAGATTTGAATAATAGAAATAGATAATCATCGCCCTGTTCTGAGTCATTGGAACAGGGCTTTTTTTTAATAGCAAATGGCAGACATTACAATAAAAGTTCAGAATCCGAATAATTCAATTACTGAGTTAATTGCCCCAACTGATATGGGATTAAGCTTAATGGAGTTTTTGAAAGGAAATGAGTATGATATTTTAGCTACATGTGGCGGAATGGCATTGTGTGCAACTTGTCATGTTCAGGTAATTACAGGATTTGACAAACTGCATGAAATCAGTAATGACGAGTACGCCATGTTAGATGCCTTACCGAATATTACAGATACATCACGTTTGGCTTGTCAGTTAAAATTAAACGACGACATGAACGGCATTACTGTAAAAATAATGGGGGACGGTTTGAATTAATTTTCAAACACGATTTCCTGTTCTACAAGTTCACATTCAAAAAGCTGAGTAAAATATTTTTTCAGCTTTGCTTTTACTTCATTTAAATCAACTTCTTTTACATCCAGTTCTTTGTTTAAACTGGTTACTGCCTTGTTTTGAATGCCGCAAGGTATAATGTTATTAAAGTAATCGAGATTGGAATTAACATTAAAGCCCCAGCCATGCATGGTTACCCAACGGCTGCAACGCACACCCATAGCACAAATTTTACGTGCTTTTAAAGGATTTTCGGGTTCAATCCAAACCCCTGTTTCACCTTTACTGCGTTCGGCAGTAATTCCGTAATCCGCCAGAGTTAAGATAATGGTTTCTTCAAGTAATCGCAGATATTTATGGATATCAGTAAAAAAATTATCTAGATCCAGAATAGGGTAGGCAACTAATTGCCCAGGTCCGTGGTACGTTATATCACCACCCCTATTGATTTTATAGTAACTCGCTTCTTTTTCCTCAAGCCCCTTTTCGTTGATCAGTAAATTTCCTTCATCGCCGCTCTTCCCTAAAGTGTATACATGAGGATGTTCAACAAATAACAAATAATTAGTGGTTGGAAAATCGGAGTTGTTGTTTCGGTTAGCGATTTTTTGTTCGACGGTTTTATTAAATAACTGTTCTTGGTAGTCCCAGCATTTTTTATAATCCATCAAACCAAGGTCTTTAAATATTACCTTATTGTTTTTAGGCATTAAAACTTAGAGAGTTCGTTTTTAAGATGATTGATGATGTTTACTTCAACAGGATCTATATTTCGGATCTCAGCAATGTAAACACTTATCCAGTCGCCTATATTGATTAGATACATAAATTGCTCCAGTATACTGTCGCCTTTTGCGGTGATATCGGTAATGCTATCTGAATATTTTTCGAAAATCGGACGGCAAATTTCATATCGCTTTTTAGTACGCTCGTAATCAAATGATGTGTGGAATGTTACAACCGCTAAATTCTCATTACGGGTTGTCCAGCCTACCAATTCATTATGATTCATTTCGGGTAATACGTGGTGCCAGCAAAGCATTTTGCTGTTTTCGTTAATTTGCTGACGAAACCTTACACTTACACCTTCGCAAGAGCCTAATGAATATAAAACAGGAATTTTATTGATTAACGATTTAGCAATTATTTGCGCGTCGTTAGTTATTTGACTTTGTGATTTAATAAGTAATTCAATGCTCTTTTTTACATCATCCATTAATTTTGCAGGAGCAAAATTATAATGAGTGAAAATTTTTATTAATTGAACTAATGAATATCCGATACACGAACGAGGCGGATTTCCGCCAGGGATATTAATAACATCTAACTTATTTTGTTGAGCAAGTTCCTGAACTTTACCACCGCTGGTAATACAAATGATCTGCGCTTTTTTATTCAGCGCTTGTTCCATTGCTTGTAAGGTTTCTTCGGTGTTTCCCGAATAGGATGAAATTATTACAAGTGAACGGGTATTTACAAAACCAGGTAAAAAATAATCTTTATTGATAATTACTGGTACAGGGCAGGTTTCAGCAACTAATTCGGAAATTATTGTACCGCCAATACCAGAACCGCCTAAACCTGTTATAATAATATTTTGAATATTATTTTTAGGAGATAAACTTGCCTTTGATGCAATTTCAAAAGCTTCTTTTAATTGGTTCGGAAAATTTTCTACGAGTTTCTTCATAATTAGGGTGGATAAAGGTAACAATAAAATCCTTTATTTTCAGATTTCTCCTTTATCCAGTAAAATCTTCGTTTTCATTATGGCAGCAACACTAATCGCATCTGTTATTTTGCCTTCCATAACCCAATTATAAGCTTCATTCAAATGTATTTTTTTAATTTGAAGTACCTCACTTTCTTCAGGTTCAGCTTCTTCAAGAACTAAATTTTTAGCTAAATAAACGATGGCCAACTCATTTGTGGCCGAGTTACTTAAATGAAGCCGCATGATTTCTTTAAAATCGTTTGCGATAATTCCTGTTTCTTCTTTTAATTCGCGCTTTGCAGATTCCAATGGATCAATATCTAAGGGACCGCCACCTTCCGGAATTTCCCAGCAATATTGTTCCAATGGGTATCGCCATTGACCTACTAACCAGGTGTTTCCTTCCTGATCTAAGGGTAAAATCCCGATCGCTAAGTTCTTGAAATTCACTACACTGTATGTCGCGGGTTTACCGGCGGGATTTAAAACAGCATGTTTTACAACCTTAATCCAGGGTGATTCATATACATTTTCGGAGCTTTGAGTGATCCAAGGGTTGTGTTCCATAAACTAATTAATTAAATAGTTTCGCTAATTACGAAATAGATTTCCAACAACCAAAATGTTAATTATATGATTATTAACCACGTTTTTAGTAACTTTTGACACTTAAATTCGTACAACTTTGTAACTATATGGCACCTAGTGTAATTAGACATATATACCTGACTTTTTTATTTTTCTGTTTCGCAGGACTTTATAGTCAGTCATTATATTGGATCGAAGGCTCCGGGAATTTTAACGATCCCAAACACTGGTCGTTAACAAGTGGCGGAAATCCGGCTTTTGTTGTACCGGGTCCAAACACCGATGTTGTTTTTGAAAATAATGGCAGTACCGATTATGTTGTTAATTTGGTTGGTAAAAACAATGCGCACTCTGTTAATTTTCTAAACAATCGTAAAATCTATTTTACCGGTGATGCCAGCTCGGAATTAAATATCTCGGGGAACTTTCAACTCAATACCGCTACACGTTTTGACGCGCAATCGCAATTAATTTTCTCTTCTGCTTCTTCCTATACTAACGAAATTTATACCGGGTTTAATGAACTGAATTGTGATTTTGTATTTCAATCCGGTAACTGGCATGTTTCGCAATTAATGACTAAAAAAAGAGTTAGTGTAAACGGCGGCCATTTTATTCTTGAGAACGCGTATTTAAAAGCGAATGATTTTATCACTGCTAATGATGCTAAAACATCATTTATTAATTCAGGAACAACAATTAATAATAAACTTTTTATAGCTAGTACTACTAACGTATTTGCAAAAGACTATTATTTATTGGCTAAAAAATCAGATCCTCAGTTATATCAGGTTCCTCCTGTATTTAGTGATGTATCGAAAGTTAAGACCGGTGATCAAAAAATTCTTGCCTGCGGTATTACAACAGCGATGACTCTACCAACATGTCCTAACATTTGTAATGGAGTTATATCCTTCACGTTTGATGCCGGATGTACACAAAATCCTTACTTCATTACATTTCCGGGATGGCCTTCTGCCTGCACAGCTGCTCCTACTGCAACTTCTATTACCGCTCCTTCTACTTATTCTATAAATAACTTGTGTAAGTGTGGATCCTTGTATCAGGTAGCAGTAACCGATGGTACTTTTGGCGTGGTTGGTTTTTACCAGTTCGCGATGGTAATGGCTGATATAGACTTTTCTCCATTTGTTATTACACAACCAAGTTGTTTTAATTCCTGTAACGGCTCTATTAACGGTTTAATTTCCGGAGGTACACCACCTTATAGTGCTACCGTAACATTAACCGGACAAACCTTTACAACTGTTGCCGGTGCCAACTTAACTGGCCTGTGTGCTACTCCTCCTAGTTATTCAATTAATATAACCGATAGTAAAGGGTGTACTTATTCTGAAGCATTAACCATGTCTTCTCCGCCTCAAATTGCACCAAACGCTATCACTTCCAGTATCTCTTGTTTCGGGCAATGCACCGGTTCGATAACCGTTAGTCCAACCGGAGGAAACCCCGGAAGCTATACGGTTAGCTGGAGTACAGGTTCTTCAGTCACAATTGGTGCAGGAGGAACAGCTTCATTAACTTCTATTTGTGCTTCGGTTAGTCCGATTACAGCAACTGTGACTGACACAAAGGGATGTACCACAACAACTGTTCTTACCATCTCACAACCTGCCACTTCAGTTTCCGCTACACAAACACAAACCAATGTAACTTGTGGCGGTACTTGTAATGGAAGTGCCTCCGTAACTGCCAGTGGCGGATCTCCCGGATATACTTTTACATGGTCGCCTGCACCAGGTGGCGGACAAGGAACATCACTTGCAACCGGATTATGTGGATCTGTAACACCAGCCCCTGCTAATTATACAGTTACTATAGCCGATTCAAAAGGCTGTGCCATTGTTAAAACATTTTCAATTACTCAGCCACCAACCCTTACTGTTTCACCAACTTTTACTAACGCAACCTGTAATGGAACTTGCAACGGTTCAGCAAGTGCTAACCCAAGTGGAGGAGTGCCGCCGTACGTTATAAGCTGGTCGGGACCAAGCGGCTTTTCATCAGCAGCTACCAACATAACTAATTTGTGTGCCGGTAATTATACTTTAACAGTAACCGACTTTTCACTTTGTGTTACCACGCCTACAGTAATAACTATAACACAACCACCCGCAATTTCGCTTACAGTAAACTCAACCAGCGTCACCTGTTTCGGACAGTGTATCGGTTCCGCAACTGCCAACGCATCCGGCGGACCAGGACCTATTACATATACATGGTTGCCCGGTAATCCTACAGGTCAGGGAACTCCAAACATTAGTAATTTATGCTCCGGTAATTATACATTAAATATCAGCAGTGGTGTTTGTACAATTACTCCATTACCATTTACAATTGCAGCTCCATCACAAATAAATCAAAATGTAACAACAACAAGTATTACCTGTAACGGTGCTTGTAATGGAGTTATTAATTCTGCTCCAACCGGAGGAAGCGGCGGGCCATATACATTTACGCTTGCATCTGCCTCCGCAACTATAACAACAAATCCTCCTTATAACGGATTATGCGCAGGCACCTATTCATTATTTGTTAGAGACGCCGGTGGTTGTGTTCGTACTCAAACTTATACTGTTTCTCAACCTAATCCTTTAACCTTATCCGCAACTACCACTTCAATTTCTTGTTTCGGAAACTGTAACGCTTCCTTATCAGGTAGTGCCGGCGGTGGTACTCCTGCATACACTTTCACTTGGACAACACCTACTAGCACACTAACCACAGCAGCAATTACCAATCAGTGCGCGGGTACATATACTTTAGTGGTGAGAGACGCAAACGGTTGTACAACTAATACCGTAGTAACAATTACTTCTCCAACCGACATTACGGTTGGTTTAACACCAACACCTCCTAGTTGTAATAACGGATGTAACGGTTCAATTACATCAAATGTGAGTGGAGGAACTCCTGCATATACCTATAACTGGTCTACGGGAAGTACCTTAACTAATGTTGGTGGCTTGTGTTTTGGAAATTATTCATTGACTGTAACTGACAGCAGAGGTTGTACAAAAACAGCAACAGCTGTAATTACCAATCCGACACCTATTGTCATTACAACAACAGCAGTTCCTGTTTCGTGTGCCGGAAGTTGCGATGGTTCAGCATCTGCAAGTGCAAGCGGCGGAACACCTGGTTATACCTTTCAATGGAATACCTTGCCAATAACCAATGGATCAACTGCAACAAATTTGTGTGCGGGAAACGTTGTAGTTACAGTTACCGATTCACAAGGATGTACTAATTCAGCAAACTTAAGCATCACCGCTCCGCCAACTCTAACAGCTGCAATTACAGGAGTGCAGCCAAGTTGTAATGCTTGTACCGGAGCTGCTACAATTACTGCGGGAGGCGGAACTCCGGCTTATACTTATTCTTGGGTGCCATCATCTCAAACAAATTCAGTGGCAACGAATTTGTGTATAGGTATTCAAACAGTTACCATTAGAGACAGTAAAGGTTGTTCAGTTACCAGAACAGTAAATATTGTTCAGACAGTAAGTGTAAATATTACAACCACAGGTACCGTTTTAACTTGTAATAATGGCTGTACCGGAGCAGCCAGCGCTAACGCTAGTGGAGGAACTTTACCTTACTCTTACACTTGGACACCAACGGTTCCAACGCAAAACACACAGATTGCATCCGGATTGTGTGCAGGATCTTATACTGTGCAAGTTTCAGACGCTTTAGGATGTGCTAATACAAGTACTATATTATTTACAAATCCACCCGCTATTAATATAACTTCAACAATTACGAATGCCAGTTGTAATAGTAATTGTAACGGTTCAATTTCCGTTACGGCAACCGGAGGTACAGGTGCATTATCTTATACCTGGTCTCCAGGAAACCCAACCGGACAAGGGACACCTAATGTAACAAACTTGTGCTCGGGTACATATACTTTAAATGTACGTGACGCAAATAATTGTATTCAAACCAGAACCTTTACAATTACCGAACCAAGTTTAATAACCGCAACCTTTACTCCGGTTAATCCAACAACTTGCTCAGGCACTAACGGTTCAATTACAGCTACGGTAAGCGGAGGTTCGCCTGCTTATCAGTTTACTTGGACACCCGGAGGTGTTACTTCACCAACACTTACTAATGTTGGAGCCGGTACATATACCTTAACCATAAAAGACAACGCAAATTGTACTCAGACTTTGGTTACAACATTAACAAATCCAACCGGTCCAACAATTACTGTTACCTCATCTTCTGTAACATGTAATGGCTTATGCAATGGTTCGGCTACCGTTAATGCAGTTGGTACCGCACCCATCACATATACCTGGTCAAACGGGAATAACACACCAACTGTAAGCGGCTTGTGTCAGGGTACTTTCGCAATTAATGTTGGTGATGCAACAAATTGTATTGCCAGTCAGACCATTTCAATTTCACAACCACCTACGTTTAGTTTAAATCCGGTTACAGCTAATGTAAGTTGTAATTCGGCCTGTGATGGAAGTATTACAACTTCTCCTGCAGGAGGCACACCGGGATATACTGTTACCTGGGTTCCGGGATCTGTGGTGTCAAATACTTTATCTAATGCGTGTGCTGGATCTTATACGGCCAATGTTGTAGATGCGAATAGTTGTACGTATACACAAACTTTTTCATTAACTCAACCTAATGCATTATCGGTAAATATTACTAAACGCGATGTATTTTGTAACGCAGCATGTAATGGTTCGGCAACAGCTACCCCTTCCGGAGGTACAGCACCGTATACATTTACCTGGACACCGGTTGGGTCATTTACCGGTTCAACTATTAATAACATCACAAATCTATGTCCGAATATTTACACTGTTACTGTAAGAGATGCTAATAATTGTACTGCAACTGCTACGGTTCAGATAACAGAGCCAACAGCATTAAGCGGAACATTAACAGTTTCAAATGCATTATGTAATTCTCAATGTAATGGTTCTGCTTCGGTAGCTGTAGGTGGTGGTACACCTACATATACTTTTTCATGGGCGGGATCAACTTCTACAACAAGTGTGGCAAGCGGATTGTGTGCAGGTTCTTATTCAAGTATAGTTACTGATATTAACGGTTGTACATTAACTCAGAGTTTTGTTATTACAGAACCAAGTCCTATAACCGTTACATTAACTCCTTCAAATCCTTTGTGTAACAGCGCATGTAATGGAAGCATTACTACAAATGCAAATGGCGGAACGGGTGCTTATACATTCTCATGGATTCCTTCAGGTTCCGGACAAAATCCTACTGGTTTATGTGCAGGCGCATATACAGTAATTGTTAGAGATATAAATAATTGTACAGGTCAGAATGTAACAAGTTTAGTGAATCCTCCAGCTTTGCTTGCAAATGCAACATCAACTAACCCTAGCTGTAATAGCAATTGTAATGGTATTGTAACAAGTAATCCTGCTAACGGAACTGCACCTTTCTCTTATACCTGGACAACAGTTCCGAATCAAAATACACAAACAGTTTCTTCATTGTGTGCGGGTACCTACAGTGTTTTTGTTTCCGATCTTAATGGGTGTTTAGATACCATGCAGGTAACATTAACATCGCCGCCTACTTTAACAATTAATCCTTCTATTACAGCATCTTCTTGTAGTTTATGTAATGGCTCAATAAATGTTGTTCCTTCTGGAGGTACACCGGCTTATACTTTTACCTGGTCGCCTTCTGTATCAACAGGATCTGTAGCTAGTAGTTTATGCGCTGGTGTTTACAGCGTTACTGTTGCCGATGCCAATAATTGTGCAAGCACATTTCAAATTCCTGTAAGTAATTCTAATGGACCAAACGGTGCTGTTGTAACAACAACTAATGTTAATTGTAATGCGCAATGTACGGGTGCTGCATCGGTAACAAATCCGATTGGCGGAACCGCACCTTATGTTATTGCATGGGTGGTACCTTCTTCTACTATTAATCCTGTTACCGGATTATGTGCAGGTAATTATACCGCGCAAATTACGGATGCGAATAACTGCGTTTATTTCCAGCCGGTTTCAATTACACAACCGCCTGCAATTAATGTTGGGGCTGCTGTAACACAACCATTGTGCGCAGCATTATGTAACGGAACAATTACATCTGTTCCAAGTGGTGGAACTCCGAATTATAGTTTCAGCTGGAGTAACGGTGCAACAACAAGTTCTGTTACTAATATTTGTCCGGGTAATTACACATTAACTGTAACTGATAACAATAGCTGTGTTACTACTCAAACATTTAATTTACCGGGAACTGTTAGTATAACTGCAACACCAATAGCTACCAATAATAATTGTTTTGGAAATTGTAATGGTAGTATTCTTGCAGGAGCAGTAAGTGGCGGTATTGGTCCTTATACATTTAGCTGGAGCGATCCACTTGGTCAAAACACACAGCAGGCAATTAATTTATGTAACGGAACTTATTCTGTAACCATACAAGATAGTCAGGGATGTAATAACACCTATTCGGGAACGGTAACTTCTCCTTCGGCAATTACCATGACTTCAGCAATTGCTCAACCGTCATGCGGTTTGTGTAATGGTTCATCAACTGTTACCGCAATCGGAGGAACAGCACCGTTTACTTATTCATGGAGTAATGGCGCCACAGGTGTTAGTAGTAGTTCATTATGCGCTGGTGTTTATATGATTTCCATCACTGACAATAATGGTTGTATTCAAAATATTAATTTACCAATAAACAATTCAAGTGGTATTACAGGGGAAACAATTAATGTTGTTAATGAATCGTGTTTTAATCAGTGTAATGGTGCCGCAACTGTAACAGCGGTTGGCGGAACAGCGCCAATATCATATAATTGGTTGTCGCCTTCATCCACAACAAATACTTTAAGCGGATTATGTGGCGGTAATTATTTTGTTCAAATGACCGATGCACAAGGTTGTATCAGAAATGCCTCCGTTACTATTACGTCTGCAACCGACTTAACAGTTACGCCTTTGGTAACACAGCCAAGCTGTACATTAAATAACGGTTCAATTTCTGTTTCAGTTGCCGGTGGCGCACCAGCATATACTTTCACATGGTTACCAGCCGGTAATACAGCAACATTAAGTAATGTCGGAGCAGGAAATTATACATTAACGGTTACAGATAATTCTGGTTGTTCAAAAACTTTGACCTTCCCATTAAATAATCAAAACGGGCCGGTACTTGTATCCAATTTAACAAACGCTACTTGTAATGGCACTTGTAATGCAGTGGCAACAGTAAGTGTTACTTCCGGTACAGCACCTTTTTCTTACAATTGGAGTGGAGGAACAGCTGTGAACTCTGCAACAACAAGTACTTCTAATGGATTGTGTGGTGGCTTGGTTACTGTAACAGTAACTGCAGCGAATGGATGTGTGAGCATACAAAATCTAAACATTTCACAACCTTCCCCGATTGCATTAGGGATACCTATAGTAAGTTCTCCTAAATGTAATAATAACTGTGACGGAAGTATTTCGTTAGTGCCAAACGGAGGTACATTACCATATACATTTACATGGAGTCCATCCGGTTCAACCAACCCGTTAACTAATTTATGTGCGGGTTCTTATTCAGTTACTTTAACTGATGCAAATGGTTGTAGTACCGGTTTATCTTATACATTAACAAATCCGGCTGTTTTAGTACTTGGCGCAACTATTACTAATGCTTCGTGTAATACAGCATTAGATGGAGCAATTACAACAACAGTTACAGGTGGTACTCCGGTTTATACTTATACTTGGACAGGACCTGCTGCATTTACAAGTACTAATACTGCAATAACAAATGTTTTATCAGGAACTTATTCGTTATCATTAGTTGATAATGCAGGTTGCAGGAAAGATACAACATTGCAGATTATACCAACATTAACGGTGTTAGCGGTTGCAGGGCCTGACTCTTCATTCTGTCAATCCTCATCGTTTGTGTTAAATGGCACAAATTCCGTGAACGGAATTTTATTTAATTGGTATCAAGTTCCTGCGGCAACACCAATATCTACGGTTGTCACAACAACAGTTACACCAGCTACAGGAACAAGCACTTTTGTATTAGAGGCAATAAACGGAGCTTGTATTCATAAAGATACCGTATTGATTACTTCTAATCCTCTGCCGCCTGTAGATGCCGGACCTAACTATACTATTACAGTTTTAACTTCAACAATAATTGGAGGTGCACCAACCGGTCCTGCCGGAAGCACATTTACATGGATTCCATCATCATCTCTTGATAATTCTAGCAGTTCAAATCCTGTTGCATCAAATACAGTAAATACTACCTATACAGTAACTGTTACTGATGCAAACGGTTGTATTGCTTCAGACACCATGCACGTTCATATTTATCCTGAAATTGTTATACCTAATGGATTCAGTCCAAACAGTGACGGTAAAAACGATTCATGGGTTATAGATAATATTATTCAGTTCCCTGATTGCGAAGTAGAGGTGTATAACCGTTGGGGAGAACAATTATTTTACTCTCGTGGTTATGGCGTTCCGTGGGATGGCAGATATAAAGGAAAAGATTTACCTGTTGGAACCTATTATTATATTATAAAGTTAAATCATAATAATTTCCCTAACGCATACACAGGTCCGCTAACTATATTCAGATAAACATGAAGAAACTACTTTCCATATTATTTGTGTGTTTTATGCTGGCTTATGCAAATGCGCAGCAATTACCACAATACACACAGTATATGCTCAATGAGTTTGCTGTGAATCCTGCTTTTGCCGGAAAAGAAGAGTTTGCTGACGTAAGATCAAACAATCGCTATCAATGGGTGGGAATTACAGATGCACCACGCACATTCATTTTAACTGTTAATGGTCCAATGAAATTTAAGAACATGGGATTAGGTATGCATTTGTTTACGGACATTGTTGGACCAACCCGTCGTATCGGTTTAAACTTTTCTTACGCCTATCATATAAAGCTGAATGAAGAAAATAAAGTGGCTTTAGGTTTAAGTGCCGGTTTACTGCAATGGGGAATTGACGGGCATAAATTACAGCTTCATGACGCAGGGGATGAGAACCTTTTGACACAGTATCAAACAGCGTATGTTCCGGATTTTGGAGCAGGTGTTTTGTTTTATGGTAAAAAGTATTATTTAGGTGTAGCTATTCCTCAAATGTATCAGAGTCAAATCAATTTATATCCCGGCGTTGATAGTAAAAGTAATTTAGTGACCCACTTTAACGTTAATGGAGCTTATAAATTTGATATTGGCGATGACTTTAAAATAGAACCTTCATTTATTTTAAAATACGCTACCCCTGCACCGTTTAAATTAGATGTTGGTGTACGAGGAATATACAGGGAGCAGGTTTGGTTAGGGGCTGCTTATCGTCATAACGATGCTGTTACTGCTTTGGTAGGCTATCTCTATAAGAATTATTTAATGATTGGTTATTCATATGATTTTTCAACTACAAACATCCGTCATTACAGTTCAGGTACACATGAAGTGATGTTAGGTTTGCGTTTTTCCCGTCAGCAAAACCGTTCATGGTCTAGTGAGAAATAATTCGCCTGTTTCTTTTACTTTTTTAATTAGGGTTTTATCGCAATAAGTGTTTATTTTTATGCCCATTAATTACCCTCTGAAGTATTTCAAAAACATATTAGTGGTATGCATAGTTTTACTATTTAGTAAATGTGCCCAAATTACTCCGTTAACCGGAGGCAAGCGCGATACCGTTGCGCCAAAAATCATCAAAACTACACCGGAAAACGCATCAATAAACTTTAAAGGTGAAACAATCGAATTGTTATTTGACGAGTATGTTCAGGTAAAAGATATTTCCAATCAATTAGTGGTGACCCCTCAGCCAAAACAAATGCCTTTAGTTGAGGCTAAAGGAAAAAAGATTACAGTAAAATTTAATGAGCCATTACTGCCGAATGCTACCTATCGATTGTTTTTTGGTAATGCAATTGCCGATATGCATGAGACAAACGTTTTGGCTAACTATGAATTTGTGTTTGCAACGGGAAATTATATCGATTCGCTTAAATTGGAGGGAGATGTAACTAACGCATTTACCTTAAAAAGAGAATCGGATGTGATTGTAGGATTATATTCATTAAACGAAAGCGATAGCGCTATTTACTTAAATAAGCCTGTTTATTTCACAAAAACAAATGCTTCAGGACAGTTTAAATTAACCAATTTACCACAGAACAATTATAAAATTGTTGCCTTTACCGATAAGAACAAGAATCTCACTTTTGACAGTGGAGAAGAAATGGTTGGGTTTAAAGAAAAAGCTGTTAATGCAGGTAATGACACCTTAATTCATTTTAGGATTTTTAAAGAAGATAACAGTAAGCAGTTCTTGAAAAAAGCATTTTCACCTTATTACGGTATGGCTTATTTGGTATTTAATAAAGAACAATTAAGTGAAGTACGCGCATTAAGTACGAACGAATACAATAAAATAAAAGTTATTAGCGGAATAAATGATACAGCTTTTGTTTATTATCATGATATATACGATACTCTAAATCTTATTGTTAATAATGGGCTTGGATTGAAAAAAGCGGACACAGTTAAAATTAATGTGTTTTCTAAAGAAAAGGCAGAACGATTAATACAGGATAAGAAATTAAAATTGGAAGTTGCTTCAACAAACCTTTCAGGAGGAACATTACCATATTATGATCAGCCGGAAATTAAATTTACAATGGCAATAGATTCATTAAAATTGAAGCAAGGACTAATGGATCTTTACGAATTAAACGACACAGTAAAAACAAAGTCAGAAATTAAAACACAGATGATTAATTGCAATAGTTTAAAAATAGTTAATCAGTTAAAACCCGGTTTTAATTACGAGTTGATACTGCGTAAAGATGCCGTTGGGGGTTATATGGATATAAAGAATGATTCGTTGAAATACGCATTTAAAACCACCGATCCTGAGGATTACGCCAATTTATCAATAAAATTGCTAATGCCCGGTAAAGAAAATTACATGATAGAATTATTGAATGAAAAGAATCAAACAGTGCGTGAGTATTATGCAGAGCAAAGTATTTCCTCTAGTACAGAGGTAAATGTTCAATTCAGAAATTTAATTCCTGGCAACTATTATCTGAAAGTTTTTGAAGATATAAATAAAAATAAAACATGGGATACCGGAACATTTTTGAAAAAGAAGAATGCTGAAATAATATACATTAACACCACTCCGGTTAAATTATTGGCTAATTGGGATTCTGAAACCGAGTGGATAATAAAATAATTTCATCTTTAGTTAGTCGTTTTACGTAGTTGTTTGAAGAGTTTTTTAATGATGTTTTTCTTTTTTTCATTACTTCAAAAAACAAAATTCTCAAAGGAGAAATGTGTTTTTTCAAGAAAAAAATCGAAGTAAAATTGTTTTGACGATGTTGTATACAAAAAACGTAATTAACAATATCAACATTTTGATGTTGAAAAAATAATGGCTTAATATTTAGTAGAGAACAATTTATTTTATTACTTCGTATTAACAAAAACTCAAAAACAAGAAACCATGGCAAAAAAAGCAACAAAAAAGAAAGCTGCTCCTAAGAAAAAAGCAGTAGCTAAGAAAAAAGCAGCTCCAAAGAAAAAAGCTGCTAAGAAAGCTGCAAAGAAATCTTCTAAGAAGAAGTAATAAAAAAGCCCCGCTAAGCGGGGTTTTTTTATGGATATAATTTTCACTGCGCTTGTTACTCACTTATTGTTATTAATCACCAAATAAAATTATCTTTACAAAAAAATAAAGCTTCAATGAAAAAACTATTTACCATTATCACAGCATTAGTATTTGCCGTTTCATTACAAAACTGCGGCGATAAAAAAGAAGAACAACCAAAAGTAGATGCTCCTGCAGGTATGATCACTTTGGATTTAAGTAAATACGGTAAGCCTTTTAGCATTTTTGTGCCTGATACCGCTAACGCGAAGTTAGAGGTGATGGAGCAAACCTGGGGTGCCCTAGAAATTAAAATCGGTAAAGACTTCCAAATATCAATTACTGAAGATCCGGGAGATATTGAATTACGTAAAAGTGATATCAAAGGGGATGAAGTTAATAAGTTTAAGTCTTTTGTTGCTGAAGAACCAACTGCTATCATGTGGGAAAGCGAGATTACCAAACCTGAATTCCATTTCTATTCTATTCAGAAGTTGGGTAATTCTACCTACGTATTTGAAGATATCAAATCTACCGATGGAGAGCCTTTTGGTAAAGAAGCAATACAAAAGATGTTTGATTCGGCAAAAAGCTTAAAGGAAGCTGTAAAAACCACTCCGGAAGCATAAACTAATTTGATGATCATAAAAAAAGCCGCTTAGTTATTAAGCGGCTTTTTTATTTATTGTATTACACCAAGTTTTCGTCCCACATCGCTCACCAGCGTTTTCATTTCATTTGCGGTGGCTTCATCGCTTGTGGCTCTTAAATAGGTATCGGTTAAGGTCATGATATTTTGTATATAGAACTTTTTCATTTCATCTACACTCAGGTCTTTTGTCCACAAATCGATTCTTAATGTGTTATTTTCCTTTGCATCCCATAAGGCAATCATTACACTTTTACTGTCACCCTGTTCGCCGGCCTCTTTTGCTTCCCATTTTATATCAACAGGTAAATAACTTTCGTCTACTGTTACTTTAAAATTAATTTCGCTGGTTTTCATTACAATTTGTTTTTAGTGATTATGGTCGGTATTTACTTTTATTCAGGATTTTTTGCGCATCCTGTTCTTTCATTAGGCTCTCTAGGCTTACCTCTTCGTTATTTTTCATATAACTTCTTACTATTTGCCAGCCAATCCACATTCCGATGCGTGGCGGACATTCCTTACTGATGGCTCCGGTAAACGGACCCTCACTGGTAAATTCAGTAACGGTTTTTAAATTGTTTTCGTACAAGCGGTTTTCCTGAGCAAAGAAGCCCCATAATTGCTTTTCGTATTTATGACAATAATCCATTTGGGTGGTTGAATACGCAATTTTTAAACTATCATGCATATCATGCAATAAAGCATCGCATAAATAAAAGATCTTCCCGTAAAAAATCATGTGATTCAACAGATTATTTACCGGCTGAGCATTATCAAATTCGGTTATCATCCATCCTCGGATAAGATTTGGTAGCATGTGGTTTTTTTCAAGAGTGCGACGCTGATACTGCGGCCATTGAAGCATTTTATAGAATTTGTTTTCTTTTCCCAAATACATTTCTAAACTTATTCCAAGAGTCGAGTCGGGATAAACTATATTATAATTAAAACCACTAAAATAAGCTACGTGCTTTACCGGTGTTTTACGTTCAGGAAAAAAATACTTGAAACGCTTTTCGCATATGGTTAATTCATTTTCTAATTGAGCTATTTCTTTATCACTGATAGTTTTTTGTACTTCCAAGTATGCTTCATGCATATCCTTGTCGTTTACAAACTGTAACAAATAATTTGTATCCGTTTTGTTGGCATTTATGATAGAGTAAATAAACTGATAATAGAAATTGCCATAGTTCTTTTTAAATTCTTCTTCTTTTGCAGCAATATTTTGGTTTGTTACCGAAAATAAATCTTTATCCATTCGCAAGAATTTTACCGGTTTAATTTCAATTCCCGAAATATCAGCTTCTAGCCGTGAATCTGTACATTGACTAAAAGCCAAAATGCAGGCTGCGGTTATCAACAACTTATTAAAGTGCTTCATTGAAAAAAAGATTATCTTTGTAAAGATAAATTTTAAAAACATAAACAATGAAAAAAGTTTTTTCGATTGCAGCAGCAGCATTGTTAATTACAAATGTTATGTTAGCTGAAGAGGGTGATGACAGAAAGGTTAGATTTGGCTTAAAAGTTACACCAACTCCTACTTGGATGAGAAGTAACGATACTAAACTTGTTGAAAGCAGTGGAATGAAGTTTGGATTTGGATTCGGTTTACAAATAGAGTTCAGAATTAATTCAACTGCCGCATTTGTAACCGGTATCGGCGGCGATTTTTTAGGCGGTAAGCAAATTTATAAAAACGGACAAGGTTATATGATTACTGACAATAATAATTATGAAGAATCAGATAATCATACCTTTGGATACGCTCCTGCAATAATGTATGCCAATTCAATCACCGGAGATTATAAATTCTACGAATTAAAGAGCCGAGAAATAAAAACCACATACATAACTCTCCCGATTTTGTTAAAATTAATGACCAAAGACATTTCCGGGTTTAAATACTTTGGTATGTTTGGTGCTAATGTAGCGGTTGCTACAAAATATACAGCAAACGATGAAATTACAGAACTTACCTATTCAGCAGGTAGCTTCAGTTCAGGAGGAAGTTCAACTTTATCCGATATGGAACCTTCAGGCGATTATCTTCCTTTCAATGCAGGATTAAATGTAGGTTTGGGTATGGAATATAACTTATCAGGCTCAACTTCTGCGTTTATCAGTGTTAATTACAATCGCGGATTTATTAACCAGTATAAAAGCGAGTCAAAATTTATCGTAGAAAACTTAAAAGAAAATTTAAATAACATGAAAACACCTGTTAAATCGAAACAAAGTGCATTTAGCGACGGGGTTCAAATCAATATTGGTATTTTATTCTAATTGACATCTCTCATTAATTAAATCCCGGTCAATTCACCGGGATTTTTTATTTTTATACTTATTATTCAAAATGAAGAAAAAAGAAGTTATAAATTATATTACCGAATGGTTAAAAGGGTATTGTCAGAATTCAGGCACTAATGGTTTTGTTATTGGAATTAGTGGGGGTATTGATAGTGCCGTTACTTCTACGCTTTGCGCATTAACCGGAAAAAAAGTTATTGTTTTAAATATGCCCATTCGCCAGCACCAGTCGGAATTCGACCGCAGTAATGAGCACATTATATGGCTGAAACAGAATTTTAAAAATGTAGAATCAGACACCGTTCAGTTAACGAATGTATTTGAGAGTGTTGAAAGCGCTTTGCCGGATACTATTCAGGATTTCTTAACGATGGCAAATGTTCGTTCGCGTTTACGAATGATAACGTTATACAGTTTTGCATCGCATCATAAATTACTTGTGGCAGGTACCGGAAACAAGATAGAAGATTTTGGAATTGGTTTCTTTACTAAATATGGCGACGGCGGCGTTGATTTAAGTCCGATTGCGGATCTGACAAAAACAGAAGTATATGAATTAGCAAAAACATTAAATGTTGTTGCCAGTATACAAAATGCGAGACCAACCGATGGATTATTTGCCGATGGAAGAACAGATGAAGATCAGATTGGAGCTAGTTACCCTGAGTTAGAATGGGCGATGGCTTACATTGAGAATATGGAAAATTATCCGCTTAATGAGCGTCAGCAACAAGTGATGAAAATTTATACCTCGCGTAATAAAGCTAACCAACACAAAATGGATCCTATTCCGGTTTGTTTAATACCTCACGATTTAAAAAAATAAAATTATGTTTGGGAAATTTGGAGATATGATGGGCAAGCTTCAGGAAATGAAGCAAAAAGCCGATGAAATGAAACGAAAATTAGATGATACCATCATCAGCACCGAAGGTGCAGGTGGCGACATCAGAATTGAAATTACAGGAAACCGCGAAATCAAATCCTTATCGATTGCAGCCTCTTTGCAACATGGTGATAAAATAGAGTTGGAGGAACAATTGTTGGTAACACTTAATAAAGCCATTTCCAAGGCCAACACTATAAATGAAGAAGAAATGAAGAAAGCGGCGTCAGGTTTACTGCCCGGACTATAATTAAAATTGCAGGTACAACCAATAATTAGGATTGCTATGCGTTTCGCTGATTTTAAAAGAAGTTTCAGCGGCAATTTTAAAACCCTGCTTCTCATAAAATCGCAGCGCACGCGCATTTCCGGTCCAAACGTATAACCAAATCCCTTTCTGTTGATGGGCTTTTGCTAGCTCAATGTTTAAGTCAAACAAAGGCTGGCCAATTTTTTTATCCAGATGTGATTCTACAACATAGAGCCGCTCCAGTTTGCAAACCGTTTGTTCTTCAATAGCTGGATTCGGACAATTCAATACCAATTTTGAATAGCCTACAGTTTCATTGTTGTAAATAGCGAGTTTGAAAATGGCATTCGCATTGGAAAATTCACTTTCAATCTGCTCAATTGTAAATTTACCGGCCACATAATTAGTGATATCCTTTTCAGACGCGCTTCTTCCGTGCGACTCAATAAAAGATTGGGCACCAATTTTTACAATCAGCGCTGCATCTTTTATGGTGGCAGTTACAATTTCAATCATAACAAAATATTATAATTTTATTCCTATCATCAACACATCATCCGTTTGCTCCTCTTGCTGTTTCCAGTTATTAAACGAGTATTCTAAAAAAGCTTCCTGTTCATCTATAGGAATGTCGTATGAAGCCCGTAACAATTCCTTCAAATTAGTACGATTCATCTTTTTCAGATTTTCACCCCCAAACTGATCAGCGAAGCCATCACTATATAAGTATACATTCGAACCCTTTTCAGGATAAAAAGTGAGTTTTTCAAATTCCTTTTCTACATCCGGATAGAATCCTAATGGATATCTGCTTCCGCGTATTTCTTTTATCACATCATTTTCTACAATCATTATAGAACGAAGCGCTCCGGAAAACTGTAATTCTCCCGATTCTTTATTGATACGTATCAAGGCAACATCCATCCCATCATTAGAGATTTCCGCCTGGTTACTGTTTAACGCCTTTTCCAGCTCCTGATCTAAAGCATAAAGTATCTTATCCGTTTCCACTTCTTTTCGATTTAAAAACACTTCTTTAAAGATGGAGTTGGCTATCATGCTCATCATGGCACCGGGCACACCATGTCCTGTACAATCAACAGCAGCCGCAAACTTGTATTGTTCATTTTCATAAAACCAGTAGTAATCTCCACTAACGATGTCTCTAGGTTTATATAACAAAAACGAATCATTAAATATTTGTTTGATTTGTTCGGGTGTTTGCAATATGGATTCTTGTATGCGTTTAGCGTAACGTATACTATCGGTTATGTCTTTATGCTGTTCGGTTAAAACACGGTTCTGCTCAATTAACTTTTTCTCATTAATTTTCTTATCGGTAATGTCATAACCAACGCCTACTAACTGATCTTCGTTCAGTGGCGAAACATTCCAGTAAATCCATTTCTTACCGCCTTGAGCAGTTTTTAGTAAATGCTCAAAGTTTTGTACGCCGCTATTACGGTTTTTAAAAATATCTTGCATTTTACGCTTTACTTCAATGCCTTCCGGTTTCGAAAAGCGTGTGGCTTCCCACCAATTGTTACCCAATAAATCGTTTGGCTCATAACCTAAAAGTTGTCGGGCCGATTTACTTACGTAATCAACACTACCGTCGTTATTTAAAACAACTATCAGTGTATTTAATTTATCCAGGATGAGCTCCTGTATATCAAGCGTTACCATTGGAATGGATTTTAGGGTTTTGAAATAAAAGGATTAGAAAAAAGACAAAAAATTAACACATCCAAAACGCCATAATATGATAGGAAGGCGTAATGAAATTAAAGCGAATAATATTTGTGTTATTTGTCATTAAGTGGCACAAAGGTATATGTTTTTTGATACTTGCAAAAAAATAATTCAACTTTACATCAAATTAAGCCTATGAAACACGATATCAGAGCCAAAAACGATATAGAATTAATGATACGTACCTTTTATAGTTCGCTACTAACCAATGAAAGTATAAGTCCGGTTTTTGAAAATACCGATTTTGAGGCGCACATGCCGCATATGATTGCGTTCTGGAGTTTTGTTCTGTTAGATGAGGAGGGATATAAAACCAATGTATTTGATAAGCATGTTCATTTACCTATAAAAGAAGAACACTTTGAAATTTGGTTACATCATTTCGAAAAAACAATCAACGATTTGTTTGAAGGGGAAAAGGCACAATTAGCTAAGCAAAGGGCTCAAACCATTGCTTATACTTTTAAAATGAAAATGAAACAAATGGGAAAGTTCTGATTAATGCAGAACAGATCCGATTAAGCTAATGAATTCTTTACGGGTTGTATCTTTCAAAAATTCTCCGGTAAAAGCTGAAGTAGTGGTAACGCTGTTTTGTTTTTGTACACCACGCATCTGCATGCACAAGTGACTACATTCCATAACCACCGCTACGCCTAAAGGTTTTAATGTATCCTGAATACAATCACGAATCTCATTCGTTAAACGCTCCTGTACTTGTAAACGGCGGGCAAACGCATCTACTACTCGTGGTAATTTACTTAAGCCAACAATGTGTCCGTTTGGTATATAAGCAATATGAACTTTACCGAAGAATGGCAATAAATGATGTTCACATAAGCTGTAAACCTCAATGTCTTTAACAATAACCATTTGGCTATATTCTTCCTTAAACATAGCCGAACGTAAAATTTCAGCGGGATTTAAATCATAACCATGGGTTAAATACTGCATGGCTTTTGCCGCGCGAACTGGAGTTTTTAATAATCCTTCACGTGAAGAGTCTTCACCAACATCGCTTAAAATGTTTTTATACATATCGGATATCGAATCAATCAGTTTGTCGTTATACTGATCTAGTTTTTTATATCCTGTATTGTCTAATTCAAATTCTTCGTTAAGCATTATTTACCTCCAAAATATTCTACGTAATTATTTTCTGTTTCACATAATTTTACGCAATGTAATTCAGCACCCATTGCTTGTATTTTCGGCATTAATATGTCCCATATAAAAATAGCCAAATTTTCGGTTGACGGTAAAATATTTTCTAAACCGGGCACATCCATATTTAAGTTTTTATGGTCAAGCAGCTCGGTTATGTCATTTTTAATAACGTCACCCAAATCTTTCAAATTAACAACAAACCCAGTGTCTTTGTTCACTTCACCTTTTACGGTAACTAATAATTCATAGTTATGGCCATGCCAATTCTTATTGGCACATTTACCGAAAACTTCAGTATTTTTAGCTTCGTCCCAGCTATTATTGTATAATTTATGGGCCGCATTAAAATGCTCTTTACGGGTTATGTAAATCATGCTGCAAATTTACGTATTATACTTAACTTTACCGTATGCCTAAAGTATTAATAGTTGCAGCTACTAAATTTGAAGTAGAGCCCATATTAAAGAATTATTCGATTGATGCTAATGGCAACGGCTTGTTCACAGCTCAGAATGGCGATGATGTTTCGGTTTTAATTACCGGTGTAGGCATGGTTAACACCGCCTATCAGATGGGAAGATACTCTCACAACGCATTTGACTACGTATTAAACGTTGGAATTGCCGGTGCGTTTAACCGCAACTTGAAATTAGGGGAAGTGGTTTACGTTATACAAGATACCATTTCTGAAATGGGAGCTGAAGACGGTGAAGCGTTCATAAAGTATTCCGACTTAAACTTAGGAGGTACCAATGTATTTGAAGACGATAGTTCGATTAATAACAGTCACTTGAATCACCTTACAAAAGTAAAAGCCATCACCGTAAATAAGATACATGGTAACGATTCGAGTATTAAGAAAGCAATCGATTTATTTAATTCGGATATTGAAAGTATGGAAGGAGCTGCGTTTATGAGAGCCGGTTCACATTTGTCGAGTAACTGCGTTCAATTAAGGGCCATTTCTAACTACGTGGAGAAGCGTAATAAAAATAATTGGGATATTCCTTTAGCGATAAGAAATCTGAATAATTTTACCCTTCAGTTTTTACAAGACCTATAATTTATGAAGCTTACACTAGGATATTCACCTTGCCCAAACGACTGTTTTATTTTTGATGCTATGGTGCATCATAAAACAGACACAGAGGGTTTAGAGTTTGAAGTGGTTATGGAAGATGTGGAAGCTCTCAATCAACGCGCGCTTCGGCAAGAATTGGATATTACCAAGCTTAGTTTTCATGCGTACTTATACGTTATGAATAACTATATTTTATTAAGAAGCGGAAGTGCTTTGGGTTTTAATTGTGGTCCATTGCTGGTTGGGAGTTCAGAAAAAACGGTAAGCAGATTTAAAGAACATATAACTGAAGTCGGCACTCAATCCCAATTGCCAGTTACCGAAAGGATAGCTATTCCGGGCAAAAACACAACTGCGAATTTCTTGTTGAGTTTAGCTTTTCCGCATGCTAAGAACAAAGTGGAAATGCTTTTTAGCGAAATTGAGCAGGCTGTTATCGACAGAAAAGTAGATGCGGGTCTAATCATTCACGAAAGCCGATTTACCTACGAGCAAAAAGGATTGAAAAAAATCATCGACCTGGGAGAGTTCTGGGACGGATTGATACACGCGCCTATTCCTCTGGGAGGAATTGTTGCCAGACGAAATTTTGATGCGGATTTACTTCAAAAGATTAACCGATGCATTAAAAAAAGTGTCGAATATGCATTTGCCAATACAGCTGATGTAATGCCTTATGTAAAATGCCATGCACAGGAAATGAGCGAAGACGTTATGAAAAAGCACATCGATTTATATGTTAACCAGTTTTCTGTTGATTTAGGTGAAACCGGAGTGCAGGCAATTGAATTAATGATAAACAAAGCAAAGGAAATACAATTAGTAAATTCGGTTGTTGAACCAATAATGATCAATTAAATCATGTCAAAATTTTTAATAGTTGGTTTAGGGAATATAGGTGAAGAGTATGAAGGTACTCGTCATAATATAGGCTTCGAAGTAGTGGATTTCATTGCCAGAGAAGCTGGAGTAAAGTTTACAAATGATCGTCTGGCATTTGTGGCCGAAGCTAAATTTAAAGGAAAAGCCTTAGTGTTGATTAAACCTACCACTTATATGAATTTAAGCGGAAAGGCAGTTAACTATTGGATGCAGGCCGAAAAGATACCTGTTGAGAATGTGATGGTAATTGTTGATGAGTTAGCCTTGCCTTTCGGAAAAATCAGAATTGGACCAAAAGGCAGCGATGGCGGACATAACGGTTTAAAAAACATTCAGGAGATTTTGGGAACAACTCAGTATCCTCGTTTGCGATTTGGAATTGGTAATGAATTTGGGAAAGGCTATCAGGTAAATTATGTGTTGGGTAAATGGAACGATGAAGAAAAGAAAACATTGTCGGATCGTGTTAAAATAGCTTCTGATGCCATTAAGTCTTTTTCATTTGTAGGTTTGCAACGTTGCATGAACGACTATAATACCAAATAATAAACTTAAAAAACAGTATACGTGCTACAACTTAAACATATAGTTTTAATTTTCATTCTGATCGTCACAAGCATTCATGCTCAAAATTATCAGTACCGTTCGGATTGCGATTGGGATAAAGTTGTAATGGTAAAGGATTATAAACCTGAACTCGGTGATACCTGTATTATTTTCGCTTCAGTTCGCGGATGCGATGAGAGCGAGAAAATATTTATGGGGTATGATTGCGATAAAGACATATCTGTTCATTATTTCCATGTTTATTTTAAAGGTAACCGTTGGATTTGTGTGCCAAAGAAAAATTTAACCGAATGTTTAAATGGCAAAACCGGATTAAGCGCAGTGATGTTTGTGGAAGGTTTTGGCAGAACATTTACTTCCGCTCTCGATAGAGCAACCAAACTTAGCCGTACGTACCACAATCAGGTAATTATGTTCGATTGGCCAACGTATCGTCCGCAATTAAAGGCGACCAAAAATTACAAGCTTACAAGGGAGGAGAGTCAAAAGATCAGTCTGCCATTTGCTAACTTTTTAGACTCAATAAATCACTATAAATTAGGTCATCCTTCCGTTTTTAAATCGCTCTCACTAATCATGCACAGTATGGGTAATTTATTAATGATGCATGCCGTAAAAAACAATCATTTAAAAATACAAGATACTTTGTTCGACGCAGTGGTACTAAATGCGGCATGTGTACCACAAAAAAAACATGCGCAGTGGGTACAAAAATTAAACATTCAGAAGAAATTGTATTTAACACGTAACAATCACGACAAGGTATTGAACGGTGCAAAACTAATTTCAGGCTTTCAGCGTCAGTTAGGTCAGCGAATTCGCAAACCCTATGCAAGTAACGCGCTATATTTAGATTTTAGCAGAGTTTTAGATTCTGAACATAACTATTTTTTATACCGCCATGTATTAGCAGAACACCCTTATTGTAAGGAACTTTATCAAGCAATTTTCGATGGAATTGTTCCCGATTTTTCAAATGAAAATCGTTATATCAAAAAGCCAAAAAAGAATAGGGTTGAACTGTTCGATCTAAAAGAGGCTCAAAAGGGTGGAATTGGAATAAGTATAGGTATATAATTGGTTAATTTACACACTTAATTTGTTATTTTTATAATCTATGCAAAACTGGCCCTACATAGTGTATTTATTCTTTAGCAGACACAAATTGTTTTTTACAATTGGTGTAATTGCCATTTGCGGAATACTGGGCTTTTATGCATCCAAAATTCAATTAGACGAAGACATTACCCGCTTCGTACCCAAAGATAAAAACACAAATAGCATCAATTTAATTCTCCAGAATTTAAAATCGAAGGATAAACTGGTTATTCATTTGCAAAGTGATAATCCAGATAACATTGATAAATTGGTAGAAACCGCTGATCATATCTTTGATTCAATAACTAAAAAAGTTTCAAAAAGCGATTATCTGAATATTACTTATAAGATCTCCGAAAACACGATGAATGATGTTTATGGGATATTTTATAATAATTTACCGTTCTTTTTAACGGATGATGACTACGCACGCATCTCCGGTTTAATAAGTCCGGACAGTATTCGTGAAACCCTTCGTAAAGATTATGAAGCGCTGTTAAGTCCTTCAGGACTTGTTTTGTCAAAATACATACAGCGCGACCCATTAAATATAGTTCCTTTAGCATTAAAGAAGTTAAACGCCGTTCAGCTTGATGAGAATTTTGAAACGTACAATAATACCATCGTAACAAAAGATCACAAGCATATGTTAATGTTTGTAACCCCGGCTTATGCTGCAAATGAAACTGCAAAAAACAAACCTTTAATTACTACCGTTAAAAATCTCGCTTATCAGCTTAGCAGCGGTGAAGTAAAAATTGAGCCATTTGGTGCCTGTATGGTTTCATTGGGAAACGCCGAACAATTACAGAAGGATACCTTTTTAACTACAACCATTACCATCATTTTAATCGCACTCTTAATCGGAATTTATTTTAAAAATCCACTGCCCGTAATATTTATTTTTTTACCTGTTGGATTTGGAATGATTTTTTCACTTTCAATTCTCTTTTTATTTAAAGGTGTGTTATCTGCAATCGCTGTTGCAGCCGGTGCTTCTGTGTTAGGAATTGCAATAAATTATAGTCTGCATTTTTTTACCCATTTCAAGCACGTTCGTAATATAAAAGAAGTTATTTCCGATTTAACAACACCCATGTTAATCGGATGTACCACAACTGTAGGTGCTTTTTTTGGTTTAATGTTTACCCAAAGCGAAGCCTTGCACGATTTTGGTCAGTTTGCCGGTTTATGCCTAATAGGTGCACTATTGTTTTCCGTTTTTGTTTTGCCCCATTTACTTAAAATTTCATTTAAAACAACGGTTAACGAAGTGGCCGAATCACATGCTCCATCTCGTCTCGATAAACTTGTTTCGTTCCGGTTAGATAAAAATAAATGGATTGCGCTTACAGCGTTTGTTGTAACAGTAACATTCTCGTTTTTTGCTTCAGATGTGGATTTTGAGAGCGACATGAATAAAATGAGTTTCATGGACGAAGAAACTAAATTGGCAGAACAACATTTGGATGAGGTAAATAATTTCGCTGCCCGATCTGTTTATATATTTTCTGCCGGAAAAACAATTAATGAGGCTTTACAATTAAACGAATTTGTAAATGCGAAACTGGATTCCTTGAAACAAAAAAACCAATTGAAGAGAATCAGTTCGGTTAATTCTGTTTATCCATCGTTACAGAGGCAAAAAAAGCGTTTGGAAAAGTGGAATTCATTTTTTACGCCTGATATTAAAGACAGCATCCGTCAACTTTTAGTTTATGCTGGCATTCCTTATAAATTTAGACCCGAAGCATTTTCTTCTTTTTATGAGTTATTAAATAAACCGTATACAGTCATAAACCAATCCGATCAGGATTCATTAAACAAATTCATTTTACGTGATTATGTCTCTGTTGTAAACGGAAGGCCAACATTGCTTACGCATATTAAAGTGGATGCTGATAAAAAAGAACAGCTTTATGAGTTATTCAAAAATAATCCGGAAATAGTTGTGTTTGATCGCCAGCGTTTAACTTCCCAATTTGTAGATGTAATCAGTTCTGACTTTTCAACCATACTGTGGATAACATCAATTTTAGTATTTGGGTTTATGTTATTGTCACATGGCCGGATAGAATTAGCAATTATAAATTTCCTGCCAATGTTTGTATCGTGGATTTGGATACTTGGATTAATGAGTTTGCTTGGAATTAAATTTAATGTGATTAATGTTATTATTTCCACATTTATTTTTGGTTTAGGCGACGATTATTCCATTTTTATAATGGATGGATTACTAAACGAGTATAAGTATGGAAAGAAAAACCTGAACAGTTACAAATCCTCAATTGTTTTATCAGCGTTAACTACCATCATTGGAATTGGTGTAATGGTATTTGCAAAGCATCCTGCCCTTCAATCAATCGCCGCTATTACTATAGTTGGGATGATTTGTGTGGTGTTAGTTTCGTTTATTATTCAGCCACTTATTTTCAATTGGATGGTGCTAAACCGCAAATACCGCGGATTACAACCTTATACTTTTAAGTATTTAATGATTACAGTTGTAGGATTTACCGGATTTATGGTTTTAGCCGTTGTGGTCAATTTTGTTTGTTTCCTTGTTATAACCTTTTATCCCGGCGGAAAAAGAAGAAGAAAACTAGCTCTGCATTATATCATTTCAAAGTCAATGTATCTGGCACTTGCCATGTTTTTTAATGTTAAGAAGCGAATTATTAACGTGGATAAAGAAGATTTCTCTAAACCGGGAATGATTATATCAAACCATCAATCGCATATCGATTTAGCATTAACATTGCAGCTTGATCCGAAAATTATTGTTTTCACAAAGGACTATAATTACAATAATATTTTTTATGGTTGGATCATCCGTATGGCGGATTATTATCCTGCTTCAATGGGCTATGAAAAAGGATTTGATAAATTAGAACAGATTGTAAAGGAAGGCTATTCTATTTTGGTTTTTCCTGAAGGAACACGCAGTGAAGATGGTGAAATTCATCGCTTTCATAAAGGAGCATTTTTGCTTGCCGAAAAGTTGCAAATAGATATAATTCCTGTTTTGTTACACGGGTCAGGCGACACGGTAACAAAGCGCGATTTTCATTTTAAAGACGGCGCTCTAACGGTGAAAATTTTACCGCGTATTTCATTTAGCGATAAATCATTTGGCGAAACTTATCAGGAGCGTACAAAAAGTATTTGCAATTACATGCGTAAAGAATACGATTTGATTCGTGAGGAATTTGAACCGGTTGAGTACTTCCGCTCACGATTAATTAATAATTATATTTTTAAAGGACCTGTATTAGAATGGTATTGCAGAATAAAAACCAAATTGGAAGATAATTATCGCTTATTTGAAAGCTTAATGCCTAAGAAAGGAAAAATTGTTGATGTGGGCTGTGGTTATGGCTTTTTGCCCTATATTTTGATGTATAAAAGTAAGCAAAGAGAAATACTAGGCTTAGATTATGATGCTGATAAAATTGCTGTAGCAACCAATTGTGTTCACAAAAACGATCGGATAAATTTTGAAACTGCCGATGTAACTAAATACGAATTCCCGGACGCCGATGGATTTATTATAAGCGATGTGCTTCATTACCTCGAGCCGCTGCAACAAGTAGAAGTTTTAAAAAATCTTGTTACACACCTTAACAAAAACGGGGTTTTAGTTATTCGTGATGCCGATGCCGATTTAACTGCTCGTCAGAAAGGAACATGGTATACCGAATTTTTTAGTACCAATTTGGGTTTCAATAAAACCAAATCAAGCGGTTTACATTTTGTAAGCGGAAAACTCATTCGGGAAACACTATCTAACTACCCTCATTTAAAAATGGAAGTAATTGACAATACAAAACTTACTTCTAATATCACCTACGTTATCAGGTACAATTGATATAGGTCATTTTTAGTTTTTTTTGCTTTTAAATGACAATTAATTTGCCTTAATTTATATTCTTTATAAGCTCTATAAATTATGGCAAAACATAAATCTGTTTTAAACGATAAATCGTTAAAGTTTTTAAAAGAATATTTAAATAACCCTTCTCCAACAGGATTTGAATCCGGTGGACAAAAAATCTGGTTGAATTATTTAAAACCTTATATCGATGAGTATTTCGTTGATACTTATGGTACAGTAGTTGGCGTAATAAATCCAAAAGCCGAATATAAAGTAGTGATTGAAGCACATGCCGATGAAATTAGCTGGTTTGTGCATTACATTACAAAAGATGGATTTATTTATTTACGAAGAAATGGCGGTAGCGATCATCAGATAGCGCCATCTAAGCGTGTAAACATTCATACAGATAAAGGAATTGTAAAGGGAATATTTGGATGGCCTGCTATTCATGTACGCGATGCGGCAAAAGAAGAAACTCCAACTTTGAAAAATATATTTCTTGATATTGGCTGCAAATCCGACAAGGAGGTTGAGGCATTAGGCGTTCATGTAGGTTGCGTAATAACCTACGAAGATGAATTTATGGAGCTCAACAACCGTTATTATGTTGGTCGCGCCCTGGATAACCGCATTGGAGGCTTTATGATTGCAGAGGTGGCACGTTTGTTGAAAGAAAAAAAGGATAAACTGCCTTTTGGATTATACATCGTTAATTCTGTGCAGGAAGAAGTTGGATTAAATGGTGCACAAATGATAGCTCGTAAAATAAATCCAAACGTGGCTATTGTTACGGATGTTTGTCATTGTACACAAACACCAATGATGAATAAAATCAGCAGTGGCGATCAAGCCTGTGGTAAAGGTCCGGTTCTAAGTTATGCCCCTGCAGTGCAAAACAATCTATTGAAGCTGGTTATTGAAACTGCCAGAAAAAATAAAATAGATTTTCAGCGTCAGGCAGCTTCACGTGCAACGGGTACCGATACGGATGCGTTTGCGTACAGTACTGATGGTATTGCATCGGTTTTAATTTCATTGCCTTTACGCTACATGCATACCACAGTTGAGTCAGTACATAAGCAAGATGTAGAAGATGTTATCATGTTAATGTATCATTCATTAAAAGCAATTAAAAACAATCACGATTTTCGTTACTTAAAATAAAGATTGGAAATGGCAGCCATTTTAGGTTCTATAATAAAACGTACTATTGATATCCGAGGAAAAATTCCTCACTGGAAAGATCCGTATAAACTTCAGGTGAAACAATTGCGCAAATTGTTAACCAAGGCTCAAAACACAGCGTTCGGGCAACACTACAAATTTGATCGGCTCTTATTAGAAAAAGATATTATTAGCGCTTTTCAGTCTACCGTAAAAACTCACGACTATAATAGTATTTACAAGGAGTGGTGGCATCGCATGCTGAAAGGGGAGGCCTACGTGTGTTGGCCTGAGCAAATAAAATACTTCGCACTAAGTTCCGGAACTTCTGAAGCATCCAGTAAATATATTCCTGTTACTAAGGATATGTTGAAGAATTTTAAAAAGGGAAGTATCCGTCAGATGTTGGCAATGGCACATTACGATTTACCAAAAGAACATTTTCAAAAAGGAATGTTAGCTATTGGCGGAAGTACAGCTCTCGATTTTAATGGTACCTATTTTGCAGGAGATTTGAGTGGAATTACCGCGGCAAATATACCTTTATGGTTTCAGCATTATTACAAACCCGGTAAAAAAATCTCAATGTATAAAGATTGGGATACTAAATTGACCGAAAT
>JBBAKL010000024.1:0-38809 GCA_040403535.1 Bacteroidia bacterium
TTTGCTTGCATTGTCACTTAAAGAACGCATACCATTTCCTAAGCTTTCGATTAACTCAGGACCGATCTTTGCTTCTTCTAATAAATTATCTAACTGGTTAGAAATAGGTAATCCGCTTGCTCCAGCATTACCTTCTTCATGAGAACCCATGCCTGATAATTCAGGATAAGCTAATGACCAGTCATATTCCTCATGCGGAATATCTGACGCGAATAATAAGAACAAGAACGCCTCTGTACCAAGACCTACGATAAGCATCGCAGACGCACCTGGCCAGTGCATAATTTTAAACAACGCACCTAATATTACGATAGATGCTCCAATACAAGATGCAAGGTGTAAGAACCTTTTAAAACCTGTTACTTTCGGTAATTTGTGACTCATAGCTCTTTTTGATTGTTAGTTAGTGTTTGTTTGTGTTTGTTTGTTTTGTTTGTTTTGTTTGTTTTTGGGTTATGCCCAATTAAATATCATCACCTTTGGAACGACCTAAGTAGGTCATTACGTTACGGAATCCGATATAACATTTAGCAGTATCTTGATATTCGTATGTTCTTGTTGAATTCTGAAGATAGTATCCGATATCTTTCCAGCTACCACCACGAATTACTTTACGCTTTAATACGTTCGCGTCTTTATCTTGAGCTTCATAAACATAATCAGGGTTCAAGTCATGAGCAAAATCGTATGCTGACTCATCAAAAGCATTACTTGTCCACTCAGAAACGTTACCCGCCATACAATATAAACCAAAATCGTTAGGGTTATAAGAGTAGATATAAACAGAGTGGAAACCACCATCATCAATGTATGAACCACGCATAGGCTTGAAGTTACCTAAGAAACAACCGCGTGAGTTACGTAAATAAGGACCACCCCAAGGGTATGGAGATAAATCTAAATCGCCTCGAGCAGCTCTTTCCCACTCGCTCTCAGTTGGCAAACGGAAGTCGTTAACGATTGACTGACCGGTACCGATTAAGAAGTTGTTTAATAATAATGAACGCCAGATTGAAAACGCACGTGCTTGCTTCCATGTTACGCCAACAACAGGGTACTGGTCGTAAGCCGGATGCCAAAAGTACATGTTAGTCATAGGCTCATTGAATGAATAAGTGTAATCATGCACCCAAGCTAATGTATCAGGATAAACATTGATAATATCTTTAATAATGAAAACTGAACGATCAACACCTTTACGCTCACGAGGAACATAATTACCTTGACCAACTGAAACCTGATCTGAGACATTATATGTTCCTAAAACCTTTGTATCTTTACCTGGATCTCCAACCGGAGTTGAAGGTGAACCAGGGGCTCCATTCTGTCCATCGTTTAACACAACTCCATTGATGTAATCTGCTTTTTTGTATTCATGAGCAGCATCCTGAATGTCAGGTGACTTTTGAGGACGGAAGCGATTAGATTTTGAAGCAGCAAGTCGGATATCAATTCGGTAGTATTCGTAATTTAACTTACGGGTATCAATTTCCTTACGGTTATAGAAACGCTCTACTTCCGGCAAATACAATGGTTGTAAATCTGCACGGTAGTCTTCATCCGGGCTATCCCAGTTGATACGTTTTTCCCAGTTAATATAAGGATCTTGTAAATTGTTATCACCTTTGTAAATAGGCCACATATCCAAGAAGTCTTCCTGTGAAATCTGGAAATCTTCAGCTTCCGGATTAGAACCAAATGCTAATAATTTGCGAGCAATTGAGTCGCGAACCCAGTATACAAACTGACGATACTCATTATTAGATATCTCGGAATCATCGATATAAAACGCCTGAACCGAAACCATTTTGGATTTGGCAGTATGAGCCATAGTAACTTCCTCGTCACTTGGCCCCATGTGATAGCTCCCCATTGGGATATACAAGGTACCATAAGGATCGGGCTGATACCAAGGATCGCGGCCACCAACACCAACCAACTCTCCGGTCTTTTTATTACAACCGGCTACGACCGCAACAAATGAAGCTAATACCAATAGTTTTTTCATAATTGTTGTTTTAGTTTATAACCTATTTACCGCATTTTAGTTACACCTCGAAGTTACTAACAAGTTGTTAACAAAAAGGCTAGTAAAGTGGTTTTAACGAAATTTTCTTAAAAAGGTTACAATTTTTTTAATCCAAGAAACGTACGTTACCATATACGGTAGGCTTTGCAGATTTTTTATTCATGCAATAACCTAACATAATTTCATGAGTTCCAGATGTATAACCTTTAATTTTAGACATCGGTAAATCATAAGAATATCCAAGCTTTAAAGATTTATCTTTTAACAAGCGAGCGCCAATCATTGGAGCAATAGCATCTTCCATACGGTAAGTAGCTCCAACCCAGATAAATTTATCGTATTCGTAAGTCAGGTTAATATCCAATTGAGTTGTAGCAGCGTCAGATTTAACTTTTAAGTTAGCGCTAACTGCATTACGTGGATTTAAATCATAAGTATATCCTGCTATTACATAATAGTGGCGTGCCATTTTAAAGGCAACATCAGCACTAGCTGATAAAGTTTGTGCAGGTAAGTGTGTAGAAGATAAACCAACGTACATTTTACCAGGAATTTGGTAATATAAACCAAATCCAAGGTCATATGTTAATTTGCTTAAGTTAGGATTTGTAGAACCATTTGCGTTAGCGTAACCAGGAATAGTAGCGTCTGTTTTTCCAGGCTCCGGAGCAATCCAGTTCTCATTAATCTGTTTTTGTAAAATACCAGCATCAATACCAGCACCTAATGTACCGGCACCTAATTGCTTGTTATATGATAAGGCAATACGACCAAAAAAAGTCTTATCTGCACCGATTTGGTCACTCATTAAATTTAAACCAACACCTAAGTAAGGAAGAATGCGCATATCCGCACTTAATAAACCTGTTGAAGGAGCACCAGGGAAACTAACCCATTGCTTGCGATATAAGACATTCGCACAAATGGCATTACTAGTTCCAGCATAACCCGGGTTATAGATTAACTTGCTATGCATAAACTGAGTGAATTGCGGATCTTGCTGAGCCATTAATACACTTGAAAAGCCCGCTACTGCTACTACAACTTTTGTAAATAGTTTTTTCATTTTTTATTGGTTTAAATTATTATTTAGCACACTTAGCTAAATATACTTAGGGCACTAAATTAGTTAAAGAATTTTAAAAAACAAACGAGCTCTTCTGTTTTTTGTTAAAATTTTAGGTCTATTTAGACAAATTCTAAATAACTAAACATTCATCATCACTAATTGAGCAGTGTTTCTGCTTTTTAGTTCCAATAAAACTGATTTGTTTTCTGTGAGCTTTTCAATCGTTGGTTGATCGTAATTTCTGATGGTGAGCAATTCCACGCCGGTGTTATATAACACTTTAAATTGCATTTGAAGCTCACCAATTAAAGATTCTGTTTTCTGAGGATCATTATCAGTGCAAACCGTAAAATTAATTGCAGAGTTCTGCATCACATGTATCTTCAATCCGTATTTTGAAAATAATTCAAAAATTTTACTAAGGTTATCTTCGGCAATAAATGAAAAATCTTTGGGTTGAATCGAAATTAAAATCTGATCAACTTTAAAAATGTAACCGGGAATTGGTAATCGCTTACCACCATCGTGAATAACAGTTCCACTTTTGTCGGGATTAATAAACGACTTTACATAAAGCGGAATGTTTTTATTCTGCAGTGGTTTTATGGTTTTAGGATGAATAACCGTTGCACCATAGTAAGTCAATTCAATTGCATCGTAATAACTTAGTTCGTCTATTTTACGTGTATTTTTAAACCACTTAGGATCCGCATTTAAAACCCCGTCTACATCTTTCCAGATAGTAACACTTTCGGCATTTGTAAAATAAGCTAACAAGGCTGCCGTATAATCAGAACCTTCTCTTCCTAATGTAGTTGTAAAATTCTCTGAAGTGCCTCCAATGAAACCTTGTGTAATAATAATTTTACTACTCACCAATTGCGGCAGTAAGTGTGTTTTCACAAGTTCCTCACTTAATTCATAGTTTACTTTCCCTTCTCTGTAGGTATTATCCGTTTGAATAATTCCTCTCGCATCCATCCATTTATTTTTTAATCCAATTTCGTTTAAATAAGCTGAAACAATTTTAGTCGAAATCACTTCACCCATACTCACAATCTGGTCATACTCCTGATTAAATGATCCTGTTGGTTCATCTTCAATGATCCAATTCAATTCAACGAAAGTATTTTCCAGTTCGTTGTATACCGGGTGATTTTTATTATCAAATAATTGATGTAAAATGTCGAAATGAAAATCTTTGATTTGATGCAAGATCTCCTCTGATTTACCCGATTTATTCCAATAAGCTTTTACAAGGGATTCAAGATTATTTGTTGTTTTTCCCATTGCAGAAATAACAACAACTGTTGGTTTTAAGGCGTGCTTTTTTAAAACCTCAGCAACGTTTTTTACCGCTTGAGCATCTTTAACTGAAGCACCACCAAATTTGAATACTTGCATAACACAAAACTTTTTCAAAAGTAATTATTATACCTGTGTACCGCTAAAATAAATATACAGTAAACTGAGTTAATAATTCTTGCAAAAGCCATAAAAAAACCCCGCATTTGCGGGGTTAGTATTTACCTAAAGGGTTAGACTAATGATTGTGCCCATCACCTTCAGAATGACCTTGACCATCGCTTGCAGGAGGCGCAGGTGTATTGGCATTTGCCGGTGCCTGCTGAGCAGGTTGAGCAGGAGCTTGTTGAGCCGGAGTTTGTGGCATAACCGCACCCGCAGCTTTTTTACGTGTTATAGATTCAGTTGATTGAGTAGCTGAATCAGATGTATCTCCCATTTTAGGAGTCATAACAAGACTAAGCACTAATAATAAAATTGCCAATGTCCATGTTGCTTTTTCAATTACATCGGCTCCTCTGCGGATACCCATGATTTGATTAGCGCCACTAAACTGACTGGAAATACCGCCACCTTTAGAGTTTTGCATTAAAACAACTAAGATTAAAAGCGAACATACAATGATTAATAAAATTGATAGTATCATATTGCTAAATTATTGGTTCTGTTTCTTTAAATTTTGAATAAGGGTTGCAAAGTAAGCACTTTTTTGCGGAAATTTCAAACTTAATATTTCATAAGCTCTAACTGCTTTTGAAATATTTCCCTGAAGGGCATAAATTTTCGCAAGAGTCTCAGTTACAAGGTCTTCGTTTTCTATTAAACTTTCTTTTGCCTTAACATCAGCTGCAAAGAAGCGCTGATTAGGATCTAAACGGATGGTTGTTGGATTAACTTCGATGATTTTATCGATGATGGCCTGTTGCTTTGCTTTCTTCTCCGAATTTTCCTGAGTAGATATTATTTTCTCTTCTTTTTTCTCAACTTCTTTTTTCTCTATTTGTTTGTCCTGATTTATTTTGTTTGTGTCTGTATCATCCACTACCCTATCCGATTTTTTTAGGGCTTTTAACCAGTCTGAGAACGTACCTGCGGTCAAACTTGCTTGTGTCTCTTCTTGTTTTTCCTCAGCTTTAACTACCTCTTGTTTTTCTTGTTGTGCAGTCTTTTTATACCAATCGGGGGTTTTTAAAACTTCCTTTTCGATAAAAGCATTAATAATATCTTTCTGAACTTCCTTTTCTACTAATTCATTTAACTTTTGTTCCCGGTCAGCCTCTGTTTTCTCAACTGAGCTTAACTCGATTGCTTTCATGTGTTCGATTTCTGTTGGAACAATTTCGACTTTGTCTTCCACTTTTGTTTCTATTTCCTGATTGGAAATTTGGGTGGTGGTCAGTTTTTCTTCCGGCTTAATTCCAACAACCTCAGTAATTTCAGGGGCATTTAGCAAATTGTGTAACCAGGATCTGTTTGGAATAGAAATGGCTGTTTGCTTAAGTGTTTGCTGATAAATACTACTGTCGTACTTTTTTGAAACTAAAGTTAATAGCATGTGCGCCGATTGAAAAAAGGGGAATTGCTTTTTCAGTTCGATTAGCTTATCAATATCAGATGAAACCGCCTTGTAGGGATTTCCAATGAGGTGTATCAATTCATTCTGCTTCACTAGATTCAAAAATACAATTTTAAACTTTAAAAAGAAGATTTAAATGATGACTACCAGTTATTAAATGCTTTGTTAAACACATCTTCTGTAATTTGCCTGAATATTTCCTGAACTAACTCTGCTTCTACCGAATTAATGCTTTTTTTGGCATCAAAATCTGCAAACCTGGTGAATGTTTGTTCGAAATTTTTTCCTGCATCAAAGCGGTTGCTATATTTAACGTTTACACTTATTGTTAATCGGTTGGAGCCCGCTAAATCCGTACTCTGAATAGCTATCGGAGCAACATTATAATCCGCAATATATCCTTCAAATTGTAAATCGCCACTTTGGCGAACCAAGGCCAAATTGGTTTGCGATGAGACCATATCTCTTAGTTTCTCAGTGAATCGTTGAGATAGACTCGGCGCACCCAAGGTTGTATTATTCGCAAAAAAGCCGACCGAAATGGTTTTTGCTTCCGGTGGAATAGTAGCTCCACTCAAAGAATATTTCACCTTACACGATGCTATAATTGCAACGGTTACTAAAACTAAAAAATATGCAAACGTTTTTCTCAAATTTTTATGCTTTAATTCCAATGACTAAAATATCATCAATCTGTTCGTGATTTTTCATCCAGTTATTTAAGCGAGTTTCCAGCTCGGTTTTTTGCTCAAGCGAATTTAACATGGAAATTTCATTTAACCACTGTCTGAATAATTTTAACTTCAGTTTTTTTCCATCAGTGCCGCCAAATTGATCAACAATTCCATCTGTAAATAAATAAATACTGTCTAGCTCATCCATCTGCAATTTCTGTTCAGTAAAATCACTCTGTCTTTCATATAATCCCACAGGCTGTTTATCAGGTTTTAAATCCACTATTTCACCCTTGCAAATGGCAATACAAGGGTTGTTGGCTCCTGAAAAAAACAAATGCTGCTGATTCCAAGCAATTACGCTAATATCCATTCCATCGCGCTTGTCACTACTTTCACCATTTGGATTTAATGACGAAATAATTCCTTCCCGTAAATGATTTAAGATGGAAGCCGGAGATGTGATTCCCTTTTCATTTACAATTTGGTTTAACAATGTAATACCAATCATACTCATAAAAGCACCCGGAACACCATGTCCGGTACAATCGGCAACTGCTAAAAGTTTATAACCGTTTTTTTCGCTGTACCAGTAAAAATCACCGCTTACTATGTCTCGCGGTTTAAACATCACAAAAACATTATTAACTTTTGCCGATAGTTTCCTTTCACTTATAATTAATGCTGTTTGAATTTTTTGGGCATAATTAATACTATCCGTAATATCCTTATGCTTTTCTTCAATGATTTGCTTTTGTTCCTCTACTTTTACTTTCTGATCGGAGATAATTTTATTAGCAGCACGTATTTTTTTATTTCTGTTCATCACCAAGAAAATTCCAAATCCGAATAAAATTAAAATAACCAGCAATAAATTGATTTTTAATTTTTGTTTTTCTTCTTCCGATTCCTTCAAGAGTAATTGATTTTTACTTTCGTTTAATTCTTTTTCTTTTTTCTCAAGTTCATAACCACTCTGATATTCGGCTATTTTTTTATCAACGTTTTCGTTTTGCAATTCCTGTAAAATCTCTTGTCTTTCTTTATAATACCTTAATGCTTCTTTAAAATTACCCTGTTCATCATAAATTTCATAATAAGTTTGTAAAACTTCTGTTAAAGCGTTTTTTGAATGTATTTTCTCAGCGATGACATAAGAAGTATCCGCGAATTTTATAGCTAGACGATAGTTTTTCATTATCTTATAATACGAGGCAATATTGTTATATGAACCTGCTAAATTCGCCTGATCGTTTGTTTTTTCGCGGTATTCTTTTCCTTTATAAACATAGTACAAGGCAGAATCCATAACGCCTCTCATCATTCTAATTATTCCAATATTATTGTAACAATTACCTAAACTTACATAGCTGTTTAACTTTAGAGCAAATTGCAATGCTTGTTTAAAGTACTCTTCCGCCTTGTTTAAATTATTACTTTGGGCATAAACTATTCCTAGGTTATTGTAAACACCGTAAATATCCGGATCATTAACATTCACTGCTTTTAAAAGTTGGATTTCTTTTAAAAAACATTCCTGCGCACTTTTTAAATCACCGGTATTAATAAACAAATTACCTTTTTCAGAATAAACACTGGCAATTATTTTTTTATTACCAATACTATCCGCTATTCGCATAGCCGAATTAATTAATGGTACAACTTCAGATAACCTGCCAATTTCACGGTTGATTTGTGAAAGTTTTATTAAAGCACCAACGTATTGATGGTAATAGATTCGGAAATTTTCTTCACAGATTATTCTATACTTGGTAACAAACTGTCCTGCAATTAACGGATTTGAGGCAGAATTGATGCTTACAATGTTCCAGTAATATTTTAATTTAAGTGTATCGTGTTTCTGACTCTCAGCCAAATTAATTAATGAGTCGGTTTTGTTTTTTTGGGCATTCAGATGCATCGCAAAAAAAACGCAAAGACTCAAAAGAAATATTTTTTTAATCTGGCCTCTCACCTATTCAGTAATGTTATATTCGTTAATTTTTCGATATAACGTACGTTCACTGATTCCTAATTCCTGAGCAGCATACTTGCGTTTTCCTTTATGTTTTTTTAAGGCGCGTTTAATCATATCAATTTCTTTATCCTGTAAGGATAACGATTCTTCTACCTCAATGGTTTGATTGATATCATCAGACTTCTTATGAATGTTTACAGGATGTATTGTTAACGACGGTGTGGTAACCGGTAAATCTCCAGCCTCTACTACATCATTAAACATACGGTTAACAATTTGTACATCATCGTTACTAATTCCCTTAATCTGTCCTTGCGATGCAATCACAATATCATGAACCACTTTTTTCAAATCGTTCAGATCTTTCTTCATTTCAAGCAACGCTTTATAAAACAAATCGCGTTCATTGATATCGATGGTTGACTGAGATGCATCTGCTCGACTTAGTACAGGCAAGTTATTAGAACCATAATTTGGCAGATAAGCGAGTATGGTTTCCGCATCTATCTCCCTGTTTTTTTCTATTATAGAAATTTGTTCCGTGATGTTTTTTAGTTGACGAACATTTCCAGGCCAGTAATAGTTGATCAGAATTTGTTCAGCATCAGAAGTTAATTTTATTACAGGCATTCGGTATTTAGCAGCAAAATCACTTGCAAATTTTCTAAATAACAAATGAATATCTTCTTTTCTTTCTCTTAAAGGCGGTAAATAAATTGGAACCGTATTTAAACGGTAATATAAATCCTCCCTAAATTTTCCTTTTTCGATTGCTTTAAAAAAGTTAATGTTGGTTGCGGCAATAACCCTTACGTCCGTTTTTTGAACTTTGCTACTTCCTACTTTAATGTATTCACCAGTTTCTAAAATACGTAACAAACGGGCTTGTGTTGCCAAAGGCAATTCACCTACCTCATCTAAAAAAATAGTTCCGCCGTTTGCTACTTCAAAGTAACCTTTACGGGCTTCGGTTGCACCTGTAAATGAGCCTTTCTCATGACCAAACAGCTCGCTGTCAATAGTACCTTCTGGAATGGCGCCGCAGTTTACCGCAATATACTGACCATGTTTGCGGGAGCTATTCTGATGAATAATTTGCGGAAATACTTCTTTACCTGTACCGCTTTCACCATTTATTAAAACGTTTAAATCGGTTGGCGCTACCTGTCTTGCTATATCAATGGCTCTTTCTAATAACGGATTAGAGCCTATTATTCCAAAGCGTTGCTTAATATCCTGAATATTCATCTTGAAATAATTTAATTAAACCACTTCCCCTATTAGTGTTGTACTGGTACAACGGTTCACTTTCACATTTACGTAATCACCTTTTTTATGATTTCCGGCAGGGAACACTACAACGGTATTCTGAGAGTTACGTCCAAACAATTCGTCTTTATTTTTCTTACTTACCCCTTCTACTAACACTTTAAATGTTTTTCCGATTGCGTTATTAGTATGATAGGCGCTGTGTTCCATTTGTAAATTCACCACTTCCTGTAAGCGGCGCTTTTTTACCTCTTCCTGAACATCATCTTTAAACTTTCTTTCCGCTAAAGTTTTTGGGCGCTCACTATACATAAACATATAAGCAAAATCATATTTCACTTCTTTCATTAAGGAAATAGTATCCTGATGCTGTTCTTCTGTTTCTCCGCAAAAACCGGTTATCACATCGGTGCTTATTCCGCAATCCGGCATAATTCTTCTGATTGCTTTTACCCTGTCTAAATACCATTCGCGTGAATAACCGCGATTCATCCTTTCCAGTACTTCTGTATTTCCGCTTTGCACCGGCAAGTGAATGTATTTGCAAATATTTTCATATTTAGCCATAGTATGTAACACCTCATCCGTCATATCTTTTGGATGAGAGGTAGAAAATCTCACCCTTAAATCAGGATGTATCTTCGCAACCATTTCTAAAAGTTGAGCAAAATTTACTGCACTCGTTTTTTGCTCTTCCGTTAAGATTTCCTTTTTCAATCCGCCGCCTGCCCATATATAAGAGTCAACATTTTGTCCTAATAAAGTAACCTCTCTGTAACCTGCCTCAAATGCTTCCTTGGCTTCTGTTACTATACTCTCCGGATTACGGCTTCTTTCTCTTCCTCGCGTAAATGGTACAACGCAAAAGCTACACATGTTATCGCAGCCACGCATAATACTGATAAATGCACTTACGCCGTTTTTATCTAAACGCATCGGACTTATGTCTGCATACGTTTCTTCTTTACTAAGTATTACATTAATTGCTTTTTGTCCGCTTTCAGCTGTTTCAATTAAGTTTGGTAAATCACGATAAGCATCCGGTCCTACAACAATATCAATCAGTTTTTCTTCTTCTAAAAACTGTGACTTTAATCGTTCGGCCATGCAACCCAATACACCCACCAGTGCATCCGGATTTTTTTGCTTCACCTTTTTATAATCCTGCAAACGCTGTCGAACGCGCGACTCTGCGTTTTCGCGAATGGCACATGTATTTACAAAGATGACATCCGCTTCTTCAAAATTTTGAGTTGTGGTATAACCCTTCTCTATTAATATGGATGCTACAATTTCACTATCCGCAAAATTCATCTGGCAACCATAACTTTCTAAGAAAAGTTTTTTTGTTCCCTCATTTGCTCCGTCTTTTATCAACGCCTCACCTTGCCTGCTTTCGTCAATTATTTTGTTCTCAAAGTCCATTTTCGTTACTTAAAACCACAAAGTTACAATATATTTATGTCAATTTGGCATATTTTACTTTTTTAACGGATAATGAGGTGGTTAAATAATCAATTTGGTTAATTCGGATTTATTTTTTTTTCTTTGCACACTTTTTAACGAAGCATAAACATGGTTTTTTAAGTTTTTTAATGAAATCTACCTGTTTAACTTGAAATTAAAAAGCGTACTAAATAACTGACTAACAACTTCTTGAATATTCAACGAAACTTAGCTCAGTTAAATTATTTCTATACATATATAATATGAGTAAAAACTTAGTTATTGTTGAGTCGCCCGCCAAAGCCAAAACCATTGAAGGATTTTTAGGAAAAGACTTTACCGTAAAATCAAGTTTCGGGCACATTCGCGACTTGGTAAAGAAGGGCTACGGGGTAGATATCGATAATAATTTTACTCCTACCTATGAAGTACAGCCCGATAAAGAAAAGGTAATAGCAGAATTAAAGAAATTAAGTAAATCGGCCGATATGGTTTGGTTAGCTTCCGATGAGGACCGTGAAGGAGAAGCTATTTCATGGCATTTGTATGAAACATTGGGTTTAGATAAAAAGAAAACGAAACGTATTGTTTTCCACGAGATCACAAAACCGGCTATTCAAAAGGCGATTCAAAATCCAAGAAGCATTGATATCAACTTAGTAAACGCGCAACAGGCACGCCGCGTGTTAGACCGTTTAGTTGGTTTTGAATTATCACCGATATTATGGCGCAAGGTCCGTCCGAGTTTATCGGCCGGTCGTGTACAAAGTGTTGCCGTACGTTTAATAGTAGAGCGCGAAAGAGAGATACAAAACTTCCAATCTACATCAGCATTTAAAGTAGTTGCTTTATTTAAAGTTGGTAACTCAACTCTAAAAGCAGAATTAGATAAGCGTTTTAATACCGAAAAAGAAGCGCAGGCATTTTTAGATAAATGTAAAAACGCTAATTTCTCAATCGGTAATTTAGAAACTAAGCCGGCTAAACGTTCGCCTGCCGCTCCTTTTACAACTTCAACCTTACAACAGGAAGCAGCTCGTAAATTAGGCTTTTCGGTTGCACAAACCATGATGCTGGCACAACGTTTATATGAAGCAGGTAAGATTACCTATATGCGTACCGACAGCGTGAATTTATCGGAAACCGCAATTGATCAGGCTCACAAAGCTATTCATGCTAACTACGGTGAAAAATATTATCAGCCACGCCAATATAAAAGCAAGAGTAAAGGCGCGCAGGAAGCTCACGAGGCTATTCGCCCAACCTATATTTCTGTTACAGAAGTTGAAGGTGAAAGAAACGAAATACGTTTGTATGATTTAATCTGGAAACGCACTATCGCTTCCCAGATGAGTGATGCCGAATTAGAAAAAACAACCGCAAAAATCACCATATCTACTACTACTGAAACGTTTGTTGCTCAAGGTGAAGTTTTAAAGTTTGACGGTTTCTTAAAAGTGTATATGGAAAGTACCGATGATGAAGAAAGTGAAGAAAATTCATCGATGCTCCCTCCAATGAAAGTTGGTGATAAATTAGTTAGTCAGGAAATTTCCGCAACGCAACGCTTCACGCATCACCCTCCTCGTTATACTGAGGCAAGTTTAGTAAAGAAATTAGAAGAATTAGGTATTGGCCGTCCTTCTACTTATGCCCCAACTATCTCAACTGTACAAAAACGTAATTACGTTGAAAAAACCGATCGCGAGGGAACACCACGTAACTATGTTAACCTAACCTTAACTAAAGGTAACATTAGTAAAGAAATAAAAACCGAAAATACAGGAGCAGAAAAATCTAAGTTATTTCCAACCGATATCGGTATGGTGGTAAATGATTTTTTACTTCAGTATTTCCCTGATATTTTAGATTTTCATTTCACAGCAAAAGTAGAAGAAGAGTTTGATGAGATTGCTGAAGGCAAATTGGATTGGACCAAAATGCTAAAAGAATTTTACAAACCTTTCCATAAAACGGTTGAAAAAACCATTGATAAAAGTGAACGCCAAAGTGGCGAGCGCGAATTAGGTATCGAACCGATTAGCAAGAAAAAAGTAATTGTTCGTATTGGCCGTTTTGGTCCGTTAGCACAAATAGGAGAAGCTAACGAAGAAACAGGCGAAAAACCACAGTTTGCAAGTCTTAGAAAAGACCAGCGCATGGAAACGATTACGCTGGATGAAGCATTGCTGTTATTTAAAATGCCACGTATAGTTGGTGAGTTTGAAGGCAAAGAAATGAAAGTTGGAATAGGAAGATTTGGACCATATGTGGTGCACAACAGTGTTTTCACTTCACTAACAAAGGAAGATGATCCATACGCGGTAACCGGCGATCGCTGTATTGAATTAATTAAAGCAAAACGCGAAAAAGACGCTGCTAAAATCATTAAAACTTTTAACGAAAATCCGGATTTAAAAGTTATTAATGGCAGATGGGGTCCATGCATTATTCTTGGAAAAGCATTCTTTAAAATACCAAAAGATAAAGAACCATCTAAATTAAGCTTTGGTGATGTTGTTGAAATAATTGGTGGCATCGACGCTTACGAACAAGCTATCAATAACGCTAAATTTAAGTCTGGCGCTAAAGCTAAAAAAGGCGCAAGTGCTCCTACTAAATTAAAAGTGGTTAAAAAATCTGCTGCGAAAAAAACGACTAAAGCTCCGGCCAAAAAAGCAGCAGCTAAAAAAACAACTCCTAAAAAAGTGGTTAAAAAAGCGGCCAAAAAAGTTCCCGCAAAAAAAATAGCCAAAAAGAAAAAATAACTGATAAGGATCTCCTAAAATCCTCCGCCCAAAACGGAGGATTTTTTATTTAAGCCTTAACATCAGATATAAGCGAGTTAATAATTAATTGCCTACTTTTGTCAGGCTGAAATAAAATGCAATTTGAATTAACGACCGACTTTTTAGATCAACTTAAAGAATCCATTGCTCAAAAAAACAATGGCTATTTAAAGGATCAACTGCGTGAATTGTACGCAGCGGATATTGCTATTATCATTAATCAACTCGATTTAAACGAAGCCGGATTTATTTACGATTTACTCGACGAACAAAAAGCCGCCGACGTTTTACTGGAACTTGAAGAGGAAAAACGTGAAGAGTTATTAAGTACTTTCTCTACTAAAGAAATTGCCGAACAACTCGACAACATGGAGAGTGATGACGCGGCCGACGTGATTAACGAATTACCTGAAGAAATTCAGGAAGAAGTATTATCGCACATTGAAGATATTGATCAGGCCAGTGATATTGCCGACTTATTAAATTACGAAGAAGGTACTGCGGGATCTTTGATGGCAAAAGAATTAGTGTGTGTGCTTATTCACGACACAGTAGGGAGCTGTATTGATGAAATCAGAAAGCAAACTGATAATGTAGATGTAATGTATGCCGTTTACGTTATTGATGAGAACAGAAAACTTTTAGGAATGCTTTCTCTGAAAAAATTAATCATATCACATCCGCTTACCCGCTTAGATGAAATTGTTGAACCCAATATTCTTTCTGTAAAAACTTCGGCTACCAGTGAAGAAGTATCAGAATTGATGCAGAAATACGACTTGGTTGTATTACCGGTTGTTGATCAGTTAGGCCGATTGGTTGGACGCATCACTATCGACGACGTAGTGGATGTCATTCGTGAAGAAGCAGAAAAAGATATTCAGATCATGAGTGGTATCTCTGATGATGTGGATAGTAATGACCGCATCTGGAGACTTTCACGTGCACGCATTCCATGGTTGATCGTTGGTATGTGCGGAGGAATAATCGGATCCCGTATTATCGGTTCATATGAAAATCAAATTCAGATTCACCCCGAAATGGCTTTTTTTATTCCGCTAATCGGAGCAATGGGCGGTAATGTAGGGGTGCAATCATCTGCTATTATTGTACAGGGATTAGCCAATAACACCTTACTTGGCGATAAAATATCATCAAAACTTTTTAAAGAACTGGGGGTTGGTGTTATAAACGGCTTAATTTGTTCAACACTTATTTGGGCCTATTCATTTTTAATTGAAAGCTGGAAACTTGCTGCAACTGTAAGCATTGCTTTGTTCGCAGTAATTTTATGCGCTTCATTTCTCGGAACTTTTGTTCCACTAACAATGAACCGTTTTAAAATTAATCCCGCTTTAGCTACCGGTCCGTTTGTTACAACATTAAATGATATTATTGGAATTACAATTTACTTTTTAGTAGGAAGGCTATTGTATCATGTTTTATAAGCGAATATTCATAACCTGTTTAATTCTTGCAGGAATTGTTTTTTTCTTTTCTGGATGCAAAAAATTTCCGGAAAACACTCTCTGGTTCAAAAATCCAAAAGATGTTTTCAAAGGCGGTAAAATAACTTCCTTTACCATGAATGACATTGATGTGCGTCAGAAATACATTGACATGTACAAGAATTTCCCTTACAATTATTACGGAACTTCCATTAACAATGTTTACGATACGGAATTTTCTTTTAATGCCGGACAGAATGAATTAAGCAGCAGCATCGGCGAAGGCAGCTTTAAGTTTTCAGAAACACAACGTGAAGTTGAAATAAACTTCAAACCAAAAAACTGGGAGTTTGGCGCAGAGTCAATTTTTCTCGGTTATTTGAGCTGGAAAGTTTTAAGAATTACAGACTCCGGTGTACTAAAAATTGAAACTACCTATAACTATAAAAAATATCAGATACAGTTTAATTAAACACACCTCAAATCAACTGATATAACTATTTTTATTTTGATTGGATTTTCCCTCCAATACATTTCATCCTGATTATTCATTTTTTAATTAATCAGATTTACCTCTCAAAAATTTTCAGTTAATAAAAAATCAGTGTTCATTTTTTAATGACACTGCTTTTAAATGAAAGTATTTCTCTTAAAGTTTAATTGTCTGGGTTCTGTCCGGACCAATAGAAACAATTGTGATAGGCGTTTTTACTGCATTTTCAATGTATTTTACATAATCAACCAATGCCTGAGGCATATCTTCTTTTTTGTTGATTTGTGTTAAGTCGCAATTCCATCCTTTTACGTCCTGATATACCGGTGTTAAATAACGGGTATCAATATTGTAAGGTAAGAAATCAATAACCTGTCCGTTATAATTATAATGCGTACATACTTTTAATGTATCGAAATCAGAAAGCACATCTGCTTTCATCATCATTAATTCGGTTACACCATTAATCATAATGGCATATTTTAAAGCAGGTAAATCTAACCAGCCGGTGCGACGAGCTCTTCCGGTAGTTGAACCGAACTCTCGTCCGATTTGACGAATCTTTTCTCCGGTTTCGTCATTCAGCTCAGTAGGAAATGGTCCGCTGCCAACACGTGTACAATAAGCTTTAAATATGCCTATCACATTACCAATTCGATTAGGCGCAATTCCTAATCCACTGCAGGCACCTGAACACACCGTATTAGAAGAAGTAACAAAAGGATAAGAACCAAAATCGATGTCCAGCAACGAACCCTGAGCGCCTTCTGCTAGTATTTTTTTACCGGATGCCATTGCATTATTCAAGAAATGTTCGCTCTCGATAAACTGTAATTGCTTTAATGATTCTATGCTTTCAAACCAAGCCGGCTCTAATTCCTGTAAATTATAATTGTAGTTATAGAATGATAAAATCTGTTTATGTTTTTCAACTAAAACATTATACTTTTCTCTGAAATCATCAGTTTCAATATCGCCCACACGTAAACCGTTTCTTCCGGTTTTATCCATATAGGTTGGACCAATACCTTTTAAGGTAGAGCCGATTTTATTTTTTCCTTTTGATGCTTCACTGGCTGCGTCTATTAAGCGGTGCGTAGGTAAAATTAAATGAGCGCGTTTTGAAATTAATAATTTAGCACTCACTTCAACGCCCATTTTTAATAATGCGTCTATTTCCTTTTTAAAAATAACAGGGTCAATAACCACACCGTTACCAACAATATTAAGCGCAGTTGGATGAAAGATTCCACTTGGAATGGTATGAAGTACGTGCTTTATTCCGTTAAACTCTAAAGTATGACCGGCATTGGGTCCACCCTGAAAGCGGGCAATGATATCGTATTCGGGAGTTAAAACATCAACAATTTTTCCTTTTCCTTCGTCGCCCCATTGAAGGCCTAACAAAACATCGGCTTTTGACATAGTATCAATATTAAAGAGGTAAATTTATCATTAATAATCCTCTTAAAGGGTTACTTTTAAATAAATGTTGAAAAGTTAGCGCACCATTAAGCGCTTAAAACGAAGCCTTCAGGTGCAGCATTTTGATTGCGGTTACAGCTGCCTCATCACCTTTATTGCCATGCTTACCACCTGCCCTGTCGATAGCCTGTTGCTGATTATCTGGCGTTAATACACCAAAGATGACAGGTTTGTTGTATTTGATATTTAAATTGGTAATTCCGTGAGCTACCGCATCGCAAATAAAATCAAAATGGCGGGTTTCTCCCTGAATAACGCATCCAATAGCTATAACTGCATCAATATCCCTTTGTTCAGCCAGCAATTGTGCTCCCAGCGTTAATTCAAAACTACCAGGAACAGTTTTTGAAATAATATGTTCCGATAAAGCGCCGTGTTTAATTAACGTATCGTAAGCGCCTTTATAAAGGGCATGCGTGATTTCGTGATTCCACTCGGCCCAAACGATTCCAAATTTAAAAGTTGCAGCACTCTTAACTTCACTGCCTTCTACTACCGATAGATTTTTATTCTGACTTGACATTATCAACCTTTTTAAAATAAATCAGCCGCGTGTTTTGCGCGGCTGACAAGTAAATTTTTGTTTGATTATAAATTGCCTAAAGCTTTCACCTTAGCAATGCTTTTTTCAATTTCCTTAGCTTCATTACTGCGAGGATATTCTCTCTTGATTCGCTCGTAAGTACTTAATGCTTCTGCATAGTTATTCATTAATTCGTAAACAAAAGCTGCTTTTTTCAAATAGATAGGCGTTGTGAAATTGTTGCTGTTTTTTTCAGCCGCTTTTAAATAAAACTTTAAAGCTTCATCCATTCGGTTTAGCTCCATATGAGCATCGCCTGTAGCGCCAACAGCTACCGGCGCAATCATCATATCATTACCATCATACTTTTGTAAATGCTCAATTGCTTTTTCAAACTGCCCAGTACGTAAGCAACAAATTCCCGCATAATAATGCGCTAAACTTCCTACAGATGTAATTCCGTACTCTTCTGCTACCTGCTCAAAGCCCATCATGGTTTTATCACCTTCAGCTGTTCTTACCATAAGGCCGCCATTTAAAGCTATTTTAAAGCTATCTCTCTCAAAATAGTTTTGCGCCCAAAATATTTCATTGGATGCTGCTTTTTCTTGCTCCGGTAACCAATAAAATTTATATCCAACAATTAATGCAATGATGATAGCTAAACCACCACCTACATAATTGATCATTTTCTTATTACTCTCATAAAAGAATTGAATACCTTCAAGGGTCGGATCAACTGCTTTAGAGCCTTTATCCTCAGCTACTTCCTCGTAAGTTACTTCGTTTTCGTTGATTTCAACGTTATCTACTTGTTTTTCGTCTTTAAGTTCGGCCATTTTATCCACTTAATTTAAGCTGCAAAAATAGATTTTTTATTTTTAATTCAGAAATTTATTTTAAACACGGTTTTACCCATAAAAATGGCTTAAATTTACCTGAATTTCAATGGTTTTAAAGCAACTTACACTCATCCATTTTAAGAATTACGCTGATATCACCATGCATTTCAGTGATAAAATGAACTGCCTGGTTGGGAATAACGGGATGGGTAAAACCAATATTTTAGATGCCATTCATTATTTATCGTTTTGTAAAAGCTTCTTTAACAGCATCGATAGCCAGAACATTAAACATGGCGAAGGTTTTTTTGTAATTCAGGGCTTTTATAACCGAAACGGAGAGGAAACCGAAGTTTATTGCGGCCAAAAACGAAATCAAAAGAAAGTATTTAAACACGTTAAAAAAGAATACGAACGATTGTCGGAGCACATTGGCATGTATCCGCTCGTGATGATTTCTCCGGCTGATGCCGAATTAATTAACGGAACCAGTGAACTACGTCGTAAATTCATCGATGGAATTATATCGCAATACGATAAGGTTTATCTTGAAAAGCTAATTGCTTACAATCAAGTTTTAAAACAGCGTAATGCTCTATTAAAACAATTTTACGAAACACGCAGTTTCGATTCCATCACCCTTGAAATATGGGACGAACAGCTGATTATGCATGGAAAAAGTATTCTGGAAATCAGAAAAGAATTTCTGAAGGAATTTATTCCGCTCTTTAACAAACATTACTCGCACATCAGCGAAAGCAAGGAAAATGTGACGCTCGAATACGAATCATCTATTGGTGAACGCGATTATAAAACCGCTATTATTACATCGTTAGAACGCGACCGAGTATTAAATTACACCTCCATCGGACCTCACAAAGATGACCTGGAGTTTATGATAAACGGTTTCAGTCTTAAAAAATTCGCCTCACAAGGGCAACAAAAATCATATTTACTTGCTCTTAAGCTCGCGCAATTCGAATTTATTAAAAACAAAAAACACACAAAACCTCTTTTACTCCTAGATGATGTTTACGACAAGCTGGATGAAACCCGATTCAGAAAATTGATTGAATTGGTAAGCGGTGATGAATTCGGACAGGTTTTTATTACGGATACTCACCCCGATCGTATCAGGGATCTTTTTGCATTTAACTCCATAGATAAAAAAATATTTTTAATCGAAAACGGCGAAGCACAGGAAATTAAATAATGAAAAAGAATAATTTAACCCATGTTGGCGAGGCTATTAACGAGTTTTTAAAACAGGAAAAACTCGATGTGAAATTGAGTCGTTTTGCCGTTAAAAACAGTTGGAAAGAGATTGTTGGCGAACTTGTAGCCAACAATACCCTTGAAATCGGCTTTAATGAACAAGTCCTTTTTCTCACTCTTAAATCTGCCGCTCTAAAGCAAGAACTTTCTTTCAATAAACAACAATTAATCGATAACATTAACAGATTCTGCGCGTACCGTTTAATCAGCGATATCGTTTTTAAATAATATTCAATAATAAAATGAAAATAGTTAAAACACTTTTTTTTACATTTAGCGTAATCAGTGCAATTGCACAAAATCAAGACTCCATTATACTGCGTAAATTTTACGACTTTTATCTTTCTGAAAGCAAATGCTATAAGAACCTTGAAGTACTTTGTAAAACAATTGGCCCGCGTTTAAGCGGTTCGGCCAACGCGGAGAAGGCTGTGATATGGGCCAAAAAAGCAATGTACGACGCGGGAGCCGATACTGTGTATTTACAACCTTGCCTTGTTACACATTGGGAAAGGGGTAAAAAAGAAGAATGTATTTTAAACTACTCCAAACAAAAAACAAAAAAACCATTAAGCATTATAGCTTTAGGAGGATCAGTCGCGACACCTCAAAACGGAATCACAGCAAAAGTGATTGAAGTAAAAAGCTTTGATGAACTAGAGCATTTGGGAGAGAAAAACATAAAAGGAAAAATTGTTTTTTACAATGTTTTTTTTAATTCAAAAAACATCAGAACAGGCACATCGTACGGGGAAACCGTTAAATACCGGTTTGCAGGAGCAACTAAAGCTGCTAAATATGGCGCAGTTGCAACTGTTGTGAGAAGCATGAGCAGCGCGGCAAATGACTCACCACACACTGGCGCAATGGGATACGATACAACCGTATCTAAAACAAAAATCCCGAGTTTTGCGTTGAGCTTTACAGCCGCCGATGTTTTAAGCGAAGGATTAGTTAACGACCCCGAATTAACTTTGTTTCTTAAATCAGATTGCAAATCATTTCCTGATGCCCCTTCTTTTAATGTGATAGGCGAAATAAAAGGAAGTGAAAAACCCAACGAATATATAATTGCAGGCGGACACCTTGATAGCTGGGATAATGGTGAAGGAGCACACGATGATGGTGCCGGTGTTGTTCAGTGTATTGAAGCGTTACATATGTTTAAGAAAATGGGAGTAAAACCGAAACATAGCATACGCGCTATTGCATTTATGAATGAAGAGAATGGTTTAGGTGGAGGAAAAGCCTACGGAAAGGCTACCGAAATCAATAAGTGGAAGCACATTGCCGCTATTGAAACAGATGCCGGTGGATTTACACCAAGAGGATTTGGGGTTGATACAGTTGCCGGGATGTTTAACACAGTTAATTCCTGGTTACCATTATTTAAACCTTACTTTATTTCTTACATTAACCCCGGCGGTGGTGGCGCGGATATTAGTCCACTCGAAAAATTTAATGTACCGTGCATTGGTTATGAACCCGACGGACAACGTTATTTTGACATTCATCATACAGCTGATGACACGTTTGATAAAGTAAATAAACGCGAATTAGAATTAGGCGCAGCTGCAATAGGAAGTTTAATTTATTTGATTGACAAAGACAGATAAACATGAGTGCAAATTTCTTAGAAAGTATTAAACTTCAGTTCTTATATTATAAAAAGCTGGGAGAAAAAGCGATCGATCAAACGCCTGACGAAAAATTGTTTTGGCAATTCAACAGCGAAAGTAACAGTATAGCCACTATTGTAAAACATTTGAGCGGCAATATGATTTCGAGGTGGACTGATCTATTTACAAGCGATGGAGAAAAAGAATGGAGAAACCGTGACAGTGAATTTGTTAATGAACTAAAAACCAAAAATGAAGTTTTAGAGATTTGGAACAAAGGATGGGATTGTTTTTTTAAAACAATTAATTCATTAACACCGGAAGAATTAACCCGCGTTATTTACATTCGGAATCAAGGTCACACAGTAATGGAAGCAATTAATCGCCAATTAGCGCATTACCCTTATCATGTAGGACAGATAATTTTTATAGCTAAAATGATAGCTAATGAAAATTGGGAAAGTTTATCGATACCTCGCAACAAATCCAATGACTATAATTCTGATAAATTCTCGAAAGAAAAAAGTATAACTCACTTTACGGATGAATTTCTGAAAAAGAAAGATTAAAAATCGAGGCACCAGTCAATTGGCTTTTTCCCTTTAATTTCAAGATAAGTATTAGCCTTGCTAAAATGTTTACTTCCGAAATAAGCTCCTCGCGCCAACGGAGAAGGATGCGCCGCGGTTAAAATCAGATGTTTATCCGCATCAATCAGATCTGCCTTAGCTTTGGCATAATTACCCCACAACATAAACACCACATTCTCTTTTTTTTCAGATATAGTTTTTATAACAGAATCGGTAAATTGTTCCCAGCCTTTGTTTTGATGACTTCCGGCGGCATTTGCACGCACGGTTAGGGTGGCGTTTAATAAAAACACACCTTGTTTGGCCCAGCTTTCTAAATTACCACTCAGTGGAATCTGACACCCCAGATCATCTCTTAATTCCTTAAAAATATTAACCAGGGAAGGGGGTTGTTTCACACCGTCCGCTACTGAAAAACACAATCCGTTTGCCTGACCCGGTCCGTGATAAGGATCCTGCCCCAATATAACAACCTCAACCCTATTAAACGGCGTAAAATTAAATGCCGCAAATATGCGATCTGAAGGTGGGTAAACAAAATAGTGCTGCTTTTCACTAACTAAAAATGATTTTAAATCCGAAAAATAAGACTTATAAAACTCTTCATGAATTGCATCAAGCCAGCTCTTTTCTATTTCGGTATTAATCATGTAACGAAATTAACTGTGTTTTTAACATTGTGAAAAACATTTTTTTTGAAATGGATCACAAAAGTTTATATTTGTATCATAAACACTAAAAAAATCATGAAAAAAGTAATCATCTTCGCATCTGCTTTCATCTTAGCTGGCATCGTTCTTTCTTCTTGTAAGTCGCACGAAAAATGCCCAGCCTATTCTAAAGTTAACAACAACTCAATTTATAAAAAATCAGTTTAATTTTTTATCGAGCTGATTTAACTTTTTAGCAGCCCCCAAAAGGGGCTGTTTGCATTTATCCTTTTACCAATTAAACGTAAATATCTGTTTAATATCCGGATGTAAGCTTTTAGCAACCGGACAAGTAAAAGCGGCGTGTTCGTACATTTTCTTCTCTTTTTCCGTATAATTTAACTTGGGCATGGTAATCGTTATGTGTATTTCGCCAATTCTTCTTGGATCGGAATACATTACCTTGGTTATTTCTGCCGAAGCTCCATCAGCCTTTGTTATATTCTCCTTCATCGAAACAATTCCCATAATAGAAATCATACAGCTTGCCAATGCAGTTGCAACTAAATCGGTTGGCGAAAACGCTTCACCTTTACCGTGATTATCGGTTGGTGCATCTGTAATAATTGAAATTCCGCTTTTAACATGTGTGGCTACTGTTCTTAATTCGCCCGGATATTTAACTGTACTTGTAATCATTTTTGCAGGTTTTTACATTATAACAAATGTAGGATTAAACCTTAAATTTGTATAACTTTGTTTAGATGCTTTTAAAACGAATTTTTATCCTTTTTCTTCTCTTTTTGTCCGTTCAGACATTCGGACAAAGTGCGCCTGAAGCATTGAAACAAGGACAGGATTTAAATGTACTCTACCGTCATGAAGCTACTTTCAAAATTTTTGCGCACACAAGGGGTTATGGCTTAGGATGGCGCCGAGCCAAACACATTACTGCCAAAACAAAATCGCTATTGGAAATCGAAGGCCTTAATCTAACACATCCGAAAGAAGTTAAAGTTAAAAGCTCCGAAGAAAGCTCCAAACGATTTGTGTATGGAAAATTATACAATGTAGCTTTACTTAGGGTTGGAACAGGTATACAAAATGTTGTTTATAAACGAGCCGACAGAAGATCTGTGGAAATCAGAACATCTTACATTCTTGGTGGCGGTATCGCCTTTGCTAAGCCTTATTATGTTTTAGTGTATCGGGGAACTAATCCAAAACCTCAATTACAATCCGTTAAATTTGATGAGGAAAATTTCACGCAGGACAGTGTGGTTGGAAAAGGTCCGTTTTTAGACGGATTAAATGAAATGAAATTTTATCCCTTAATACATGGTAAATTCAATATCAGTTTCGAATACGCGCCTTATTCGCATTGGGTGCGCGCAATTGAAACCGGTGTTAGCTGCGATTATTACCCTATTGCTTTACCGATAATGGCACGTAATCCTGCCGAAAATGTTGTGATTACACTTTATGTTGGATTTGTATTTGGAAAGAAATGGTTTTAAATGGAAACAGAAACTTCAACAACTAAAATAAAAAAACCGGATTGGTTAAGAGTTAAACTCCCAACAGGTGAAGAATATGTAAAAGTTCGTGGTATAGTTAGCAAACACAAACTACATACCATCTGCGAAAGCGGTAACTGTCCAAATATGGGTGAATGCTGGGGAGCAGGCACAGCCACTTTTATGATTCTTGGAAATATTTGTACCCGTTCGTGCGGATTTTGCGCTGTTGCAACAGGGAAACCAAAACCTGCAGATTGGGATGAACCTAAGCGTGTAGCCAATTCGGTTAAATTAATGGGAGTAAAACATTGCGTTATCACCTCTGTTGACCGTGACGACTTAAAAGACGGTGGTTCTATCATCTGGGCTGAAACGATTAAAGCAATCCGCGAAATTAGTCCGGAAACAAAATTCGAGTGTTTAATACCTGACTTTGCCGGTAAATGGGAAAATCTACAAAGAATTATAGATGTAAAGCCGGACATAGTTTCCCATAACATTGAAACGGTTCGCCGTTTAACCGCACAAGTTCGTATTCAGGCAAAATACGACCGAAGTCTGGAAATAATAAAGCGATTAAATGCTGCCGGAGTAAAAACTAAAAGCGGATTAATGGTTGGACTTGGCGAAACAGATGAAGAAGTTTACGAAACAATTAACGATCTAAGGAATTCTAATTGCAATGTAATGACTATTGGTCAATACTTACAGCCTACTCCTAAACATTTACCGGTTGCACGATTTGTACATCCCGATGATTTTAAAAAATACAAGGAATACGCTCTTGAAAAAGGATTCAGATATGTTGAGAGTGGACCTTTGGTAAGATCTTCTTATCACGCAGAAAAGCACGTGTTTTAATTTTAGTTTATTCTGAATTTAATCGGATTAGTGATTAGCAAATTGCTGTAATTGAAAATCTGATTTTTCTATAAGTAAAAGCGTATTTAGGATATTAAATTGAATTTAAAAATCATAAATATCAATTAAATCCTGAACCTCATTTGGTTTTAAATTGCTTATTGTTTTAGTATTTTTCTTTTCAGGGATTTTTATTTCGCCATTACCGGGATTTATATTGTTATCGCCCGGATCGATGTGATTATTTATATCGTGTACTTCGTATATGTTTTGATTGTTGGTAAATGATTTTGTTCTGCCAACACGAATGGTTAATCCGAAATTTAAAAAGATGGTATTCTTAGGATTATTAAAATAAAATTCACCAAGCGCATCTTTATCATTGTTTTTATTGTAAGTTTCTGAATAAAACGCAATATAGTTTCGTGTACTAAATCCTGTTGCAATGTAAAAACTTAACCAATTAGTAGGAACAACATCTAAACGGGCACCGGTTAGTAATTCGTAACGACCGAAATTGATTGTTTTATCATTACTCATTTTGTAAATGGTATCGTAATTCGAGAAATTAAACAATCCTCCCTGAGGTTTAGAATAAATCGACATGCGTACAACGTGATTAAACGGAATGTTTAAGCTAATACTTTTAGGAAATTGAATACTGAAATTCACTCTATCCAATCTTCCAAAACGAAATCCGATAAATGGAAGATAATATCGATTACCCCACAAAAAAGATTTTGTACCTCCTAATCGGAAATTAAAAAATGGTTTAGGCGAATAGCTCCAAAGTAATGTTCCGGCCATTCTGAATGTTGCATCACTTTGAGCACCTTTAGTAACATCCTGTGTAACAAAAGGCGTTGTTTCGATAAAGAATATTGATTTTTTTCCTGTATTATAAATGGCTCTCAGTCCTAAACCGTATTTTGCAAGCGTATGAACGGAAATACCTTTAAAAATTGGCTGAAAATAATATGCTGTGGCCGACAGTAATAAATGAAAATTAGAATTTACACTACTGTCGCGATTATACCAATTAGCAGTGGCAAGAGGAGCAAAAAAATTCAAACAAGTTTGTGAGATACCGTATGTTTTCAGGTGTTTACTTATTTCGTTAGAATCTTTTAAATTCAAATTAACTTCCGGTTTATTATAGTAATCTATTACTCCTGTAGTATTAAAAAAATGCCGGGGTTCTTTTTTCTTCCTGGATACTTTTTGGGTTTGTGAAATGGCTGAAAAACTCAGCAAAAAGCTCAGAATAATTAACGCAATTGATTTATTTGTTTGCTTGAACTTCAACACTAATCGTTATTGCCTTTAATGGTTTTGATAATTTCTTTTTTAAATTCTTCCTCCGCCAATCGTAGAAGTCCGGTTTTTTTATTGCCTAAAATTTTCTTGAATTTTTCTGTATACTCTTTATTTAAGTCCAACTCGGTTTGCTTAAGCTTTAATTCAGCGCTTAAATAATCTTCTGCCTCTTTATCTGTTTTAAACTCCGAAATTGCGCCATATTGCTGTCTGAAAGTTCTACGCGCAAATTTAATTTTATCGGAATATTCATTATAGACCGGCCAAAAACTTTGCGCTTCCTGAGTGGTTAAATTTATTTTTTGAGTGATAAATGAAATCTTTAATGCTTCCACTTTATCGTGTTTGCCATTCTGTGCAAAACCGGCTAAAGCAGTAAACATTAAAAAAATAACAACTATGTGAGTGACTTTAAATTTCATCTGTTATATCATTTACATCAACATTTTCCAAAACATAAGTTTCTGTGCTTTGTTGCTTGTCATTGCTGTGTTTTTCTTCTTTATTTAAAGAAAGGTTTAAATTATTTTTCAAGTCTTCTGTATTTACCATTTCCATCAAAGCTTCATCATCCAAAGCATTGATGTGGTTGTCCTTCATTATTTCATTTTTATCTAAACAAGCTAAGGTGTTACAACCGGTGTTGGCAGCTTCAGTTCTGGCGTTAAAAAAATAAAGTCCAAAACTAATCACCAACATCGCCGCAATAGCGTAAGCTGTTTTACGGTTAAATACTAAGCTGATAACGCGGCCGGAAAATGCTCTTTCCTTTACCGAATGAACTTCTGAAAGCTGAACTGATAAATCGTTAAAATAATCGGAAGGCACCTCAAAAACATTTTTCTTGTCAACTTGAGATAAGGCAGGATATAATTTTATTTCTTCCAGCACATCTATTTTGTTAAGTATAGTTGAGGTGTTGTTTTCGAAATAATTTTCGGGTACTATAAATTGGCTTTGCCTTTTAATAGAAGATACTAATGGATATGCCGTCAACTCCGATTTAACTTCAAAGTAATTGTCCGGCGTTGTAAACGGAATTGTTTTGTCAATTGAAGACAATAACTTAAACTCCTTTAACTCATCGGCCAATTCAATTTTGAGCATCATTTTTTTAGTAAATGAATCGAAATAATTACCCGGTAGTGAAAAAGGATTTTCTTCGCTATTTGGTGTATGATTATTTCCGTTTTTATTCATTTAGTATTTTGACGCTTTAATTAGATTTAGGTTTAATGGCTCAGTAAATATTCTTCAATTTTTTTTGCAGCATGATGATAAGAAGCTTTCAGAGCTCCTACTGAAGTGTCTAAAACCTCAGACATTTGCTCATAAGGCATTTCATCATAATAGCGCATATTAAACACAACTCTCTGTTTTTCAGGCAAACTAAGTATTGCCTGCTGCAACTTTAACTGAATTGCATCCCCTTTAAAATAAACATCACTTTCAAGTGATTTACTTAATTGATATTCAATAGGATGAAGCGAAGTTGTGTTTTGCTTTTGCTTTTGACGTAAATAAGTAAGGGCTTCATTGGTAGCGATACGATATAACCAGGTAAACAGCTGAGATTCTTCCTTAAAATTCTCCAACCCCTTCCATATTTTAATAAATGTATTCTGAAGCACATCATCGGCATCATCGTGGTCGATTACCATTTTACGGATTTGCCAGTAGAGTTTTTGCTGATACTTCTCGATTAATTGTTGTAATGCGCTATTGCGGGACGAATCCTCCCGGTACAATCTCAATATTTCTTCATCCGACAAGTGCTTCACTAACGATTTGACTCAAAAAAAAGAATAAGGTTTAATTATCCCTTTCATAAAACTAAAAAAATTTATTCATTTGTAAACTTATGTTCGATCTTAGAAAATGGGAAAACCTTCATATTCCGCTGTGGCTAATAAAAGACACTTGTTGGATGCTGGAGTGGAGATGGCTTGGTGTAATAATGGTTATTCCAACAGTTGCCATGGCTATATACATCCTTTTTAAATCGATTGGCCATATAGAATTCTATATTAACCTGGCTATTTGCTTTTGGATAACCGCTAACTCCTTTTGGATGTGTGCCGAGTTTTTCAATTTCACACAATACAAAATGATGGCCGGAATTCCTTTTGGTTTAGGTATGCTGGCCGTTGCAATCTTTTATTATAGGCAAGCTAAGAGTTTAAATTCTGGTAATTAACTCTTTTACAATAAAGGTTAATTTTGGTTCTTGCGCATTTGCTACTTGCAATACTTCTTCGTGACTCACATTCTCCACTCTTCCTTCAACGCCCAAATCAGTAACAATACTTATTCCGAAAACGTTTATTCCGCTATGACGGGCAACAATTACTTCGGGCACTGTGCTCATTCCAACCGCATCGGCTCCTATTCGCCATAAATAACGGTACTCCGAAGGTGTTTCAAAACAAGGTCCGGTTAGTCCGGCATAAACACCTGTACTTACTTTAATGTTATTTTCTTTGGCAATTTCCAATGCAAGGTTCACGTAGTTTTTATTATAGGCTTCACTCATATCCAAAAAGCGTGGACCTAACTGATTTAAATTTTTTCCAATCAAAGGATTGTCAGGAAACAAATTAATGTGATCGGTTATGATCATAATTTCACCAACTGAAAAACCAGGATTCATTCCTCCACTGGCGTTACTTACACACAATGTTTTAATCCCTAATGCTTTCATTACACGTACCGGAAATGTAATCTGCTTCATGTTATAACCTTCATAGAAATGAAAGCGGCCTTGCATTGCCATAACTTTTTTACCACCAACCGATCCGAATATTAGTTTTCCGCTGTGTCCTTCAACGGTTGAAACAGGAAAATTTGGAATCTCCTCGTACGGAATAACGTGTTCAACTGTAATTTCTTTTACTAATCCGCCTAATCCTGTTCCAAGTATGATACCAATTTCAGGATTAAAGTTATTGATCTTTTCACGAATACTTTTGGTGGTAAATTCTATTTGCTCTAACATATTTAAGTATAGTATTATTAAAATCTTCGGTTTTATCTTTAAATGTTACTTCTACAGGAAGCACAAAAATATTCATTCTTTCGGCAACAGGCCAAATTTCGGGTTCTTTTAATCGCATTAAGTCTTTTTCGGTAGTAACAAGAAGCTTATTTCCACCTACGTATGAGTCGTAATACTTTTGAATATTATTAAGATCGGACACAGTAAAATCGTGATGATCGTTAAATGGCAAATGACTAACGCCGGCAGAATATTCGCGTAAATATGTCAACATTGGACTGGCATTAGCAATACCTGTAAATACGATCAGTTTAAATCTGAACAAATCGTTTAATGTACTCAATATTTCATTTACGTTACTGATGGAATATAGCTCGCCGTACTTCAGATAACTGAAAAAAACCTGCTGGTGCGCTAATGGTTTAATGTCTTTTAATACATTACGTATGTCAACCGCAGTTGTTTTGTCGGGTGTTTTACTTACAATAATGATATCAGAACGACTCATGCCTGACTTGCTCTCTCTCAACCTGCCTGCAGGAAGCAAATAATCATCAAAATACAAATTATCATATTCGCTTACTACAATATTTAATCCGCACTTAATTGCCCGATGCTGAAACGCGTCATCCAGAATTATAACATTTGTATCGGGCTCCAATTCGTTTATTTTTTTCACACCCTTCACTCTGTTACCTTCTACAAAAACATTTAAAAACGGATATTTTGATTTGTATAATAGAGGCTCATCGCCGATTTCTTTACTGGTACTTTTATTAGTGGCCATTACAAAACCAGTTGTTTTACGCTTGTAACCTCTGCTTAATGTAGCCAGTTTAAATTCGTTTTTAAGTAAATCAATAAGGTAGCTAACATGAGGTGTTTTACCACTTCCTCCAACAGATAAATTACCTACACAAATGGTGTGTTTTTGAGGACTGTAACTTTTTAATATTCCAACATCATAAAGACGATTACGAACAGACGTGATTAACCCAAAAATCCAGGCTAATGGCAAAAGCGGTATTTTACTCAGATCTTTCAGATGATTTAAATATTGCCGATTTTTTTGAAAATATCAAACAATACTTACAAAAAATTATGATTTTATGTTGATAATTAGTAAATGGTATTTTTACCCCTTCAATTAGGAATTTATTCAGTCAATTTAAATCAGAAATACAATTTCCGTAAATACCAAACCGGCTATTCAATTGCAAAAAATCCCCCTTGAATAACAATAGTATTAAAAACACACGCTTTCTCAAAAAATGTAATATAATAGGTGAGTTAAGGTTGAATATTATGTCTGTTTTTTGTTCATTTGCCTTATGCTTATAAAAGATGTTACAAACGAATTGGAGAAATTTGCTCCACGCGTTTATCAAGAAAGTTATGATAATTGCGGACTATTGGTTGGAGATGGGGATACTCCGGTTTCAGGTGTTTTATTATCACTAGATTGTACCGAAGACGTTGTTGAGGAGGCTATCCGATTAAATTGCAATTTAATTGTATCGCATCACCCTATCATTTTTGGCGGATTGAAAAAAATTAATGGGAGCAATTACGTTGAACGAACAATTATTAAAGCAATTAAAAACAATGTTGCCATTTACGCAGCTCACACCAATTTTGATAATGTAAAAAATGGCGTTAATGCCACTATTGCTAATAAACTTGGCTTAATTAACCATAAAATACTGGCGCCAAAACGTGGGTACCTTAAAAAATTGGTGACATATGTTCCTGCCAATTATGCCGATGCCGTTCGTGAAGCACTTTTTTCAGCGGGCGCTGGCAAAATTGGTAATTACGATAGCTGCAGTTTTAACAGTAATGGAACCGGTACATTTAGAGGTAATGATCAAACAAATCCGTTTATTGGCGAAAAAGGCAAACTATCGCTCGAAAGCGAAACCCGAATTGAAGTTGTTTTTGAAACTTATAAAGAACAGGCTTTGCTAAAAAGTCTGCTTAATGCGCACCCATATGAGGAGGTGGCATTTGACATTTACCCCCTGGACAACAGTTATCATGGGATAGGAAGCGGCATGACGGGTGAACTGGAATCCGAATTATCGGAAACCGAATTTTTAAATCTGGTAAAACGTGTATTTAGCTGCAAAATAGTAAAGCATACCCCGCTTTTAAATAAAAAAATTAAAAAGGTTGCTTTATGCGGCGGAAGCGGCAGTTTTTTAATTAAAAACGCAATAAATTCAAATTCAGACGCTTACATAAGCGCCGATATTAAATATCATGAGTTTTTTGATGCTGAAAGCAAAATTTTAATTGTAGATACCGGACACTTTGAAAATGAGCAATTTACACCCGAAATTTTTTATGAACTTATTAATAAAAAATTTACTACATTTGCAACCTATTTATCGAAAGTTAACACCAACCCGGTAAATTATTTTTAACTATGTGCGCAAAAATTAAAGAAAAAATTGACGCTTCTGTAGAAGGCAAATTACGTTCACTTTACGAATTACAATTAATTGATTCTAAAATTGACAGACTACGTACCGTACGAGGCGAGTTACCTTTAGAAGTAAGTGACCTTGAAGACATCGTTGCCGGATTAGAAACACGTTTAAACAATGTAACTGAAGAGGTTCAGGAACTTGAAAATCAAATTAACGAGAAAAAACAAGCGATTAAGGATTTTCAGGCTAACATTAAAAAATACGAAACGCAACAAAATAAAGTACGTAACAACCGTGAGTACGACGCTATCACAAAGGAAATCGAATTCCAGAATTTGGAAATTCAATTAGCTGAAAAGCGTATGAAAGAAGCTAAAGCTGCGGTAACTTTAAAGTCAGAATTATTAGAGAAATCTAAACAAGAATTTGAAGAGCGCACTAAAGATTTAAAAGCGAAAAAAGGTGAGCTTGATGAAATCATTGCAGAAACCGAAAAAGAAGAAAAAGAATTATTAGTTGAGTCGGATGCTGCAGCTGGAAAAATTGAAGATCGTTTATTAAACGCATACAAACGTATCCGTTCTAATACCCTTAATGGTTTAGCAGTTGTTACTGTTGACCGTGATGCATGTGGTGGTTGTTATAACAAAATCCCACCTCAGCGTCAATTAGACATCCGTACCAATAAGAAAATTATTGTTTGCGAACACTGTGGCCGTATTTTAGTTGACGGCACCATCATACCTGATGAACAACAATAATCAAATCAATATTTAAGAAAGTCCGGACTAAACACCCGGACTTTTTTATTCGTGCTAATCTCTTGAGTTTATTAAATAAAAAATGTAGGTTTGAGTATGGAATTTATAAGCGAAGCATTAAGTTCATATTGTGAATCGCAGAGCGAAAAAGAATCGGAGCTTCTGAAAGAACTTAACCGCGAAACCCATTTAAAGGTGATGTCGCCCCGCATGTTAAGCGGGCATTTACAAGGCCGTTTTCTAAGCCTGATGTCAAAACTAAAACAACCTAAAAACATTCTTGAAATTGGCACTTACACCGGCTATTCTGCACTATGTTTAGCAGAAGGCTTGCAAGCTGATGGACAACTGATCACCATTGATCCGAACGAAGAAACGAATCTAGTTGCTTCGCGGTATTTTTCAAAATCAGAATTCAGCCATAAGATCCGGCTTATGCAAGGCGACGCATTGCAAATAATTCCGCAATTATCCGTTATGTTTGATATCGTTTTTATAGATGCCGATAAACGAAACTATCCTCATTATTTCGATTTAATTATTGAGAAAGTAAATAAAGGCGGTTTAATTATTGCGGATAATGTTCTGTGGAATGGAAAAGTGCTGAATGAAGAAAATAAAATGGATTCCGATACAAAAATTATTCACGACTTTAATAAAAAAACAAACGCCGATGACAGAGTGATAAATTTACTTTTACCTGTTAGAGACGGATTAATGATAATGCTAAAAAACTGATTATGTATATCGATTTAAGAAGCGACACAGTTACTAAGCCATCAAAAGCAATGATGGAAGCAATGATGAATGCGGAAGTTGGCGATGATGTGTTTAATGAAGATACAACAGTAATAGCTTTAGAAAATAAATCGGCAGCACTATTTGGTAAAGAAGCCGGATTGTTTTGTCCTAGTGGCACTATGACCAACCAGATAGCCATAAAAGTTCATACGCAACCCGGAGATGAAGTGTTGTGTGATGTTAACTCACATATTTACAATTACGAAGGCGGAGGAATTTCTTTTAATTCGGGTGCACAAGCTAAATTAATTCAAGGCAACAGAGGAAGAATTACGGCAGAAGAAATTGAAATGAATATTAATGGTGATTTTGATTGGTTAACCCGAACATCTTTGGTTAGTCTGGAAAACACGGTTAATCGCGCCGGAGGTTCTTATTACACATTGGAACAAGTAAAACCAATTAAAAAATTATGCGACGCGAAAAAACTCAAATTACACTTAGACGGTGCTAGAATTTTTAATGCCTTAGCGGAGACTAAAGAAAGCACTAAGGCCACTGGTGAATTATTTGACAGCATTTCAATCTGTCTATCTAAAGGATTAGGAACACCTGCCGGATCCGTTTTACTTGGAACAAAAGAGTTTATAAAGCGGGCAAGAAGAGTTAGAAAAGTTTTTGGCGGAGGGATGCGACAAGCCGGATATCTGGCCGCAGCCGGTATTTATGCCTTGGACAACAATATTGAAAGACTAAAGGAAGACCATCAAAGAGCTAAACAACTGGAAGCTATTTTAAAGACTTTACCATATGTAGAATCCATTTTGCCGGTTGATACCAATATTGTCATTTTTGATATTAATCCGAAAATAAGCAGTATTGAGATGGAAAAGAAATTGCTTGAAAAAAACATCAAATCAGTAGGATTCGGGAAAAACACGATGCGCTTGGTAACGCACCTGGATTATACGGATGAAATGTTATCGCAAACTGAAAAAGCCTTGCGTTCTATTCAATAACCAACTTCTGTGTCTTACTGAATGTATCGGTTTTTACTTCTACAAAGTAAATCCCCTTGTCTAATTCAGATGTTGAAATTTTAACTTCTCCGTTAGTATAGATTTCAGAGAATATTTTTTTACCTGTGATGTCGGTAATGTTAACCTGATAGTTTTGATTTAAACCGGTTGCAATATATAATACAGAGTTCACCGGATTTGGAAACATAATGAACGAAAAATCGTTTTTAATTTCAGGAACCGATGCAAAAGTACTTAAACGGTACCATATTGGAGAACTTACTATCCGATCACCGTCGTTTTGAATCACTTCTACAAAGTAATATTTGTTAGTTCCCGGAACCATTGCATTATCTGTAAACGATAACGTGTTATTAGATTTTGAAACGGCTAATACAGTTGGGTAACTATTACTGCCTGTTACACCCGACCATAGTTTAACTGAATCGGCTAATTCACCATCATCATCATTATGGATAATGTTTATAACAGGGGGCGTAATACCCGAAGTAGAATCGCCCATTATTTTGGTTCCTATTTTAAAATCCAATTTAGTATTCCAGTCATCGCTTGCGTAAAAATGCATTGCTTTCATAGCAGTGTAAAAGTTAGACTGTGTAAGCGAAGGGGCCATTACCACCAATCGTCCGGCATTATTTCTACCAAAAGTTAAATAATGATTGTCGTGATCATAAGTCATACCCACATGATAACCCATTGAAAGCAATTTTCTGTAGTAATTAAAATAATCTCCGCTTGGATAATCGCTATAGTTTGTAAGCGTACTAAATGCCAAGCCACTTCTAAATGGCAAACCAACTATTGCTGAATCATAAGAAAGACTATATGGATTTGTTGTTAAATACTGAAAATCATTCCAGCCAGGGTGAGCTAAATAACAAAATGCGTTAGGGCTACTATTTATCAGCTTAAACAAAGTCGCATAATCCGATTTAGCGCAGTAAACATTATAGTTTCCATTTTCCCAGCCTATTAATTGATTGTAACCGTAAACAATTACATGGCCATCACCGGAATTTGTAGTAACCCCCCACTCCATGCCGTAAAAACAAAGGAATGTGTTTTCCTGGTTGGCACTATTTGCCTGTGACATTCCTAAGGCATAATCAGCAAGCTGCATTCCGGCATTTGAGTGATTATGATCCGAAATTCCTAAAAAATTAAAATGAAGAGACGCTTTGGCAAAAACAAAATCTCCTGCCGGAGTGGAAGTGCCTGTGGTTGCGGCATCTTTATTCCCGTCAGAATAACCCGAATGCGAATGGAGATTGCCATAATAATAATTTAACGGTTGTGCTTTATTTGCTAAAACAATCAACATTAATAACCCGATAATATATACTCTATTTTTCAATACCATAAATCTACACAAAATAAGTCCTGTTTTATTCATTTTAACTAATAAAAAAACAAAATTTAGCCAAAATTGTTAATAGAAACGATAAAGTTTTGTGAATGGAATTTCGCTTAAAATAACTTATATTTGTGTAATGCGCTTACAAATTAAATTATTTACACTAATCGCTATTTTATGCGCAATTCTATTTTCTTGCAGAAAATCTAATGAAGCTAATTGGGATGTTGACATTCAGGCTCCCATTGCAAGAAGTTCACTTAACATTAAGAATTTCTTAAGCGATAGCTTATTTACTTCTGATCCTACAGGACTACTCCACTTATCTTTCTCCAAAAAAATAGCCGGATTTCAGCTCGACTCCTTGATTGCAATTCCGGATACTGTATTAAATTACTCCTTTTTTCTTGCGCCGGGCTCTAAGTTATTTATTGCTCCTGGCAGCAATATTCCCGGATTTCCGCAAACACAGGAAATTGTTTTAGATATCAGTAACGGAGTTGAGTTAAGAAATGTAGTAATTAATGAAGGTAAAATTAAAATCGATTACACCAATACCTACACCCAACCCCTTGTTTTTGACCTAACATTACCCGGGGCCACTAAATATGGTTTACCATTTAAGATTAAAGAAACAATTAATCCGGGCGCTTCCAACAGTACAAAGTTCTACGATATTAGCGGCTACAACATTAAGCTTACCGGCTCAACCGGAAATAAAATTAACGCCCTTGTTCAGATCATTAATGTTTCTGTAGCGCCTACAGCGCAACCCGACACCATCAGAGGCGGACAAGGCGTTGCCACCAAACTATCGTATACCAAACTGGTACCCTATTATGTGGAGGGATATTTTGGTCAGCAAAACATTGACCTCAATTATGATTCTGTAGCCCTGAACCTGAGCAAAAATTTACAAGCAAGTAACTTAAAAATAAACTCCGCTTATATCAATTTTAACATTGTAAATGAATTTGGTGTAGATATCAACGCTCAATTAAACAACATTAATTCTATTAACACTTATAGTAACAACTCCGTTCCGTTAAACGCAAATGGATTATCCAATTTAAACATTAACCGGGCAGGCAAAACCAACACTTTTTCTAGCCCTGTTTTCCCTTCGGTAAAAACCGTATCAGTAAACACAGGTAATTCCAACCTAAAACCATTTCTGGAAAATCTTCCTGATTTTTTAACCTACCAGGGTAAAATTATCATTAATCCTTTTGGAAATATTTCAGGATCCAACGACTTCGCCTTTTTAAACACCGGCATTAAAATTTATGCAGAAGTGGATATGCCTTTACAAATAAGAGCAGATTATTTTAAGCTGACTTCTACAAGCGCTATTGACCTAACCAATATTCAACAAATTGAAAATATAAATTACGGCAAGCTCATATTACAAGCCACCAATGGTTATCCCTTTAATGCCGTATTACAAGGTTATATTTTAAACGAACAGAATCAAGTTATTGATTCGTTATTTACAGTTCCAAACAACGAAATTCAAAGAGGCACAATTGACGCAAATTACCTAGTGCTAAGTCCGGTTTACACCAAACTCGAAATAAATTTGGATAAAACTAAGTTAGAACATTTAAAGGCTTGTAAATTTATAAGATTTGTTTCGCAATTTAACTTGCCAACACCTCAACCTCCTGATATCAAAATTCTGGATAAATATAATCTAGATCTTATTTTAAGTTTTGATATCAATTATAAAGCGCGAAGAAAATAATGTTGAACCGATTCTTCATAACATTAATTTTATTGGTTTTCGCGTTTGTCACCAAATCGCAATACAACACTGATTTCGTCAACTTTAGTAAAACGGGTAACTGCGTTTCGTTAAATTCCGATTACGAAGCAGGTTCAAACGGATTTCAGAATGCCATGATGAATAAATTGTTATTTGGCGGTTACATTGACAAAGAAATGAAAGACGCTGCACTAAAAAACATGCGTGGCTACAATCAGGTTGGAATAAACTTAAATTATGGCGTAAGTGCTTTTTTTGGTAAAAAACCAAATTACTCTTTCATGATAGGTTTAAAAAATCAGGAAATATTAAATGCCACTTATACCAAAGATTTTTTTACACTTATATTTTATGGCAATAAGCCTTTTTTAAATAAAACAGCCAACTTCAGTGGTACAAACATTAACGCTTTAAGATTCCAGGAAGTAAAAATTGGGATTATGATGCATAAAGTTGATACCAATGCTAAAATTGGCGTTTCTATTTCTTTTGTAAAAGGCGAACAGTTATTCTATGTAAAAGCCAATAAAAACTCTTCCTTATACACCAATGCAGATGGTACCGAGCTGATTTTTCAATCTAATTTTAACATGGCAATCAGTGATACATCCAAAAAGAAAAATTTCTTAGCCTATAATGGTCTTGGTGCAAGTGCCGATATCTTTTTTGAAACGCCCTATAAAAGCAAAATAGGAAAACACAGTGTGCTAACCGTTAACGCAAATAACATTGGGTTTATTCACTGGATGGATAACAGTGTTCAGTACAGCAGCGATTCAACGTTAAAATTTGACGGTTACCACATCAACAACATATTGGATTTAAAAGATTCAACTTTAAATCAGATTAATACCGATAGTGTTTTGTCTGAAGTAACCAATGCAAGAAAAGAATCCTTCAACACAAATATACCTACCAATTTACTAATTGTAAATAAAATTTATTTCGGTAAAAAAAGAGTGG
>JBBAKL010000025.1:0-37678 GCA_040403535.1 Bacteroidia bacterium
GTAGGTTCACTATTATAGACTGTAAAACCGGTAATTATACCTCTGATTCGGCTGTATTTTACGGTAAACAATATTTTGATAAGCCTCAATTAGGAAAAATTACTGACCGAATTATTACAGAAAACAATAGTGAACCTACTTACCCGCGTTTTGACTCGTATAGTAAACGTTTATTGGTTAAAAATATTTATCCGGATGTGGATTATGACGGAGGTTTTGGAATGCGCGGACCAAAATTTGTAGGCTCAGGAAATGCATCTAATCCTGCTCGAATTATTTTCAGAAGAAACAACCAACGATTCATGGAAATTTCGGCGCGTGCATTTGCAATGAGTAAGGCACGCGTAGTAGCAAACCCGGGAACAGTAAAAATTTTCATGGATAAAGACTCTATCTATCATCCCGGATTAAGTTTTAATTACGATTTAGAAAATAAACGTGTCACTATTTTAAGAGGAGATGATGGGTTACAAAAAACACCATTCTCCAATTCGTTTCACAAATTCGATATGTATTTTGAGCAATTGGTTTGGAATATAGAAGAACCTAAAATTCAATTAGGATTCCTTCCGAATAACAATCAGGGTGAAGCATTTTTTGAGTCATTTGATTTCTTCTCGGGCGATCGCTTGCAAATGTTGCGTGGCAAAGACAATTTCAATCTAATTGCTAAATTAATTGAATTCAGCAAGGCAAACGGTGATCAGCCGTTCACAGTTGTTGATTTAGCGAAATATTTAAAAGTAATGGCAATTGATTTACGTCCTACTATTTTTAAATACGCAATTTTCGGGCTAGTATATTTTGAGCCTGAAAGTGACCTTATCTCCATTCGTCAGCGTTTGTTGGATTATCAGGCGCATGCACAACACAAACTGGATTATGACATTTTAACTATTTATTCGGTATTACCGGGTCAGAACAATGCTTCAATAAACTTATTAAACTACGATATTACTGTAAGTGGTGTTAAAAATGTTTTATTAAGCGACACACAAAAAGTTTTTATTTTCCCAAAAGACCGCGAGTTAGTATTGCGTAAAAACCGTAACATTGAATTTTCGGGAGTAGTTGCTTCTGGTAAATTCGAATTTCACGGAAAAGATTTCATTTTTGATTATGAACAATTTAAAATCAAAATGAAAACAATTGACTCGTTAAAAATTTATGTAGAAGCATTTGAGCCCGATGTAAATGGTAACATACCTTTTAAACGTGTACAAACAGTTATCGAAAACGCAAATGGTGAATTAAGAATAGATGCGCCTAAAAACCACTCCGGGTGGGGCAAGGCACCAACCTTCCCGCAATTCCAAAGTTTTAAGGAAAGTTACGCGTTTTACGACAGCAGAGCCATTTACAAAGGCGTTTATAACCGCGATAAGTTTTACTTCAAATTAGATCCGTTTACCATGGATAGTTTAGATAACTTCCGAAGTGAAGGGTTGCAGTTTGATGGTGATTTTGTGTCCGGCGGAATATTTCCGACTTTTCGTGAAAAACTCACCTTACAAAAAGATTATTCATTAGGATTTGTGCGGCAAACTCCACCCGGTGGATTTAAAATTTACGGCGGTGTAGGTAATTTTGAACAGGAAATACGTTTAAGTAATAAAGGTTTACGCGGTGGCGGTGATTTAATATTCAGCGCGAGTAAATCATCTGTTCCTGATTTAATCTTCTTTCCTGACTCTGCCAACGGGGTTGCTAAAACATTTGATATTAAGGAACAGGAAGTGCCGGATGAATTTCCTGTGGTTCATGGAGACACAACCTACATTCATTTTATGCCTTATAAAGAACTTTTACAAACCAGAAACCTGCGCAAACCTTTTATTGCCTATAAAGAAGATGCTGCCTTTAATGGGCGATTTGATTTAACTAAACGAATGCTTACAGGAAATGGCAAAGTAGATTTCGGAAAGGCAGATTTAAAATCGGGTAAAATATTATTCATTAAACGGAAATTCTTCTCCGATACCGCCGATTTCCACCTCAAGGCATTCGACGAAGAAGGATTCACGTTCTCTACCGTAAACGTTAACGCCCGAATTGACTTTGACAAACGTGAAGGAGAATTTATTTCAAATGGAGAAGGCTCTTACGTTCGGTTCGATAAAAACCAATACATAGCTTATATGGACCGCTTTAAATGGTTTATGGATAGCGAAGAAATCGAATTAGGTGATGATCAAAAGAAACTTGACCAGAATGTAGAGAACGCGCTCGATTTAGAAGGTCCTCAATTCATCAGTATCCATCCAAAACAAGACTCCTTAAGTTTCTTTGCGCCTGCTGCAAAATATAACCTTAGAAAGTATATTATTCATTGTTTAAACGTTCCGTTTATTAATGTGGCAGATGCGCGATTATTTCCGGACAGTGGAAAGGTGACCATCTTCAAAAATGCAGTTATCGATACTTTAAAGAATGCTTCCATTTTGGCAAATACCGTTACTAAACATCACCGCATCAGAAATGTTACTGCCAACATTTTCAGTAAGCGAAACTATTTAGGTAAAGGTGAATACTTATATATGGACGAAAATGAAAAGAATTATTTGATTAAATTCTCAGTTATTAAGCCCGATACTTCTGGGACAACAACCTCAGAAGGTTTTATAAGCGAGAAAGATCAGTTTATGTTTAATGATTATTTCTCATTTGCAGGTAAAGTTACTTTACGAGCAATCAATCCGTATTTAAATTTTGACGGTGGTACTAAAATCGTTCATAATTGCAGCCGAATTAGAAAGTCATATTTGAAATTTAACGGTGATATTAACCCAAAGGAAATATTAATTCCTATCCCTGCAGAACCAAGAGATATGTTTGGTAATCCTGTGGTAAACGCCATCATGTATGCGCTGGATACAAATGCTGTTTATTCAGGATTTTTATCTCCTAAATCAAGTCGTTCAGATAAAAAAATTATTTCTGCAGACGGATATTTAACTTTTGACAAAGAGAGTGGTGAATATCAGATTTCAAACAAAGAAAAATTAATCGAACAAAACCTTCCAGGAAATTACTTAAGCCTGAATACTACAAATTGTGTCATGTATGGTGAAGGAAAATTCGATCTTGGTGCAGATTTAGGTCAGGTTCAAGTTAACTCTGTAGGTTCTGCTTACCATTATACGACATCCGACTCAGCTAGTATTAATTTATTAATGACCGTTAATTTCTTTTTCGATGACAAATCATTAAAGACAATGGCCAAAGACATGGAAATATTCCTGAATACTCTAGAAGCGGTTGATTTCAGCAAACCGGAATACTTTAAAGGCTTAACGGAAATTATGGGTAAAGAGAAAGCTGATAAAGCGTTAGCTGATTTAAATTTATTTGGAAACATCAAAAAATTCCCGGATGAATTAGAAAAATCGTTTTTCTTTAATGACGTAAACTTTAAGTACTTTCCGCAGCTTAAATCATTTATTTCAATTGGAAAAATTGGCTTAGGTAATATCTTAAAAAATGAAATAAACCGATATGTACCTGGCTATATTAAAATTGACAAAATGCGCAGTGGTGGTGATAAAATTACCATTTACTTAGAAGCTGATCCGACCACCTGGTATTACTTCGAGTTTTATAAAGGACTTATGAGCGTTGTTTCGAGCAACAATGAGTTCAACAATAACATAAAAGAAATGAAGCCTAAGAACAGGAAACAAGATGTAGAAAAAGGTCCTTCGTTTCAGTTCAACATCTGCAGTCCTCAAAAAAGAACTGTCTTCTTAAATAAGATCAAACAAGTGTTAGGAGAATCGGAAGATGAAAAAGCGGAAGATGAAAAAGATAAAGAATAAAAAAGCGGGGTTTTAAACCCCGCTTTTTTTATAGACAAATCATAAATTACTTTTTATTTTTTGAGCGATAGCTTCAAACTCATCTTTGGCGAGCTTAAGTTTTTCGTTCGAAAAATTACAATCAGACATAGAGTTTATTGGTATAAGATGAATATGAGCGTGTGGAACTTCCAAGCCAATAACATGCATAGAAACCCTGTTACAATCATGCGATTTTTTAATTGCGCTAGCAACCATCTTCGTAAACTCCATTAAACCTGAATAGGTTGAGTTATCCAAATCAAACAAATAATCCACTTCCTTTTTTGGAACAATCAAAGTGTGACCTTTTTTGATAGGAAAAATATCTAAAAATGCGATGTAATCATTATTTTCCGCGATTTTATAACATGGAATTTCACCATTAATTATACGTGTAAAAATACTTGGCATTAAAGCGAAATAGAAACAATCTCAAAAGGAATAACACCGGCAGGAACTGATATATCAACCTTATCCCCTACTTTTTTACCTAACAATCCTTTTCCTATAGGTGAATCAACTGAAATTTTACCTGATTTTAAGTCGGCTTCATTCTCTGCTACCAATGTATAAGACATAGCAGCATTATTCTTTAAATTTTTTATCTTAACAGTAGTAAGAATGCTAACTTTTGAAGTGTCGATTTGACTCTCATCTACCAAACGCGCATTTACGATTACTTCCTTTAATTTTGCGATTTTTACTTCTAACAAAGCTTGCGCTTCTCGGGCAGCATCATACTCGGCATTTTCACTTAAATCACCTTTTTCACGTGCTTCTGCAACCGCAGCTGTGCACTTTCGTCTTTCTATTGATTCAAGTTGCTGCAATTCATCCTTTAATTTTTGTAAGCCTTCTTCTGTATAATATCCAACGTTTGCCATTTTTGATACTGTTTTAAAAATAAAGAATCCCGACTAATCGGGACTCTTTAAATAAAATAAGAAATTAATTAAATTATAGATTTATTCTAAATCCAAAGCTATGAACACCACCAAACGGATTTGTGAATCGGTAAGAATAATCTACACCAAATGTTGATTTTTTCTCTCCTAAAGGTAATTCAACTGTTGCGCCAACTGAAGGTCCAGTAAAGGCAGTCATACGCTGAGCTTTTAAATCATCATTTCCGCTTGTTAAGATGTATTTTTCAGCAGCGAAACCACCACGAATCATTAAGATATCTTTCCAAGAATACTCTAAGCCTAATAAAAAGTTATCGTAAGTAAATGAATTAGAAGTAAAGTTAGCAGCAAAAGTAACACGATGTGATTTTGATAATCCTGCGGTATCTTTAGTCAAATAAAAATCGTAAGCACCACCGATATTAATTAAAGCCGGTAATTCAAAACTTGCAGAACGGTTACTTACGGTTAATTGGTAAGTATTTCCTTCAAAGTTGGTTTTTTCACCTTGGAAAGTTAAACCGTCTCCACGATATGACATTTTAGGACCTACGTTCTTTAATGATATACCAAAGTGAATCTGGTCGTACTTACCGGTGTGGTATTGAATACCAGCATCGATAGCAACACCGCGAGCAGAAACGTTAGCAATTTGTTCTGAAATCACTTTTACGTTAATACCACCATAAATATTATCAGAAAAACCTTTTGCATAGGATAAACTGATATTATAAAATGATGGATTAAAAGTTCCTAAACCACCCTCAGGCTGTTCTTCTGTAGTGATTTCAATTTTACCAGCATCAATAGCTACAACACCAAATCCAATTGCACCGGTTTCACCTACATGTTGAGTTAAACCAAAAGCGTTCATGTAAATTCCTGAACCTACTAACCAGTTAGTTCTCGCAAAATTCACTTCTGTTCTTCTTGTGAAGGCAGTACCTGCCACATTTAAAAACTGAGATTCAATGCCTCGTGATCTTGCTTGTCCGGCAGCCGCCCAACCTGCACTTCTTGCATATGGATTCATCAATAACTGAGAAGCACCAGCTTGACCAGCACGTTCAGGGTTACCTGCAAATACAGAACCTGTAATTACAGTTGATAAAACTAAAAGCTTTGCTTTATAATTTAAATTTTTCATCATACTCATTGGGCATTAAAAGTTTTGTAAATCTAAAGGTCTCATTACTCCAAACCATTTTAAAATCTTCTCTCCTTTTCCAGGTGCATCAATGTGGAAAATGTAAAGTCCACTTGCTACAGGGATACCTGATTGGTTTTTCAAATCCCAATCTTGGTAAGGGGTACGTTTAGATTGTGCTATCTCATTTACGTTTGAATATTCTTCTTCAGTTCCTGCAACATCACGTTTGATGGTGCGTACTAAAGTTCCATTCATTGTAAAGATTTTAATTGTACAAACGTTTGGAAGATTTGTAATTCTTACACGGTTATCTAATCGGTTTTTCTCGTAATTAGATGTTCCGTAATATGGATTTGGCACAATTCGAATCAAATCAAGTGCGTTCTTAGCAGTTGAAGATTCACCTATCATTGTATAAATATCAGACGTATTGAATTCATACATTGGTAAGTTATTGTTTTGTGCGGAAGTTGCAGTATCTAAAGGCAAGTTAGAAGGTACTGTTGTTGCCATATAACCAAACGAACCAACTGCATTCGCAACATAGTTTGGTGTAGTTATAGGCAAACGATTAGCCCATTGAGTAGAATAACCATATCGGTAAGGTTTTCTAACACGTAATCTAACTTTAACCTCGCAAGGGATATTAGCAGGGTTTTTGAATGCGTAGTTTGAGCGAACTAAAGGAATGTTAACCCACATTGCATCACGCATAATATTTGCCATTGCCCATTGGAAACCGGCTACTGAAGTACCAACAGTAGTCGTTAAAGACATTGCAGTTTTTAACTGATCATATAGCTGTGCGCAAGCATCATAACGTCCTGCACCAATTGGCTTTCCTGCAATAGGAGCAAGACCTTGCCAAGTTGATGTTGTCATAGTGCTACTGTAAACAGCATCTTTATTGTGACCAAACACATAAATAAAGTGTCTTCCGCCAAATGCATTGTTATAAGTAGAACCATCGATTGTTGATGTAGGGTTCCACAACATATCATTACCGTTATCTGCGAAATTGTAGCTATCTTCTCCAAACGCCATATTTAAACGCTCACCTGTTTCTAAGTTAATAGCATAACCAGGGAACCAACCCATACCTTTTGCAGAGATATAATCTGCATCATTAGGGTCGTTAGAAACGATACCATCTCCGGTATTACCATTTTTATCTACTGATGCATGGTCACGTGGAGCAAATCGACGTGTAACATTTTCTGATAATAATGAATCGTCTTGCATTTCAAGTACAACGCATCGAGTCCATTTGTTTTTATCAGGTGTTATAACAACGTCCACACTAGATAAGAAACGTAAGTCTGTTTTCTCAGGAGCGTTACCATCTGTAGATGCAAAGTAGCTTCCTGCATAACCTGGACCTGCATAATAAACTGAAGAACCACTCTTTTTAGTTGCAGCAACCTGACTATAAGGCGCCCATGTACCGCCTAACACTTTTGCGAAAACTTTATCAGGGTCGGAGCCGTAATCGTTGTATAGAGTACCTAAATCCGACTTATTACCTGAACGAATCCAGTTTAACGAACTCGTTTCATCTTCATCCACTAATCCTGTTAACCATTGTTTGGTAGGATCAGCAAATGTCATTGTTCCTTCTAAGAAATCACCGGTTTGGAATTCTGTAGTAACAGTAGTAGTTAAAGATGCACCCGGATCAGCTACTTGCTCAATATTCACTGATAATCCGATCTTGCTGAAATAAAATTCCTCACCTACTTTAATTGATTTACTTGGCCAATAAGTTTCACCGGTACTAACATTTGTTAATACCCAGCTGATTGAATCATTAGAAATTGTTGAACCATTTCTAGCGTATCTGTAACCAACTGCATACTGGCTTGTTGAAGTTCCAACTGCAGCCCAAGGCTGAGGAGTTAATGTGCTCGGAGTCGCTATTTTTAAGAATTTAACTGTAAAGGTCGAATTCGGAATGTTTAATGGATCAACAACTTTAACTTTTATTGGTCCACGGCCATTCTCATAAGTTGCACGTTTAGCAATGTATGGAGGATTTAACGCGGCATTAACTGATTCTTGCGTCAAATCTAAAATATTTCCACCATTACCTTGACCTTCAATACGAGTGATTTTTGGTCCATACCCATAAGTAGCTTGTGAAATGGTACCGTCTTTCTCTACATCTACAATATGAGGTATACCTGCAGCCTTTTTGATTTTCCGGCCTTCTAGATAAGGAGTTTTTTGACCCTCATAGTTCTCGCATGAATTGGTTGAAGGACTTACATTTTGAACATATTTAGCATATTCATTATGAGCATAAGCAATTGCCATAAAGTAATACGTCTTATTATTGATTAACTTCTTATCCTGACCGGTTGCAAAAGCATCTTCGGTTACTTTAAAAGTAGTTTGAATGCCATTGTTTGAACCTTCAACCTTAATAGTTGGAACATCTGCGTTAATGCTAGCATCGTATTTATAATTTACAATACGAGTTACATTATTTTTAACATCACATTGAGCAACTAATTTAGCTTTAGTTTCATCTTCTAAATCCGTTTGAGAAACTAACGCGTCACGTAATTGATAAATTTTGTAACCTTCAAATCGATAGAAAGCATCAGGGTTAGCCAAGCAAGATACAGTTTGACCTGCAATCGGTAAAATGGTAACATCCTTCTCCAAGTAATTATTAAGGTAATTATTACTTTGTGGTTTGTTTGATAAATAGATCAATAATTCATTGCTGCTCTCCTGAATCGTCATATCCGGAGCTTCAGGACCATCAAGAATTTTAAAACAATTATCAAACAATGCTTGTGCTTTTTGATCTGCACGCTTTAATAATTCAACAGCAAATAAGTTACCGTTTTTAATTGAAGATTGTGCCCATGGTAAACCGAAAGTAACATTGTTAACTGCACCTGGCTTAAGTGTAAATGGACCTGCAGATTGCAAGAAACGACGATCACCAGCCAAGTTACCTGCGCTAAACTCATTCCAGCCTGTTGGAGTTGGATATAATTCACCTGGATAAACGTAGTCAACCGGAGTTGAACCACCGTAAGCATTACCACCCTCTGTAAATGGAGAACCATCTTTCCAGAAACCGGTCATGTAGTTGTAAAAATGAGAAGCTAAAGCCGGGTTAGTAGTTTGTGAAGGGAATGAACCAATGTTATTATTATAATATAAGAACTTTGCCATACCAATTGTTTCTCCAGCCTCATCTGTAGAACCATCAAAATCATTATCAACACCATCAGCAATATCCGCTAAAGGACCTTTAAAGAAGTCGCAACCTAATGCTGCAGGGAATTCACCGTAACCATTTGCACCAGCCTGAGTATCATCATTTCCATCACTATTATAAATGTATCCTAAACCTTCTTTTACATCACAACCAACATAGTCATCTAAATAGTTACCTAAGTCAGCGTCAGTCCAAACAGTAAAGTATGTTTTATTTAAAGTAAAAGTTGAACGATTGATTACTTCATAGTTATAAAAAGTCATGTTGTTAATTTCGTCACCAGTTTTGAAACCGAATGCCTGAGCACGAACTTCTAAACCAATTGGCTGACCGTTCGTTTCTGTGTGAACATCACCTTTATCGTTAAATACCCACCATAATGTTGCATCACCAAATAATTTTGCAGAACAAACTCCTAAGTTGTCTTTTTCTGCTTTGTTATAAATATCGTAATAAGGATAGTCACCAGCTGTTGGATCGTAAAAATTATCAGAGTCAACATCTTTATATGGAGCCAAATTAGGACGATCTCCTTTTAAACCATTACCCGGCCAATTTTTAACAGCGTCGGACGTAACACCACCAAAAACATGTTCTTCTACTTCCTTACGGGTAATCACGAAAATTTTATCGTAATCGTTACAAACCGTTTCATCAGTTGAAGCAGTTGCAGGATCCAATGGACCCGGCCAGAAATCGTAACCGGTTTGACGATAAGTCATAGCAGCGATTTTTAACTGTCCGCCGGCATCTAATCCTCCGATCCAAATTGAACCGGCAAAGTTGGAAGATATACCAACCGCTCTGTCTTGAGTTGCAGGAACAATGTAATAAGCATTACCTGAACCAAATAAATCCCACCACATATCACCTCCGGTGAAGATAATGGTTCTAACATTATTAATCCACAACTCTTGGCTTGAACGTGGTCCTTTACAGGCACCCATTACTTTAGCCGAATGAGAAAACTTTTCAGTTTCCGGATTGGTGCTTTCTGAGCCTTGCTTTTCGCGAGCGCCTGCAGAAATGCAACCAATAATTGCAATTGCGGTAAATAACTTTTTCATCATATTAACTTGATATTTCATGTTCATTCTCTTTTTCTATTAGAAATCTAATTGTAAACCTATACGAATAACGCGTGGTCTGTTATATAAACCAGGATTATTGATAAAGATAGTGTACTGATCAACATAACCCTGAGGACTATTTAAGCTTTGAATAGTTGACTGTGCTAAAGGCGAGTTTAAATATCCATCATCTTCAGGGTTACCGGTGAAGTTATATACACCAAGTACATTACGGTTATTAAACAAGTTTAACACCTGAACGTAAATATTTAAGTTTGCTTTTTTACGGTTGTCAGAATCTTTCTTACCCCAAGTTAACTCAATATTTTTATCGATACGTAAGTTAGCGCGGAATGTCCAAGGCTTGCTTGATCCGTTGATTGATCCTTCAATGTTACTTCTTTGGTTTCCATTAGCTGCAACTGGTAATGACCAACGAGTATAAGGAGTTCCAGAACCTACTAAGAATTGTAAGTTGAATCCAACATCTTGTAATAATTGAATAGGGTTGCCGTTTTTACGCTTCCACTCAGGGCCTTTGTAATCTTTATCTTTACCGAAACGGTAGTCGTAGTTTAATACGATTGAATGTCTTTGGTCATAATCTAATGGCTGAGTTACACGTAAGTTTGGCTGACCTGAGTTAGCTAGAGATGCACCTGAATTGGCGTTAGAACCTGAACCTTCAGCAAACTGTAAAGTATAGTTAGCATTAATACGAGTTCCACCTGTTCTTCTTAAATCAAACTCAATTGATAAACCTTTTGTTGTTCCAAAATCTTGGTTAACGTAGGTAATGTAGTTACGAGGGAATGCAGCAACTAATTGCTTTTGAGTTAACATGTCACGCATTTCACGGTAGAATGCAGAGATCTTTAAAGCAGCATTTTTACGCTCATTTAAGATTTGGTTAAATCCTAACTCATAATCTACTGTTCTTTCAGGACGCAGACCAGGATTTGCTAAACCAGGTGTACTACTTTCTGTTTGTAAATAATAGTAATCTTTTGGATCAAAACGGTTACCACCAGGACGCTTAGTTAAAACGTCGTAGTGAGCAAAGAAGTTAGCTACGTCGCTGATTGGGAAAGAGAATGCAATACGCGGCATAATGTTTAACTGTGCAATGTAGTTTTGGAAAGCATCAACCATAAACGGTGTACCATTTAAGTATGACTTATAACTTTCATCTGTTAAATAAGGATTTACTTTACCTGAACTACCTGCTAAGATGTTAGGGTCAGAAACCTCATTACCTTTTGAATCGAACCATTGCTCACCATTACGGTAACCAACTACAGAACCACCGTTTAATTGAGAAGTATAAACAACATAATCACTACCCATGTTACCAGGGTGAGAGAATTCATTTGAAGTTTCTCCAACAGTTTTTGCGTTAAATGCCAAATATTGATCTTTCAACATTTTTTGGTTAGCATCGTAACGATCTACACGCAAACCAACGTTAAATTTAATGTCTTTAAAGTCGAACTTATCTTGGATGTAAGCCGCCATATAAATCGGGCGGAAAGAACCAACAGGGAATTCGTTAAAGCCATTTTTATCTTTTCTGTTTAAGAATTCGTTTAAGTTAGTAGCCGCTGTGGTTTTGTTTCCTCTGTAATCATATCCGAAATAGTCTACTAATTGATTACCGCTGTTTTGACCTAATAAATCAGTTGCGCTAAACATATCCATACTAAAAGTTGATGGATCAAGTTCATCAATGTTAATTTCCTTATTATAATCTTTTGGTAATCCAAGTTTATCCAATAAATTCATAGAGAAAGCAGTTTGCTTTTCAGCATTATATAAATTCTCATAGAAATAAGCCGGATAACTACCTGACAATTCAGCAACCTCTTGAGGATTTGATTTATCCAATTCACGTAAATGGTCATTAACAATTAAACGCATTCTTGTCCATAAACCTTGCGCGAAAACTGAATAACCACGACTATCACGTTGGTCATATTCAACACCAATTGATAAAGCATGGTTTTTAATATCTGCGTTAAAACTTGAAGCTACACGGAACTGTGATGTACTGCTTTTTCCATAAGAACCATACTGTGTTCCGGTTGCAGACCACAAGCTATAAATAGATTGAGGCTGGTCACCATTTCTTAAACCTTGGTTAGCTGCAATACGATCTAATGTTGAAATATTTGGATTACCCTCACCGAAATAATCGAATAAATACTGGGTGTAACGAGCCATATTATAATTCATATCAGAAGCTTCAAAATTCACACTTGTCGTTCTGTCTCCCTGATATTCCCAAGCTTTTACTGTATCGTTTCCTATAACTAATTTTGGATTAAATGTATAATTATAGATGTCGGTTTTACCTGCTGTAGTTAAACGGAATTTTCCGATATAACCATAATTAAATAAACGATCCTTGTGTGTGTCATCTTCTGTTCTTGAGTTAGTTTCTTCATAAGAAGCTAAGAAACTAAAGAAAGGATTTTTAATTAATGATTGATCTTTTTCTTTATCTTTTGATGACTGATCAGAGCTTCCGAACTTTTGAGTAACACGAACATATCCACGATAAGTATTTCCTGTAGATAAAGGGTTATTCTCTGCATTATATAATGAGTAAGAATAAATGAAACCATGACCGTTACTATATTCATAAGCACCGCCTAAAGTTACGTTTGTGTTTTTCGCAGCTTTGATATCAATTTTACCATTTAATGAAATACCACGAGTTGCAACGTTTTCACGTGCTTTAATGGTTTCAAAATCATCTTTAGTAACATATTCTAAAGCTCTGTTAAAACCTGAACCGGATTTAGATGGAACCAAAGGTGTAGCCTGAATAGATTTTAATTTTTCATCTTTTAATTTATAGCGCTCTAAATAAGACGGATTAGGATCTTTTTCGTATGTACCCTGACCAGCTAAAAAGAAACCAATAATTGGAGATTTTACACCATTTGTGTCAGTCTTCTGTAGAATTGGTCCACCAACGCTAAAACCTAAAGAGTTGTAACCATAAGCGTCAGTTAACTGAGAAGAGATTAATTCAATACCTCCAAAGAATTTACCTTGAGGACCGCGCGTGGTAACAGATACAACACCAGAAGTTGCGTCACCATACATTGCAGGTAATCCTCCTGTAATTACGTTAATCTGATCAACCCCTTGTTGTGGTAAACCAAGTCCACCAATAACTTTAATACCGTCAACAAAATAAGTAGTAGCGCCATCACGACCACCACGCACGTTCAATCCTCGACCTTCATCCGCCTGATAAATACCTGCAGTGGTAGCAGCTACGGAGTTAATGTTCTTGGTTGCCATGTTTTGATAGTCTTCACGGGTAACAGTTTGTCCTGTTTTAGTATCCGGATCAATTAAAGGAACCTGATAAGTTACAACTTCAACTTCAGCCAAGTTAACACCATCACCACTTGATAAAGAAATAGTGATAGGAACCATTTTACCTTCACCTACTACTACACCTTTTACTTCGGATGCTTGGTAACCTACATACACACCTTTAACATCGTATTTACCCGGAATTAATGGTTTTACAACAGCTTCTCCATCCATATTGGTAGTTCCCACACCAACTTGAACGCCGTTTTGGTATACTACCACGTTAGCGAATGGAATAGCTTCGTTGTTTGCCTTATCTTTCAACGTAACTTTAATTGCTCCTGAGTTATCCTGAGCGAAGGCGCTGAATCCGCATAGTACAATGCCAATTACTAGAAGGTAAATTTTTCTCAACATATTGTTAAATTAACTTAAATATTCTACTTTTTAAAGAGCTAAAAATATGAATGTCTGTACTCATGTGCAAATATTTTTATTTACAATTTCTAATACACTGATACTCAAACAACTTTTATCAATCTTCTGCTTAACATACTTTAACACAATATTAGGGTTTTAAAGCTAAGTGTTAAAATAGAATTTGAAATGTGGTAGGTTGTAATAAATAAGTGGATCAATAAACTGCTTATATGGTTTATCGCATTAGTGCGGAACCTTCTTTTCATTATTTTTATTAGCCTTTTTTTTACTCTTTTTCATCCGTTTTCTCACCTGTTTGGTTTGAATTCGCTTATGGTGTTTTTTTATTGCTTTTTTTTCGGCTTTTTCCTTTCGTCTTCGTTCCTTTGATTCTTTTTTCACCTTACGACGAATCTCACGTTTATTTTCTACCAGTCCCTTTTTAGGTGCTTTATCATCGCTGCCCGGATTTTGAGAAAAAACCGTCGCATGAAATGTAATAAAAAGGAAGATTAATATTAATCTATTGTTTTTCAAATGTTTATGATTAAAATTTAACAACCTCAACACCAAATTTTCTTAAAAAATCTACTCCTTCATCTGTAGGGATATTTTTGTAGGAAGCGTAACTGTTTTTGAAATACACTTTTCTGATTCCGACTGAATAGATTACCCTTGCACAAGCAATGCAGGGAGATAAGGTTACATAGAGTGTTGAACCCTCAATAGAAAAATTGTTTTTTGCAGCATACAAAATTGCGTTTTGCTCGGCATGCAAAGCCAATGAACAACTTCCCTTACTGTCGCGCGGACAGCCTGTTTCAGGCCATTCTTCATCACAATTGTGTGTACCGGAAGGAGGACCATTATACCCCAAAGAAATGATACGTGTGTCTTTTGTTAAAACCGCACCTACCTGGGCTTTCACACAATGTGATCTGGAAGCAAGTTTTTCTGCCAAATCCATATAAATTTCATCAAAACTGGGCTTTTTCATGCGTCAAATGTATAAAAAAAGCCCTAAAAAGGGCTTTAACTAAATAGTACCCCCTTCCAGACCAAATATGAACGAACTCCTTGAAGATACAAGGAGCTTCGCTCGGATTTGGGATTTGTATGGCCATCTAATAAAAGAGTATCAAATTTCTTAATTGAGACAAAAATACAATTATTTTCAGCTAAAAAGATTCTCCTAAGTGTTTATACAGGAGCAGCGCGTTTACGGATTTAATAATCTACCAAGGAAACAAATGAATGTAAATTATCCGTGAAATCTTGTAGTTTTTCTTTGCTATTAACAAGATAGACATTCCAATTGCGATTGGAGTGTAGACAATCGGAAGAAAAGGAAATCCAAAATGGAAAAGGAGGAATGTCAAAACACAAATAAAGACAGCTATTCCGTAACTTATGTACATTGCACCTAAAAAATAACCGGGTTCTCTATCAAATTTATAATTACAATGGTCACATTTTTCTTTCATAACAGGCATTTCAAACATTCTAGTGCTTTTTTGGAAGACATGTGATTGTCCACAATTCGGACATTTTTCCTGAATAATGTTTAATATCAGGCTCGGATTGGTTTTATTAATTTTTTCCATAATTATTTCATTTTATACTTAATCAAAGGTAGTTCAAACTATAAATGTAAAATAACACATTACAGACCAATGATAGGATTATTCGGACATTTATGTATATTTGAAGGTGCCTAAAAACTTACCTGTTTATAGTCTTGATGCGTTCAAGAAAAGCCTTGATAGAAACGAACTCTATTGCAACAGTTTAAACCCTCATGTTAAGGAACATAAGTTTACTAACCTACCTCACAAACACGACTTTTATCTAATTGTAATAATTACCAAAGGTAAAGGCTGGCATGAAATTGATTTTGTAAGATATAATGTGAGTTCGGGAAGCGTATTTATGATGAGGCCGGGACAAATGCACTATTGGAAATTATCTGATAACATTCAGGGTTACGTTTTCTTTCACACAAAGGACTTTTATGACCAGGGTTATACTTTAACCGGGATTGAGGATTATGCTTTTTTCAAGTCGTTTCGGTCCCATCCATCAATTAAAGTTTCAAGCCAAAAATTACAGAAGTTATCACTCTGGATGAACGAGATATTAATAGAATATAAAAAACCGAATAAGTTTGCGTATGAAAAAATTCATGCGCTTATTAATTTGGTTTATATTGATCTTTCAGAGTATTATATTAAAATTGAAAAGAATCAAAAGCAAACTTACCTTTCTAAGCTGACTGAATTCGAGAGATTAATTGAAAAACATTACCGGGAAACAAAATTAGTAAGCGAATATGCACTTAAATTAAATATCTCTGAAAAACACTTAAATAGAATTACAAGAACTTGCTTAAATAAAACAGCAACTCAATTAATTGCTGATAGAATTATATTAGAAGCGAAGCGATTGTTGATTCAGGCAAAAATCAACGTTAGTCACGTAGCATATGATTTAGGTTTTACTGATATTTCTTATTTCATTAGGATGTTTAAAAAACAAACAGGAGAAACACCTCTGAAATTTTTAAAAAATCAGATTAATAAAAATTATTAATTCTGAGTACAAAAACTATAGTTGAAAATATTTTCTTTTTATTCATTTTGATAAAATCCTAAGTCTTAAAAATACTAAATCCATTTCAGAACTCGAACAAGTAACTGCTTGAAAACAAACTGTTTTGTATTTTACCGATACTTTATCGAACCAAAAACCCCTGATAAATAAGACTTTATCAGGGGTTTTGCGGTTAAGTACCCGGAATCGGGGTCGAACCGATATGATATTGCTATCACTGGTGTTTGAGACCAGCGCGTCTACCAATTCCGCCATCCGGGCTAATTTAATAACGGGCTGCAAATCTAATTTATGTTTTGATATATTGCAAAATAATTAGTCCTTTTCTCCAAATAAAGTTGTTTAAATGCTTTAATTGCTTACTTTTGTAGCCCCTATTTTTAATGGAAACTCAAGTTAGAATATTTAGCGGCAGCGCTTCTGTAGATTTGGCTGAACAAATTGCCAAATCATATGGCACTTCATTAGGCAAAGTTCAACACTATAAATTTAGTGATGGAGAAATTCAGGCTTCTTATGAAGAAAGTATACGCGGTCAGAGTGTGTTTATTATTAATTCTACTATGCCTCCGGCAGAAAACTTGATGGAAATGCTACTAATGATCGACGCTGCAAAACGCGCTTCAGCCCGTAACATTATTGCCGTTCTTCCTTATTTTGGGTATGCTCGTCAAGACAGAAAAGATCAACCACGTGTTGCTATTGGCGCAAAATTAGTTGCAGACATGTTAGCTGTTGCAGGGGCTACACGAGTTATGACAATGGACTTACACGCCGACCAAATTCAAGGGTTCTTTAATGTTCCGGTTGATCACTTGTATGCTTCTACAATATTTCTTCCTTATATTCAAAGTTTACATTTACCAAATTTAACCATTGCAGCTCCCGATATGGGTGGAAGTAAACGTGCCAACGCCTATGCCAAGCATTTAAAGTGCGATATCGTGATTTGTTACAAACAAAGAACAAAGGCAAATGTGGTTGACCACATGACTGCAATTGGTGATATTGAAGGAAAAGACATCGTTTTATTAGACGATATGATTGATACAGGAGGTACATTATGTAAAGCTGCCGATATGATGGTTGAACGTGGTGCTAATAGCGTTCGCGCTATGTGCACGCATGCTATCTTATCCGGAAAAGCTTATGAAAATATCGAGAAATCGAAAATAAAAGAACTAATTGTTACAGATACTATCCCTTTGAAACAGCAAAGTGAGAAGATTAAGGCACTAAGCGTTGCTGACCTTTTCGCTAAGGTGATTAGCAGTGTACACAACTACGAGTCAATCAGTACAAACTTTATAATTTAACCCGCATAATTTTAAAAAAACAGTGTCGTAAAAAACAGCGGGATTTTTGAAAACACACAAAAATAAAAAAAAATGAAAACAGTATCATTGAGCGGTTCGCCAAGAGCGAACGTAGGGAAAACAGATGCAGCTTCTTTAAGAGCAAAAGGCCAAGTTCCATGTGTAATTTATGGTGGAAAAGAACAAATCCATTTTTATGCTGATGAAAGAGCATTTAAAAACATTATCTACACTCCGGAAACATCATTAGTTAACATTAGCGTTGACGGCAAAAATTTCACAACAGTTTTGCAAGAAGCGCAATATCATAAAATTAATGACAAATTAATTCACGCGGATTTCCTTGAAGTTATTGAAGGAAAACCTGTTACAGTTTCTTTACCTGTAAAAACGGTAGGTCAATCACAAGGTGTAAAAGACGGTGGTAAACTGACTGTTAAATTACGCAAATTGAAAGTGAAAGGTTTAGTAAATAAATTACCTGAATCGATCGAATTAAATATCGAGAAATTAGGTATTGGTAAATCGATTTCTATCGGCGATATCAATATTGATGGAATTACCATTTTGCATCCGAAAAACATTTCTGTTGTTAGCGTTGCTACTACACGCGCGGTTGCTGCTGAAGAAGCTGCTGCTCCTGCTACATCTGGAGCTGCTCCTGCTGCTAAGAAATAATTACATATTAAGATCAAAAAGCCCTGTTTTCTCAAAAGAAGACAGGGCTTTTTTGTTAAAAATTAATAATAATGATTTAGTGTGTTAAATTTTTAAACTTTTTATACTTTCGCACACACTTTTGGCCCTACATTTGAATAATACATTGCATGAAAAAATTACTATTCTTTTTAATCTGTTCAGTTTATATGAACACTTTTGCTCAAGATCAGGATCCGAAAGCCAAAGGAATTTTAGATGATTTAAGTAAAACCACTAAAGGTTATAAAACTATTTCTGCGGATTACGTTTTCACAATTTTCAACAAAGAAAAAAAGCAGGTGGAAAAACAAAATGGTAAAGTGCAGGTTAAAGGCCAAAAATTCAAGTTAGAAATTCCGGGCAATATCATCGTTTGCGACGGAAAAAACATCTGGAACCATAATAAAGACGCAGCTGAATTAACAATAAAGAATTTTGATGCCAATAATGATGATCAATTAAATCCCAGTAAGATATTTACCCTTTATGAAACAGGTTATAAATACAAATTTGATAAAGAGGAAAAGCTTGGCACAATTTCATGTAGCGTTATAGATTTATACCCATCTGTAAAACCTGAAAAAAAGAAATTTCACACCATTAAACTCTATATTGACAAAACTAAAAAGCAAGTAGTTCAGTTAAAAATGATTATGAAAGATGGTGGAAGTCAGCTTTATGAAATTAAAACGTTTAAACCGAATTTGGATTTAAACGATGCAATGTTCTCGTTTGATACCAAAGGATTTAAACCTGATCAGATCATCGATGAAAGGGATTGATTTTTAATGATTTATTAACGTTTTAATGTCTACCTGAGTGAGTTAGAACTTATAATGAGTTAATTGTTAGTCTAAATTATTTAAATTCAAACTATTCCTATACTTTATAGCTAACTTTATTGTATAATCTTTGCTATGAAGAGTTTTTTTCTTTCCGTTTTTACCGCTATAGTGATGTTGTTCCTTAACAACACTCTTAGTGGTCAGTCCGCTCCTTATTGTCCAACTATAAATTCTCAGGTAGGAACCGGGCCCAGCACAACTATTTGTCAAGGACAATGTGCAAATTTAACGGCAAGTGTAGTTCCTGTAAACATTACATCTTCTTATTCCGTTCAATCAATTCCCTATGCACCATTCTCATATACCACCGGAAATTCAATTATTGCTAATCAAGATGATATTTGGAGCAGCGTATTAAATTTAGGTTTTCCTTTTTGCTTTTACGGAAACACATTCACTCAAGGCGTTGTGGGTTCAAACGGTCAATTAACTTTCAGCCTGGGTGTAGCAACACAGTCTAACGGTTGGTCAATAACGGCACCAATCCCTAGTTTAGCAAACATGCCAGGTAACACCATCTGCGCAGCATTCCGCGATATCGACCCGACTTCAAGTGGGAATATTTATTACGCAACATACGGAACAGCGCCATGCCGCTCTTTTGTTATTTCATGGAATAATATTCCAATGTTTAGTAATCCCGGATCTTGTACAGGAATTCCAAATTCTACATTTCAGTTGGTGCTTCACGAAACAACTAATTTCATAGATGTATTTATCCAGAACAGTACTGCTTGTCCGGGCTGGAATTCTGGACGAGGAATTATTGGTGTCCAAAATGCGAATGCAACTTTAGCCACTTTCCCTGCTAACAGAAATTCACCAACACAATGGACGGCAACAAACGAAGCCTGGCGGTTTGTTCCAAACGGTGCTCAATCCTACTCTGTCACATGGTCTAGTCCAACCGGAACTGTTGCCACTGGTTTAACAGCTACTGTATGCCCGGCCTCTACTACAAACTATACGGCCACTATGAATATTACCAGTTGCAGTGGAGTAAACAGCTCGTACACAAGTGCAGTAACGGTTTCAGTTGTACCAAGTCCAACACTAAATGTTAATTCTGCTACTATTTGTCAGGGCACACCGGCTACACTAACTGTATCTGGGGGCACATCTTATACGTGGCAACCCGGAAATGTTACAGGGTCGTCAGTTACTTTTACTCCTGCCGCAACAACAATTTATACAGTTACCGGAAGTCCGGGAGGACCCGGCTGTTTAGGCACTGCTACCACCAACATAACTGTAAACGGTGCAGCTGTTGCTAATCCAATCACCAATAGTCCGATTTGTGCAGGTAATACATTAAGTTTAAGTGTTGGGGCTGCTCTCAATTACACATGGACAGGGCCAAACGGATTTTCATCAAACCTTCAAAATCCAACAATACCCAATGTTACAACCAACGCTTCAGGAACCTATACCATCTTTTTAAGCAGTGGCGGTACCTGTACAGCACTTGCTACAACATCAGTAAATATAATTCCTTTACCAAACCCATCGATTGGTAATAATGGTCCTTTATGCGATGGCGCTACCTTAAATTTAATAGGAGGCGGAAGCTCAACCTATACATGGACCGGACCAAACAGCTTTACAAGCAATTTACAAAATCCGTCTATAACTAGCGTTAACTCCCTAGCGGCAGGTATATACACGTTAATGATTGGAGCAGGCTCCTGTTCCGCATCTATTACCACTTCCGTAACAGTTAACGCATTACCAAATCCAAGTATTACAAGTAATAGTCCTGTATGTGCAGGTCAGACAATCAATTTTAATGGGACCGGCGGAACAAATTATTTATGGGTAGGTCCGGGAAGCTTCAACTCCACTTCTCAAAATCCTGTGATTAATCCATCGTCATTAGCAAATAACGGAACGTACACCTTAACGGTAACCGACGCTAATAACTGCTCTAATTCTACAACGCATGTTATTGTTGTAAATGCTTTACCGTTAGTTGGCGTAACAGGATCTTCTGTTTGTGTAAACCAAAACATAAACTTAACTGCAAACGGAGGCGTTACTTATTCTTGGACAGGACCTAACGGATTCACTTCATCACAACAAAACCCCGTTATTACTAATGCAAGTGTTAATATGGCCGGACAATACAATGTAACTGTCACCGACGCTAACTCGTGTACAAATACAGGAATTGCAGTAGTAGCAGTTAATCCTCCACCAACTCAAATAGCTACCAATAACGGACCAATTTGTGTAAATAATATTTTAAGCTTGACCGGTTCAGGTGGCGTGACCTATACCTGGAATGGACCAAATGGCTTTGTGGCGACAACATCAAGTCCTACATTGTTCGCAACGAGTCCAAACAATAGTGGCAGCTATACGCTAACCGTTAGTGACGCTATAGGATGTACAAGTTCAACCATAACAAACGTTATCATTAATGATATACCAAGTGTTTCAATAACATCCGGTTTTAATACCGGTTGCGCTCCGTTATGTGTTACATTTACTTGCAGTACAAACAATGCTTCACCAACCATTACTTGGAATTCCGGATCAGGATCAAGTCATAGCGGATCCTCAGCCAGTTTCTGTTATTTTGATGCGGCTAATTATGTAGTTACCGCATCGGTAACCGACAATGTTGGATGCAGCAACACAGCAACTACTTCGGTTATAGTTCATCCTATTCCTGTTGCAGATTTTAATTTTGCACCGTTATTTCCGGTAGTTAATACAGACGCTACGGTTAATTTTACAGATGCCTCACATAACGCCACAATTACAGCATGGAATTGGTATTTTATGAATACCGCAACCTACACTTCTAATTTTCAAAACCCAAATTTCACCTATTTAGAAGCAGGTAATTACGAAGTTGCATTAGTAGTTAAAAGCGACAAAGGCTGTACAGATACCATCGTTAAATCAATTATCGTAGGTGAAGATTACGGAATTTTTGTTCCTAATGCTTTTAGTCCTAACGGAGATGGGTTAAATGATTATTTCCAGCCAAAAGGATTTGGAATCAAAAAATACGAATTAGATATTTTTGATCGGTGGGGAGAACGCATTTACCACACTAAATTATTTGAAGCTGGATGGGATGGCAAAACACATAAAGGATTAGATTATGGTATATTTTGTCCTGATGGAGTTTACACATGGAGAATAACCTTAACGAATGTTCACGGAGAATCGAAACTACTTAACGGACATGTAACATTGATTAAATAAACATAGAATAAAACATTATAAATAAATCATGAAACTAAAATTGATAATAAATTTACTTATAGCGCTTCTGTTCGCTTTTAGTATTAAGGCGCAAACTTTTTTTGCACCATCATGCCCAAGCAATCTTGTGTATTTACATACAAGTCCTATTAAAGTATACAATCCGGCATTGCCTATTAGTGCAACAAATCCGTCGAACACACCCGTTTCAACCGGTGGTGGTGGATTAGCGTTAATGCCAAATTTAAATGCTGCTACACCAAATCCGACTTTTTACACGATAATTAATGGAAACGCCGCTTGGTGGAATGGAACTGCATGGGTGAATACAGGACATGCTATTGGAAACACATCCGCTGTTAACCTTGGTGGTTGCGGTTGTTACCTATACAGCTTAGTGGGCAGTACCGGTCAGGTATATGTTTATAATGGTACGGGTCCTGGAACTTTATTAACCACGTTAACCGGTTTTAATGGCGGTGGTCCTTATGATATTGTTACAGATGCAAATTGTAATTTTTATATTCTAAAAACCACCAATCCTCAATCATTAACGATGTATAGTCCTACCGGTTCGGTTGTTTCCACTTATAGCATGACCGGCATGCCGAGTACTTCTGCAGGAGGAGGTTTTGCTATCATAGGAAATCAGGTTTTTGTACATAATTCGAGTGGTTTTTTTACAGGTAATATTAATGGCTCTGTAATAAGCTTTACCAATAATACCGCAGTAGCTTCTCAAATGAGCGCTGGTGATTATGCCAGCTGTCCAACTGGCGCATTAGTTGCATCTTACACAGCAGTTGCGGTTACAAATGGAACTTTAGGCTGCTCTACTTCATCTGTTAATTTAACAGCTAGCACAAATTTAACACCTGTAAACTCTTATAGCTGGACAGGTCCCGGCTTGACAGGACCAACTAATTCATCAGTTGCCATCGCAACTGCACCGGGAGTATATAGCTGTACAATTTCCAAAACAGTTTGTCCAGTTGCATCAACTGTGGTTACTACTACCGTAACTTCAAACGGAACAATAATAAGCCCTACACTTTCTATTACAAACTCCATTACATGCGCAAATCCAACTGCATCAATTACTGTTACACCGGGTCCTCCGGGCTATACATATACTTGGACAGGTTCAGGAATTGTTAGTGGTAATAATACAGCAACTATAACTGTTAATCAAGGGGGGACCTATACTGTAGCAGTTGCCAATGCAACTAATTCATGTCAGGGTACGCAAACCGTTAGTGTTCCAACAAACACTACGCCCCCTATAGTAAGTGTTTCACCAACTAATACAACCATTTGTGCCGGACAAAGCACCGGTTTAACTGCATCCGGAGCGGTAAGTTATTTATGGAACACAACCGCTACATCTTCAGTAATAAATGTGAATCCGAGTTCAACAATATCTTATACGGTTGGAGGAATGGCTGCCAACGGTTGTACGAATACTGCTGTTTCTACCGTGTCTGTAATTCCTTTACCAAATCCTACAGCAAATAGTAATAGTCCTATTTGTTCCGGAGCTAATTTATTTTTAAATGTAACAGCAGGTGCAACTTATTCATGGAGCGGACCGGCTTCTTTCGGAAGCGCGGTGCAATCTCCAACAATCACAACTGCTACAACATCTGCAAGCGGTATATACACGGTAACAGTAATGGTTGGCGCTTGTACAGGCAGCACTACTATAAATGTTACAGTAAATCCATTGCCTACTCCGTCTGCATCTAATAACGGTCCGGTTTGTGAAGGAAATGGATTAAGTTTTAACGGTAGCGGCGGTATTAGTTATAGCTGGAATGGTCCTAACGGATTTGTATCTAACACTCAAACTCCGGGTATTTCTGCTCCTTCTGTTTCAAATAGCGGAACCTACACATTAGTGGTTACCGACGCAAACGGTTGTACCAATTTCACAACCACAACGGCTGTTGTTAATCCATTACCTGCTATTTCTATAACAGGAGCAACAGTTTGTGCCAATACGACAATAAACTTAACCGCTACTGGTGGTACATCTTATAATTGGGCTGGGCCTGCAGGATTTACATCATCTGCTCAAAATCCAAGTATTCCTAATGCTTCTCCAAACATGGCCGGAGTATACAGCGTCACAGTTACCAATGTTAATAATTGTTCAAGCACAACAAACACAGCGGTTGTTGTTAATCCAATACCTACGCCGGTTGCGAATAATAACGGACCTATATGTCATGGTAACAATTTAAACTTAATAGCAACGGGTGGTATAACTTACTCGTGGGTTGGTCCTAATGGATATACCTCTACAGGCGCTACACCGGTAATAAATAATTCAACTTCTAACATGTCAGGCGCCTATACGGTTACAGCTGTAGACAATATAGGGTGTTCTGCAACTGCAGTTACAAATGTTTTGATTAATCCATTACCTCAACCGGTAATTAGTTCTGACAAAAACAATGGTTGCGTTCCGTTATGTGTTAATTTTTCCGTGTCTAATGCTTCTTCTATGACCAGTATTGTATGGTCTGTTAACGGCGGTAATGGAGCAAACGGAGGAACCTATTCTTATTGTTTTGATGCAAGTGGTATTTATACTGTAAGCGCAAGCGTAACCGACGCAATTGGCTGCTCAAATACTACAACTTATTTAATCGATGCTTATCCTGTACCTGTTGCAGATTTTATTTTTGCCCCTATCAAACCAATTATCAATAAGGATGAAGTGAATTTTACCGATGCAACGCATAATGCAACTATTACTTCGTGGAGTTGGTTTTTCTATAGTAATGCATCTTATACCTCATCACAACAAAATCCAACATTCTATTATCCGGAAGCTGGAACATATCCGGTTACATTGGTGGTAAAAAGTGATCATGGTTGTATGGACACCATTACAAAAGCAATTGTAGTTGGAGAAGATTTTGGAATTTATGTACCAAATGCCTTTACTCCTAACGGAGATGGAACAAATGATACTTTCCAGCCTAAAGGATTTGGAATTAAAGATTATGAATTAGATATTTTTGATCGCTGGGGCGAAAGAATTTATCACACAAAAATATTTGATGCCGGATGGGATGGTAAGCACCACCGTGGATTAGATTACGGAACCTTCTGTAAAGACGATATTTATATCTGGAAAATAAAAGTTGTGAATGTTTTTGGTGAAGCTAAATATTATACCGGACATGTTACATTAATTAAATAAATAAGCCCAACGTGTACAATCAAGTCAAATACTTTTTTCTTTTTCTATTAGTTTTTTCACATTCTGTATTTAAGTCGCAGACTTTTTTAAATGGAAGTTTTGAAATAAACACTGCTGTTAACAATCAGATTAATCTATCCAATGCCGGATTTAATGGTTTCATGTCTAATACATTTGCATTTGGCACCACTGGAAACATGGATATCATTCGTACAAATACATGGGGTGGCGGATTCGCGCAACATTGCACCTGGTATGTTGCATTAACTGGCAACGGTACCGATATTTTTTCAATGACTTTATCAACACCACTTGTTACGGGTACCACTTATACCATTTCATTCTGGGACAGAAAAGACGCTGGATTTGCTGCTTTTCCTGTTCAGATTGGCTTGTCAACTACAAATAATGCGGCAGGTACTGTAATCTACACTGCACCGGTTGCTCCTACAAATAATGTTTGGACACAACGTACATTTACATTTGTTGCTCCTAATAACGGTCAGTTCATAACGGTTAGACAAAACGGAGGCAGCACAAGTTCATGGGCGCATGTAGATAATTTTGTTCTTAACAACACTTCATCTGCAGGTAATTTAAATATTACGCCAAGTGCAACAACCATTTGTGTAGGAAGTTCGGCGATATTTACCGTTACCGGCGCCAGCACGTATACATGGAATCCTGCAGCAACGCTCAGTTCTCCATCTGCCAGTGTGGTTACTGCAACTCCTCCAACAACAACAACATATTCGGTAACCGGAAGTGCCGGTGGATGTATTTTAACAGGAAGTATCACCTTAAACGTTATTCCTCCGCCTGCAGTTACACTTACTCCTGCTACAGGAACACTTTGTCCCGGACAATCACTTACTTTAACCGCAATAGGAGCTACAACCTATTCATGGATACCGGCTACCGGATTAAATACTTCAACCGGAAGTGTGGTGATTGCAACCCCAACCGCCAATACTACATATACTGTAATTGGGGGTTCTGGAAGTTGTACCAGCAGTGCCGTATCAAACATTACTGTATCAAACCCATTGCCTTTAACAATTAATGCTTCGCCAACATCGGTTTGTAGTGGAGCCTCATCTACATTAAGTGCATCCGGTGCCAGCTCTTATACATGGTCTACATCTGCCGGCTTAAGTTCAACCAATGGTTCTTCAGTTACTGCCACACCATTAGCAACCACAGTTTACACTGTTGTAGGAACCAATAGTCTTGGTTGCATTGCTTCTAACACCACAAACCTTGTTGTAAACCCAACACCAATTATAACGGTTAATAGCCCTACTACTTGTGTTAATTCAACATTTACATTAACATCTACCGGTGGTTCAACTTATGCATGGAGCGGACCGCTTTCATTCAGTTCTAATCTCCAGAATCCTGTAATTACGAATGCCAGTGCGGGCATGACAGGAGTTTACTCTGTAACTGTAACTTCGGCAGCCGGTTGTTTCTCTGTAGCAAATACAAATGTTCAAATACTTCCGTTACCGAACCCACAAATCACAAGCAATTCGCCTGTTTGTACCGGAAACACAATTAATTTAAACGGAACCGGTGGAGCTACTTATGTATGGATCGGGCCAAGCGGATTTACCAGTACCTTGCAAAATCCAACTATTAACAATGCCGCATCGGTTAACGCGGGAGTCTATACATTATTAGTTGCCTCCGGTACCTGTACAGCAAGTACTACTGTAACTGTTACAGTAAATCCTCTACCAATGCCACAGATCGCTAGTAATAGTCCTGTTTGTGTTGGACAGCCAATCAATTTCACAGGTAGTGGCGGCGCATCGTATGCATGGGCTGGTCCAGGTTTTTTAAGCACGTCACAAAATCCAAGTATTGCCTCCTCAGCACTTTCAAACAGCGGAACGTATACATTAGCTGTAATCGACGCGAATAACTGTACTAATTCGGTTACTGCGAATGTGGTAGTGAATTCACTTCCATCTGTTAATGCAACAGGTTCTTCTGCCTGCGAAAACAACAATGCCACATTAAGTGCTAATGGTGGTGTTTCATATTCCTGGTCAGGACCAGGAGGATTTACATCTACCAATCAGAATGTAACCATCAACAATGTGCAATTTAGTTCATCAGGACAATACACGGTTTTTGTAACAAACGCAAACACATGTACGAATACAGCAGTTGCTAGTATTACTGTTAATCCTGCTCCGGTTGCAAGTATTTCTGTTAACGGTCCTATTTGTGAAAATTCTATTTTAAGTTTATCCGGTAATGGTGGTGTATCTTATAACTGGAGCGGTCCAAATGGTTTTTCATCTTCTGTACAAAGTCCGACTTTATTAGCTAACTCCATAGCTTATTCCGGCAATTATAATTTAACAGTAACCGACGCTAACGGATGTACTGCAACAGCGGTAGCTTCAGCAACTGTAAATCCGATTCCGAGTGCTAACATCAGTTCAAGTTCTAATAGTGGTTGTGCGCCACTTTGTGTTAACTTTCAGGTTAATGCTTCCTCTAATGTTGTAAGTTATAACTGGAATTTAGGAAATGGCAACACCGGTAATACAGCCACACAACAAACTTGCTATGGTACAACCGGAATTTATACGGTAAATGTATCCGTATCTGACGCTATTGGATGCTCTAATTCGTCATCTTATACTGTGAATGTATTTCCGCAACCGGTGGCCGACTTTAATCATGCGCCAATTAAACCGGTGATTAATGTAGATCCGGAAGTAACGTTTACAGATGCGTCGCATGGCGCAAACGTAGTTGCATGGAACTGGTATTTTATGAATACAGCACAATACACTTCTACTACTCAAAACCCTACATTCATGTATACAGAACCAGGAACATATGCTGTTGCATTAGTGGTAAAGAGCGACAAAGGATGTACCGATACTATTGTGCGTTCACTTGTTGTTGGTGAAGATTACGGGATTTATGTTCCTAATGCATTTACACCAAACAATGACGGATTAAACGATGTATTCCAACCAAAAGGATTTGGAATAGTGAAATACGAATTGCAGATATTCGATCGCTGGGGTGAGCGCGTATTTTCAACCAAAACTTTTGAAGATGGCTGGAATGGTAAAATTCAAAGTCGTGGCGGAGAAGTTATTCAAGACGGGGTTTATACCTGGTTAATTAATGCAACCAGTGTATTTGGGAAATCGCACGAAATAAAAGGTCACGTTACACTAATTAAATAGACTATAATAATTATTTATTGAAATAAGCGTGTCGTAACCGCGGTAATTAAATTCGTTTCTTGCAGCTTTAAGAGCTTCCTTCAATGTAGGGAAGCTTTTTTGTTTTGAATCGTTAAACGAATAAATGATATAGCTCTCCTTACCGCTTTCAAGTTTAGTTAATCCAACAAAAGCAGAATTGTCAAAAGCGAATTTTTTCACGCCAGCAATACCTGTCTGAATTTCGCCGTTATCGTTTGAATTGAATGCGCTTACATTTCTTTCATCAAAAAGCTCCGCAGTTTCTAACACATCATTACAATGCAACGAATAAGGGAATGTAAGTGGCATGCGGTAATAATCGATGTACCCAAAATACACATAGAACTCATCCGGTGCTTTGTGATGCGCGTTTATATGTTCAAATTCTTTTAGTTTTTTAATCATGTCGTTCGACAGGATTTTAGCGTAATGATAGGAGGTGTCGTGTTTTTGTAATTCCTGAACAGATTCTTCAAGTTTTTGCTCAACATTTTTACCTATTTCTTTTACCGTAATAACAACTTTACGTGTAAAAAGGTAAACCGAAAATAAAAGTGCAAAAACAGAAAGAACCGAAGCAATTAACCAATTCCACTTTTGCTTATGATCTTGTGATAGCCTAATAATGAAAAGGATCAGGCAAATCAACAAAGACAAACCAGATAAAATAATAAACGCCACGTAAGTCATGGCGTTTAAAAAGATATGTGAACTTTCCATTTTTACAGGATAAAATTAAAGGGGAATATTTCCGTGTTTTTTCTTAGGGAGTTTGTCAACTTTATTTTCAAGCATTTTAAAAGCTCTGATTAATTTCACGCGTGTTTCTTCCGGTTTAATTACTTCGTCAATAAATCCACGCTCAGCTGCACGATAAGGATTAGCAAACATATTTTGATATTCCGCTTCCTTCTCCTTCCATTTCGCTTCTTTATCGACGGAGGCAGCAATTTCATTTTTAAAAATAATTTCTGCTGCGCCTTTTGCTCCCATTACTGCAATTTCAGCCGTAGGCCAGGCATAATTCATGTCGGCACCAATGTGTTTACTATTCATCACATCATATGCCCCACCATAAGCTTTGCGGGTAATTACCGTTATACGCGGCACTGTAGCTTCACTAAATGCATACAATAATTTTGCGCCATTAGTAATAATCGCATTCCATTCCTGATCAGTGCCAGGTAAAAATCCGGGAACATCTTCAAACACTAATAAAGGAATATTAAAACTATCACAAAAACGAACGAAACGGGCTGCCTTAGTAGATGAGTGAATATCTAAAACCCCTGCCAATACCGCTGGCTGATTAGCAACAATACCAATACTTTTTCCGGCCAATCGTGCAAAACCAACTACAATGTTCTCAGCAAAATTTTTGTGCACTTCCAAAAAGCTATCTGCATCGATAACTTGTTCAATTACCTCTCTGATATCATAAGGCTGGTTAGCATTATCAGGGATTATGTTGTTTAAAGCAGGACGTGTTTCGTTACCTGATTCATAAGGGATGCTTGGCGCATCTTCCTCACAATTTTGCGGCACATAGCTTAATAACTGCTTAATGTGATTAATGGCCTCAACTTCATTAGCGCAAGCAAAATGAGTTACACCTGATTTGGAAGCGTGCGTCATTGCACCACCCAATTCTTCACTGGTTACCTCTTCATGTGTTACAGTTTTTACAACATTAGGACCTGTAACAAACATATAAGAAGTGTTTTCAACCATTAAAATAAAATCTGTTATTGCGGGAGAATAAACAGCACCACCTGCACAAGGTCCCATAATTGCCGATAACTGTGGGATAACACCGCTTGCGCGAACATTACGATAAAAAATATCGGCATAACCGCCAAGTGAAACAACACCTTCCTGAATTCGAGCACCTCCACTATCGTTTAATCCAATTACAGGGGCTCCATTTTGCATGGCTAAATCCATAATCTTACATATTTTTTCAGCATGTGTTTCTGATAATGAACCTCCGAAAACAGTAAAATCCTGTGAAAAGACATAAACTAAACGACCGTTAATGTTACCGTAACCAGTAACAACACCATCGCCAAGATACTTTTCTTTATCCAAACCAAAATCGGTACTTCTGTGAGTTACCAGCATACCAATTTCCTCAAAAGATCCTTCGTCTAATAGAAAATGTATACGTTCACGAGCCGTAAGTTTTCCTTTTTTATGCTGTGCCGCAATTCTTTTTTCCCCACCTCCCAATAAAGCTTCCGCCTTTTTCTGTTCAAGTATATTTAGTTTAGAATTCATAAGTAAATTTTAAGTCATAAATGTACTATTTATAATTAATTACAAAAAAATCTAAATTCAATCAATTTCCGGATACTTTGTTTCTAAGTGTTGATAAAGTCAATTTTTAAACTAAAACTTCAATGCTAAACCAATCTTAAGGTAATCTACATTGTAGCCGTGACTCACCTCGGCATAAAAACCGAAATTCTTGCTTATATAAAATCGTCCGCCAACGGCTAAGCCTACAGCCGGACCAACAGATGCTTCTGTATGTTTAAAAGAACTGTAATCCGGTTCGTTATACGAATAAGTAGAGGTGTGAAATTTCAACCCCAACAAAGGTGAGTCATATACATCCCATTTTTCTACAACCAAAAACGTATGATGATAATATCCTTTGGCCAGGATGGTAAAATCGGTCCAACTTAAATCATAACCATGATTTTTATTATCACGGTAGCTGGCGCCACCAAAAGTCATGGCAATTTTAGCTCCTAATTCAATTATAATTTTGGGAATTTTATCATAAAAACCATATTCGAAACCTGCATTTATTACAGGTGAATTCCAATAAGAATAACCGATGCCCTTGTATTTACCATTTCCGAAACTACCACTACCTGCTCCTAGTCCAAGATAAACAACAACTTTCCCTTATGACATGGAAAGTCCTTGCAAAAAAGCAGTATTAAAAAGCATAATAAAAACAAAAAACAACTGTAATTTTTTTATGGCAATGATTTTAGAAATACAAAGTTAGTGATTGCAAATTTCAGGTTTAATTTTTATTCTCAGTTTTTGAAATTTTCTCTCGAAAAATCGCACTTTTTTTTATTAACATTTGTTAGTAAAATTCAAGATTTATAAACCCAAAAACCACGCATTTTCAGTATATTTAAAGAATATTGTAAAATCAAAAAAACAGGAAGAAAATATGTCAGAAAGTACCCCTACAGAACAAAAGAATTACGGAGCCGATAACATCCAGGTTTTAGAAGGTTTAGAAGCAGTAAGAAAACGTCCGGCCATGTATATTGGCGATATTGGCTTTAAAGGATTACACCACTTGGTATATGAGGTTGTAGATAACTCCATTGACGAAGCGTTAGCAGGGCATTGTAAAAACATTACAGTAAGCATTAACGAAGATAATTCCATCACTGTTAAAGATGACGGTCGCGGTATTCCTACCGGCATACATCCAAAAATGGGGGTAAGCGCCTTAGAGGTGGTAATGACCGTTTTGCATGCGGGTGGTAAATTTGATAAAGATACTTATAAAGTTTCGGGTGGTTTACACGGTGTGGGTGTAAGTTGTGTTAACGCACTAAGTACACACATGAAAACAGAAGTACACCGCGAAGGACAAATAACCGTACAAGAATTTAGCTGTGGTAAACCGCTTTATCCGGCAAAAGTGGTTGGAGATACCACTTATAGAGGCACCATACAAACGTTTAAACCCGATTTAAGCATCTTTACCGTTAGCGAGTATAATTACACTACCTTGGCTAACAGAATGCGCGAATTAGCCTATTTAAATAAAGGAATCAGCATTACTTTACAGGATCGTCGACAAATGGATGAAAACAGTCAGCCAATTCAAGAAACATTTTTAAGCGAGGGCGGTCTAAAGGAGTTTGTTACTTACTTGGACGGAGGTAAAGAGAAATTAATAGACGAGCCAATTTATATTGAAGGTGAAAAAGGCGGTATTCCGGTTGAAGTAGCTATGTTATATAATAATTCCTTTAGCGAAAGCATACAGAGTTACGTTAATAATATTAATACGCACGAAGGAGGAACTCATTTAGCCGGATTTAGGAGAGGTTTAACGCGTACATTAAAAAACTACGCCGACAAAAACGGATTATTAGCAAAAGTAAAATTTGAAATTAGCGGTGATGACTTCCGTGAAGGATTAACAGCTGTAATTTCGGTTAAAGTGGCCGAACCGCAATTTGAGGGGCAAACCAAAACCAAATTAGGTAACAGCGATGTTATGGGCGCGGTTGATCAGGCAATCAGCGAAGCCTTAGCGAACTATCTTGAAGAACATCCAAAACAAGCCCGCATGATTGTGGACAAAGTTGTTCTTGCAGCCACTGCACGTCATGCTGCACGTAAAGCTCGTGAATTGGTACAACGTAAAAACGTAATGACCGGTTCTGGTTTACCCGGTAAATTAGCAGATTGTGCAAGCGGCGATCCTCATTTATCGGAATTATTTTTAGTTGAGGGTGACTCGGCAGGTGGAACTGCGAAGCAAGGACGTAACCGAGAATTTCAGGCTATTTTACCTTTACGTGGTAAAATTTTAAATGTTGAGAAAGCATTAGAATATAAAATTTACGAAAACGAAGAGATTAAAAATATTTTTACAGCGTTAGGCGTGTTCCGCGGTACTACTGAAGATGAACGTGCTTTAAATATTGAGAAATTACGTTACCATAAAATCATCATCATGTGTGATGCCGATGTAGACGGATCCCACATCACTACTTTGATTTTGACGTTCTTCTTTCGTCATATGAAAGAATTAATTGAGCGTGGTTATGTATACATTGCAACACCTCCATTATATTTAGTGAAGAAAGGTAAAGACCAGCGTTATTGCTGGAACGAAGATCAACGCGACATTGCTATCAGAGAAATGGGCGGAGAAAAAACTGACAGCGTAAACGTACAACGTTACAAAGGTTTAGGTGAAATGAATGCGGAACAATTATGGGAAACTACATTGAACCCTGAAACAAGAACATTACGTCAGGTATCAGTTGATAATGCAGCAGAAGCTGACCGTATTTTTGCGATGTTGATGGGGGATGAAGTACCTCCACGCAGAGATTTCATTGAAAAAAATGCAAAGTATGCTAAAATTGACGCATAAAAAAATAATAGGGGCGCAGGCCCCTTTTTTACGAAGACAACTTTATCCGTTCGTTTTTATACTATTGTTTTTATTCTCCTGTTTTCAACTCATGGCAGATAAAGACAAAAACGATTCACTCGTTCAGCTTATCAATTCTCCCAACGTCCACGATACTTTAAAGTTAAAGTCGATCATCAAATTATGTAATAATTTAACCGGCGATGATCCTGACATGGTATTTCAATACGCCAAGATAGGATTGAAACTTGCTAAGGAACTCAATAAACCGAATAAAACAGCAGACATTTATATTGCACTTGGAACCACTTTCAAAAATCAGGATAAGCTGGATACCGCCGAAAGTTGTCACTTGTTTGCACTATCCGTTTTTAAGGAACAAAATTTTGCTAAAGGCATATCACGTGCATATAATAATTTAGGTATAGTTGAAAAGCAAAGAGCCAATTTTACTAAAGCACTTGATTATTACTTTTTGTCTATCGAAAATTTAAATAAAGAAAAAGATAAAGAAGATATTGCGAGAGCTTATACCAATATTGGGATTGTATACCGAAATCTTAAAAACTTTGATAAAGCCATCGAATACCAGCAAATGTGCTTGGAGCTTTATTTCGAGCTAAAGGACACTATTAAGGTGGCAAAGGCGATGAGTAATTTAGGGATAGCCTTTAAGGAAGTGAAAAAATACAACCAGGCGAAAGAAATTATTCTAAAAGCTTTGGATTATACAACCAGAAAAGGAGGTTCAAAGCAGAGTATCGGTCAATTGTATGAAACGCTTGGAGAAATCAGCTACATAGAAAAAGATTTTAAAAAAGCACAAGATTGTTACGAAAAATCAATCGTAATTGGATATGATTTAGGCGCAATTGATTTGATTGTAGATTCTTATTATTATCTCTCAAAAGTAATGCTCGAGCTCAAAGAATATTCAAAAGCCAAAGTGTGTATTGACTCCGCCTACAGTGCTACGAAAGGAATAAAACCCGGCAAATTACAATTGCTGATTTATGCAGCATATTCAAATTACTACGCCCTTACGAATGATTATAAACAAGCATATTTTTTCAGCGAAAAATACAAATCGCTGAATGATTCTGTATTCTCGGGCGACTTATCGAAACAAATTTCTGAAATGGAGAGAAAACTCCAAAATGAAAAAAAACAAAAGGAAATTGAACTGTTAAAGAAAAACGAATCAATTAAAAACCTTGAATTAAAACGTCAGAAAATCATTAGTTACGGCGTTGGACTATTTGCACTTGTTGTTATCACCTTAGCCTTTTTCACCTATAAAAATCTCCGTGAAAGAAAAAAAGCCTACATCTTGCTAGAAAGAAAAAATGAGGAAATTGCCGGACAGAAATTAATCATCGAAGAAAAGAACAAAGACATTATCGATAGTATTAAATACGCAGAACGCTTACAAAAAACCATTCTACCTCCGCTTAAAATAATCAATCAAATCATACCCGACTCCTTTGTGTTTTTTAAACCAAAAGATATAGTAAGTGGTGATTTTTATTGGATAGAAAAAACTAACGACGGAATACTTTTTGCGGTGATAGATTGTACAGGGCATGGTGTACCCGGTGCAATGATGAGTTTGGTAGCAAATAATCTACTCAACAAAATCGTAAAAGAAAAAAATATTACCGCACCTCACCGTATCCTGAATGAGTTGTTGCAGGAATTATTTATCGCTTTGAGACAAGACGCTGAAGAAATTAAAGCTAATGACGGCATGGATTTATCTATTTGCCTGTTGAATCAGGATTCACAAACCTTAGCGTATGCAGGTGCATTTAATCCGGTTTTAATTGCGCGTAACTATGAAATTATTGAATTAAAAACCGACAAGTTCAGTGTAGGCAAGCACGCCTACGAAAATAATTTTAAGTACTCAGAAAGATCTATTCAGTTGCAAAAAAATGACGTGATCTATTTAAGTACTGATGGATATTATGATCAGTTTGGCGGGAACAACGGGAAAAAATTAATGCGGAAAAATTTCTACAATTTACTTCAGGAAATTTCTCACCTCAGCAAAGAAGAACAGGTGAAGAAAATTGAAGAAACTTTTGTTCGTTGGAAAGGCGGCTATGACCAACTGGATGATATAACTGTTTTTGGATTCCGTATCTGATTAACCTCTGGACTTATCCAATAAATCATTTAACATTTTCATTTCCGAAACAGTTAAATTTTTAAAGGTGTGTTTGTAGTCTTCATCAATGTGATCCAATGAACTTAGCAATGCCAAGCCCTTCTCCGTAATTTTCAATTCAATATTACGTCTGTCACTTTCACTTTCTTTACGTTCTACCAATTCCTTTTTGTGTAATTTTTCCACAATTCGCGAAGCATCACTCATCCGGTCGAGCATTCTTGATTTTATAAGTTTTAGGTTAGAGGAAATAGGATACTGCCCTCGTAAAATACGCAGTACATTAAATTGTTGTACTGTAATATCCTGATCTTTGAACTTGGCCTGGAATTTATAATTCATCCAGTTGTAGGTGTAAATAAGATTAATAGCTAACTTTTGTTGTTCGCTTTTAAATTTTTTCTGCTGTATTTCCTCTTCAAGTTTCAGTGTAAAGGGATCTTTGAAGTTTGATGACCGTAAAAATAAATAAATCCCGTATATTTACCGGGATTTTCTTCTAAGCTTTAGTTAATTCTATCGTACAGTCAATTTTCACATCCTCACTTACCACTACTCCTCCAGCTTCAATTGCTGCATTCCATTTTAAACCATAATCAATTCGGTTTAGCTTTCCTGTAATTTTAAAAGCGTATTTGGTATTTCCCCAAGGATCTTTCACCGCCTTAGAAGCACCGATTGCTGTTAACTTAAGCTTTTTGGTAACACCACGCATAGTTAAATCTCCTTCTAAATCATAAGTTCCCTTTACTTTTCCAGGCTTCATTAATGTTGCTTTGAATGTCATTTTAGGGAAATTAGCAGCGTCAAAAAAATCAGGGCTCTTTAAATGTCCATCGCGCTTTTCATCATCTGTGTTGATGCTGTTCACATCCACCGAAAAATCAATTTTTGCATCGGTAAAATCGGTCTCTGATTTAGAAGATACCGAACCTTCGTATACTTTAAATTTTCCTTCGGTTTCGCTCACCATTAAATGGGTTACTGAAAAGCCAAGTTTACTGTGTGAGGCATCAACTTTCCAGTTGGTTTGCGCATTAGTTGCAATTGCAAAAAGCAAAAAAGAACCGGCTAATGTTTGTTTAATTGTTTTCATAGTGTTTTATATTTTAACACTATAAATTTATATGTTATAACATATATTGTTGAAACAAATTATGTTAATTTAAGATATCTGTATTCAAGTGGCTTCAAATCAGATAAATAAATTTCATGGATACGAATTCTTTTCAGCGACTTTACTTCCGCCCTTTAGGGCCCCTCTTGCCTACTGGCCG